>NZ_BAAAWT010000001.1:6781545-7108806 GCF_039535215.1 Streptomyces racemochromogenes
ATGTTGTCGCCGAACCGGGCGACCTTGAGGGTGGCCAGTTCGCAGCGCGCGGCGGCCGCCCGCGCCCAGATGGCGACCCGTGCGGTGGTCACCGGGTCCGTGACGTGTCCGGCCACGGTCCTGCGGGGCACGCCGAGGCGGGTCTGGACGTGCCCGAACTCGCGGTCCCCGTGGGCGGCCTGGTTGAGGTTCATGAAGTCCATGTCGATGGTGTCCCAGGGCAGGGCCACGTTCGACTGGGTGTGCAGGTGCAGCAGCGGCTTGCGCAGCGCGTCCAGTCCGGCGATCCACATCTTCGCCGGCGAGAAGGTGTGCATCCAGGCGATGAGCCCGGTGCACCGGTCGTCGGCGTTCGCGTCGAGGCACAGGCGGCGGATGGCGTCGGCGTCGGTGAGCACCGGCTTCCACACGACGCGTGCGGGGATGGTGGAGGTGTCGTCCAGCGCGGCGGCCAGGTGCCGCGACTGTTCGGCGACCTGTTTCAGCGTCTCCTCCCCGTACAGGTGCTGGCTGCCGGTGAGGAACCAGATTTCCTGGGCGGGAGACGTTCGGCTGGGCACATGGACTCCTGGAGGTGACGTCCCGCGGCGCGTCGGAGCGGGCGGGCGGGGAGGGGGGCGGAGGGAGGGCGGCGCGGATCAGTTCGCCGTGCGGGTCGTGTCGCGGATGCGCCGCAGGCGGTGCAGCTGGCCGTCGGCGGAGAAGCGGTCGTGCAGGAGCCGGTATTCGGCGAAGAGGGTGTCGTAGGCATCGGCCCGGGAGGCGTCCGGCGTGTAGACGGCCGGCAGCCGGCGGCCCATGGCGGCGCCGGCCGTCCGTACGTCGCTGTACGCGCCCGCGGCCACGGCGGCGTGGATGGCCGCCCCCAGGGCGGGGGCCTGGTCCGACCCGGCCAGGGAGACGGGGCGGCGCAGCACGTCGGAGTAGATCTGCATCAGCAGTCCGTTCCTGGCCAGTCCGCCCGCGACGATGAACTCGCGCACCGGTACGCCGCCCGTCTCCAGGGCCTCCACGATGACGCGGGTGCCGAACGCGGTGGCTTCGAGCAGCGCGCGGTAGACGTCCTCCGGGCGGGTGGCGAGGGTCAGGCCCGCGATGACTCCGGAGAGGTGGTGGTCGACGAGGACCGACCGGTTTCCGCCCAGCCAGTCGAGGGCGACCAGCCCGTGGCCGCCGACCGGCTGGCAGGCGGCCTTCCGGGTCAGCAGGGTGTGCAGGTCCTCGTCGCGCTCGGCCGCTTCGGCGAGGTAGTCCGGTGGGAGGCCCTGGTCCAGCACCCAGGCGAAGATGTCACCCACCGCGCTCTGCCCGGCCTCGTAGCCGTAGGCCCCCTCGACGACGCCGCCGTTCACGACGCCGCAGATGCCGGGGACGTCGGCGAGGACGGGCGCGTTGACGACGTGGCAGGTGGAGGTGCCCATGATGGCGAGCAGTTGGCCGTCCTCCACGGCCTGGGCCGCGGCCGCGGTGACATGGGCGTCGACGTTGCCCGCGGCCACGGCGATCCCGGGGCGCAGCCCGGTCCAGGCGGCCGCCCCGGTGCTGAGCCCGCCCACGCGTGAGCCGAGCGCGGAGAGCGGGAACGCGAGGCGGGTGCGGGCGAAGTCGGCGAACCGGGGGTTCAGCCCGGCCAGGTACTCCTCGCTCGGGTAGGCACCGTCCTGGTGGATTCCCTTGTAGCCGGCGGTGCAGGCGTTGCGGGACTCGGTTCCGGTGAGCTGCCACACGATCCAGTCGGCGGCCTCGATCCACCGCGCGCAGGTGTCGTACACGAGCGGATCCTCCTCCAGGACCTGGAGGGCCTTGGCGAACTGCCACTCCGCGGAGATCCGGCCGCCGTAGCGGGCGATCCACTTCTCCCCGCGGGCGTGGGCGAGTTCGTTGATGCGATCGGCGTACGGCTGGGCCGCGTGGTGTTTCCACAGCTTGGGCCACGCGTGCGGCCGTCCGGCGAGCTCCGTCTCGGCGAGGGGGGTCCCGTCGGCCAGGGTGGGCAGGACGGTGCAGGCGGTGAAGTCGGTGGCGATGCCGATCACCGCGGCCGGATCGACTCCGGCCGCCGCCACGGCCGCCGGGACGGCGCGGCGCAGGACGTCGCGCCAGTCCTCGGGGTGTTGCAGGGCCCAGTCCGGTGGCAGTTGCGCACCGCCGTGCGGCAGGTACCGGTCCATGACGCCGTGCCGGTAGGTGTGGACCGCCGCCGCCAGCTCCTGCCCGTCGCGAATCCGCACCACCACGGCGCGGCCCGACAGGGTGCCGAAGTCGACACCGACCGTGTACCGCTCCGGTTCCCCGGAACGGGGGGTGGGCGTGAGGAGGTGGGGTGACGTCAACTGAGTGCCTTCCGAAGGAGTGGTGGTGCCGGACGCCATGCAGTGTGAGCGCTAACAATGCCGAGGGGCAAGAGGGTGCGCCCAGATCGCAGGATGAGTCGCTCGACCTCGCATCCGGCGCGATAACAGAGCGGTAACGTGCCGCAAGAGGGTTGAGAACCGCACTTGTTAGCGCTCACAATGCGACGGCTCCCCTTCCCCGAAAGGACACCCGTCATGGCTCGCAGAGCAGTCCACGTCCTCACCGCCGCACTCCTCGCCTCCTCGGCGCTGACCGCCTGCTCGACCCAGGGCCCCGCCGCCGCTCCCGCCCCGGGCCCGGCCTCCGGGGGCAAAGCGGGTTCCGGCGGCAGGATCACCATGGGCTTCGCCCAGGTCGGAGCCGAGAGCGGCTGGCGTACCGCCAACACCAAGTCCGTCCAGGAGGCGGCCAAGAAGGCCGGGATCGAACTCAAGTTCTCCGACGCGCAGCAGAAGCAGGAGAACCAGATCAAGGCGATCCGCACGTTCATCCAGCAGAAGGTCGACGTGATCGCCTTCTCCCCGGTCGTGGAGTCCGGCTGGGACACGGTGCTGAAGGAGGCCAAGGACGCGGGCATCCCCGTCATCCTGACCGACCGCGCCGTGGACACCAAGGACACCTCCCTCTACAAGACCTTCCTGGGCTCGGACTTCGTCAAGGAGGGCAGGTCGGCGGGGGAGTGGCTGACCGCCGCGTACGCCAACCAGCAGGGCCCGGTCAACATCGTCGAACTCCAGGGCACCACGGGCTCCGCACCCGCCAACGACCGCAAGGCCGGCTTCGCCGAGGCCATCCGGGCCGACGGCAGGTTCAAGATCGCCGCCTCCCAGTCGGGCGACTTCACGCGCGCCAAGGGCAAGGAGGTCATGCAGGCGTTCCTGAAGTCCCAAAAGGACATCGACGTCCTGTACGCCCACAACGACGACATGGCCCTCGGCGCCATCCAGGCCATCGAGGAGTCCGGCAAGAAGCCCGGTACGGACATCAAGGTGATCTCGGTGGACGGGATCAAGGACGCCTTCGTCGCGATGACCGAGGGCAAGATCAACGTCGTGGTGGAGTGCAACCCGCTCCTCGGCGACCAGCTGATGGACCTGGCCAAGAAGGTTGTCGCGGGCGAGAGCGTGCCCGCCCGGGTCGAAACCCAGGAGGGCGTGTTCCCCCAGGACAAGGCCGCGGCCGCGCTGCCGTCCCGGAACTACTGACCCACGGCGCTCCCCGCCGCGGCCGCTGTCCCGGCGGTCCCGGCCGTCCCCTCCCGGGCCCGCCGGCCCGCGAGGCCCGGCGACCGAGCCCGCTCCACCCCCACACGAGAGGAGGGCGCATGACATCTCCGTCCACGCAGCCGCCCACGGGAACCGGCGGCCCGCGGCCGGTCCTGGAAGCCCACGGCATCCGCAAGCGGTTCCCGGGCGTACTCGCCCTCGACGAAGTCGCCCTGCGGCTCTTCCCCGGCGAGGTGCACGCCCTGATGGGCGAGAACGGCGCCGGGAAGTCCACCCTGATCAAGGTGCTCACCGGTGTCCACCCCGCCGACGGCGGCACCGTCCTCGTCGACGGCCGGCCCCACACGTTCACGGACCCCCTCCAGGCGCAGCGTGCCGGAATCAGCACCGTCTACCAGGAGGTCAACCTCTGCCCCAACCTCTCGGTCGCCGAGAACATCCTCATCGGGCGCGAACCGCGCCGGTTCGGCCTCGTCCACTGGTCCGCGATGCGGCGACGGGCGGCCCGGCTGCTGACGGAACTGGAGCTCGACCTCGACGTCACCTCTCCGCTCGGCGCGCACTCCCTGGCGGTGCAGCAACTGGTCGCCATCGTCCGGGCGGTGGACGTCTCGGCGAAGGTCCTCGTGCTGGACGAACCCACCTCCAGCCTGGACCGCGAGGAGGTGGCCCAGCTCTTCGGGCTGGTGCGGCGCCTGCGGGACCGCGGGGTGGCCGTCCTGTTCGTCACGCACTTCCTGGACCAGGTGTTCGACCTCTGCGACCGCGTCACCGTCCTGCGGGGCGGCCGCCTGGAAGGCGAGTACCCCATCGGCGAGCTCACCCCGGTGACGCTCGTCCAGCGCATGATCGGCGGAGAGCTGGCCACCCTCGACCAGCTGTCGGGCCGCGCCCACGGACCAGGGCCCGAACGGGCGGCCCGCGAGCCGTTCCTCCGGGCCCGACGGCTGACCCGTACGGGCTCGATCGAACCCTACGACCTCGACGTCCACGCCGGCGAGGTCATCGGACTCGCCGGCCTGCTGGGCTCCGGCCGCACCGAAGCGGCGCGCCTGCTGTTCGGCGCGGACGGCGCGGACGCCGGAGAGGTGAGCATCGAGGGCAGGAAGGTGCCGCTGCGCAGCCCCCGGCACGCCATCGCCCGGGGCATCGCCTTCTGCTCCGAGAACCGCAAGTCGGAGGGGCTGGTGGGTGAGCTCACGGTCCGCGAGAACATCGTCCTCGCCCTGCAGGCCGCCCGCGGCTGGACCAGGCCGCTGACCCGCGCGAAACAGGACGAGCTGGCACGGCACTGGATCGAAGCCCTCGACATCCGCCCCGCCGACCCCGAAGCACAGGTACGCCACCTCAGCGGAGGCAACCAGCAGAAGGTCCTCCTCGCGCGCTGGCTGCTCACCGAGCCCCGGTTCCTGATCCTCGACGAACCCACCCGGGGCATCGACATCGGGGCCAAGGCCGAGATCCAGAAACTCGTGGCCCGCCTGGCCGACGAAGGCACCGCCGTTCTGTTCGTCTCGGCGGAACTCGAAGAGGTCCTGCGCCTGAGCCACCGCATCGCCGTCCTCCGCGACCACCGCATGGTGGCCACCCTCGCCAACGACGACTCCGTCACGCCCGAACGCCTCCTGACGACCATCGCCACCGGAACGGACTCATGACCCCCCAGCCCGCCACATCCGGGGCGGCCCGCGGCATCGCGCGGCGCGCGGCCGGCCACCGCCTGCTGTGGCCCGCGCTCGTCCTGCTCGCCCTGCTCCTCGGGAACCTCGCGTTCCACCACGACTTCCTCTCGGTCCGGGTGCGTGACGGCCACCTCTACGGCAGCCTCGTCGACATCCTGCGCTTCGGCGCGCCCCTCGTCCTCGTGGCGCTCGGCATGACCCTCGTCATCGCCACCCGGGGCATCGACCTCTCGGTCGGTTCCACCGTCGCCATCGCCGGCGCGCTCGCCTGCGCACACCTTTCCGGCGCGGCGCGTCCCGGCAGCGTCGCGTCCACGCTCACGGCCGTCGCCCTCGCGCTCGCGGTCGCCCTCGTCCTGGGCCTGGCCAACGGACTGCTGGTGTCCGGTCTGGGAGTACAGCCCATCGTGGCCACCCTGATCCTCATGGTCGCGGGCCGCGGCGTCGCCCAGCTGATCACCGACGGCCAGATCATCACCGTGACCAGCGCCCCCTACAAGATGATCGGGGGCGGCTACTGGCTGCTCCTCCCGTTCGCCGTCCTGCTGGCGGCCGTCCTCGTCGGGCTCACCGCCTTCGTCACCCGCCGCAGTGCCCTCGGCATGCTGATCGAGTCCGTCGGCGGCAACCCCACCGCCAGCCGGCTGGTGGGGATCCGGGCCGGCGGTCTGCTCGCCCTGGTGTACGTCTTCAGCGCCCTGTGCGCAGCCGTCGCCGGGCTGATGATCAGCTCGAACGTCTCCAGCGCCGACGGCAACAACGCCGGCCTGTGGATCGAACTCGACGCGATCCTCGCCGTCGTGGTCGGCGGCACCGCCCTGACCGGAGGGCGCTTCTCCCTCGGCGGGACGGTCCTGGGCGCCCTGATCATCCAGACCCTGTCCACCACCGTCTACACCCTCGGGGTCCCTCCCGAGACCACCCTCGTCTTCAAGGCCTTCGTGGTCGTCATCGTCTGCCTCGTGCAGTCCCCGGTCTTCCGGGCCAAGCTGGTCCGCCGCCCGGCGACCACTCCCCGGTTCCCCGCCGCGGCGGGCCCCACCCCGCAGGAGCAGGAGGCACGCGCATGAGTACCGGCACCGTGAACGCCGCCGCGCGAACGGCCCGCCCCTTCGCGACCCTTTCGCCGCGCACCCGGACCCGTATCCCCCTGGTCGTCACCGCGGTCCTGCTGGTCGTCGTGTTCGGCGTCGGATCCGCGCTCTACGAGGGGTTCCTCTCCGCGCAGGTCGTGCTGAACCTGCTGATCGACAACGGGTTCCTGCTGGTCGTCGCGGTCGGCGCGACCTTCGTCATCCTCACCGGGGGCATCGACCTGTCCATCGGCTCCATGGTGGCGCTCTCCACCATGACCACCGCCTGGCTGGTCGAGTCGCACGGCTGGCCCCTGGCCGCCGTGATCCCCCTGGTCCTCCTGGCCGGCGCCGGGAGCGGGGCGCTCATGGGCTGGATCATCCACACCTTCGAGATCCAGCCGTTCATCGTCACCCTGGCGGGCATGTTCCTCGCCCGGGGGCTCTGCTACACGATCAGCACCGAGTCCGTCACGATCACCGATCCCGTCACCGCGTCAGTCGCCCAGACCAGGCTCTACGGACCGGGCGGACTGTTCGTCTCGATCCCCGTCCTGATCGCGCTGGCCGTGCTGGTGACCGCCTTCGTCGTCCTGCACCACACGCGCTTCGGCCGCAACGTGTACGCGCTGGGCGGCAACGAGTCCTCCGCCCGCCTGATGGGCCTGCCGACGGGCACCACCAAGATCGCCGTGTACGGCGTCAGCGGCCTGTGCTCCGCTCTCGGCGGCCTGCTGCTGACCTTCTACACGCTCTCCGGCTACGCCCTGCACGCCATGGGCATGGAACTCGACGCGATCGCCGCCACCGTGATCGGCGGCACGTTGCTGACCGGAGGATCCGGCTTCGTCCTGGGCACCGCTCTCGGCGTACTGGTCCTCGGCATGATCCAGACGCTGCTCAACTTCCAGGGCACCCTCAGCTCCTGGTGGACCCGGATCGTCATCGGCGCCCTGCTGCTCGTGTTCATCGTGCTGCAACGCCTGATCGGCGGCCGCCGGCCCACCGCGCGCTGACTCCGCTCCGCGGACCGTGCCCGGAAGGGGCCGGGCCGCGACCGCATCCGCCGTCCGGGGCCGCGGGGGCTCCGGACGGCGGTCCTTCACGACCCCGGCAGGGAGATCCTGCGGGCGGTGCTGGCGCGCACGATGAGCTCGGGCGCCACCACGAGGTGCGTCGGCTCGTCGGCCCGGCCCTCGATGTGGTCCAGGAGCAGTCCGATGCTGTCGCGGCCGAGCGAGGCGAAGTCCTGCCGGATCGTCGTCAGCGGGGGCGGGAAGAACTCCGCCTCGGGGATGTCGTCGAACCCGGCGACCGCCACGTCCTCGGGCGTGCGCAGTCCGGCTTCCCGCAGGGCGCGCAGGACGCCGAGGGCCATCTGGTCGTTGGCCACGAACACCGCCGTGAGGCCCGCTCCCCCTGCCCGTGACGCCCGGACCCGCCCCGCGAGCTGCTGGCCGGCCTGGTATCCCGACAGGGGGCTCCAGTCGCCGCGCAGCAGGGGCGGCACCTCGGCACCCGCGTCCCGCAGCGCGTCCTCCCACCCCTGCGTGCGGGCCTCGCTCTCGAGCCAGTCGGAGGGGCCCGCGACGTGCCACACGGTGGCATGGCCCGAGGCGAGGAGATGTTCCGTGATCATGCGGGCGCCGAGGTTCTGGTCCAGCGACACCCCGGGCAGGGCCAGGGTGTGGCCGCCTTCCACGGTGACCACCGGGCACGGCGCGTCCAAGGCCGCGAGGGCCCTGACCGCCGCGCGCTGCGGAGTGACGGCGACGATCCCCTCCACCCCCCACCCGGCGAGGTGCTGCATGGCCTCGGCGAGGGCCGTCTGCGTGGCCGTCCGCAGCGTGACGGCGGACGTCAGGTAGCCGCGGTCGCGAGCCGCCTCCTGGACCCCCGCCACGGTGCTGGCCGGCCCGTGCAGCGTGGTGTTCACCGCGATGACGCCCAGCGTGTGGGTGCGGCGCGTGGCCAGGGCCCGGGCCGCCGAGTTGCGGCGGTAGCCCAGCTGCTCGATGACCTGGGTCACCGCGGCCCGGGTCTTGGCGCTGACGTTCGGGTGGTCGCTGAGCACCCGCGAAACGGTCTGGTGGGACACGCCTGCGACGCGCGCGACGTCCGTCATAGTGGGCGCTCGCGAGACGTCCGGGAGCTGGGTCAACTCTCTTCCTTTCCTCACCGAGCGGCCTTCCCCCACGGTACCGAACCGGCCGGGAGGCGGTCGGCGGGGTCTCGATGTTGGCGTTCACATTATGCCGCGTTCTTCGAAGGGTGTGAGCGGAAATCTCCCTGTAACCTCTTGAGCTTATCGTTTGTTAGCGTTCACAATCTCAAGCGAGCAGCAGGGCGGCGACAGCAGCCGCAGCACAGCCGTGGTGCCGACCCGGCCCGCGATCGGTCCCGTGGCGGAAAGACGGTGAGGGCGCAGTGAGCGAGACCCATCTCAAGAAGCTCCGTCGCGAGGTCCTCGCGGCCAACCTTCGGATCCCCGAGGCCGGGCTGGCCACTCTCACCTGGGGAAACGTCAGTGGAGTGGACCGGGACGCCGGAGTCTTCGTCATCAAGCCGTCCGGGGTCTCCTACGCCGACCTCACCGAGGAGGACCTGGTGGTGGTGGCGCTGGAGGACGGGAGGGTCGTCGACGGGCACCTCAGGCCGTCCACCGACGCCGAAACCCACCGGTGCCTCTACCGCGCGTTCCCCGCCATCGGGGGCGTCACCCACACGCACTCGGCGCACGCCGTCGCCTTCGCCCAGGCGCGCCGCCCCATCCCGGTGCTCGGCACCACCCACGCCGACACCTTCAACGGGCCCGTCCCCGTGACGGCGGACCTGACCGCCGCCCAGTGCGCCAAGGACTACGAGTACAACACCGGCCAGGTGATCGTCGCCCGGCTCGGCGCCGACCCCCGCCGGGCCGAAGAGGTCCCCGGAGCGCTCGTCTCGCGACACGGCCCCTTCACCTGGGGCGCCACCGCCAAGGCCGCACTGGAGAACGCCGTCGTCTGCGAGGCCGTGGCGGAGATGGCGCTGCACACGCTGGCACTGGGGTTCCGCCTCGGGGGCGTCTCCGACCCGCCGAGGCACCTCCTGGAGCGGCACTTCACCCGCAAGCACGGACCGGACGCCTACTACGGCAACGCCCCCCGCGCTGCCGGAGGCTGAGACGCCGCACCTCCTCGCGCGGGACGGGGAGTGCCGCCCGGCCGGAGTCCGCCCGGCTCCCCGCGCAGCGGGCGGGCGCGGCAAGTCCCCTTTGCGCACGGCTACTTGACGGTCCGTCCGACTGCTGGCTTGATGGGAGCGCTCCCACACCCCCGCCTAGGAAGGCCCCACCCGTGCCTCCTGCCACCCCCGCGCGCGGCGTGCCCCGCCGCGCGGCCGCCCTGCTCACCGGCTTGGCGCTCGCCGCCGGCGGCCTGTCCACGACGGCCCTGACCGTTCCGGCGGCGGCCGCCCCCACGGCCGCCGCCGCCGACACACCCGTCCGGGTCAACCAGCTCGGATACCTCCCCGACGGCCCCAAGCGGGCCACGGTGGCCAGCGCCGCGACCGCCCCGCTCGGCTGGCAGCTGCGCGACGCCACGGGCGCGGTGGTCGCCTCGGGCACCACCGCCGTGCGCGGCGCGGACCAGGCGTCCGGCCAGTCCACGCACCTGGTGGACTTCGGCGCGTACACCGGCACCGGCACCGGCTACACCCTCGGCGTCGACGGCCGCACCAGCCACCCCTTCGACATCTCGCCTTCGCTGTACGACGCCCTGCGCGCGGACAGCATGTCCTTCTTCTACCAGCAGCGCAGCGGCATCCCGATCGACGCCGCCCTGGCCGGCGGCAGCGCCTACGCCCGCCCCGCCGGGCACCTGGGCATCGCCCCGAACAAGGGCGACAGCGACGTCCCCTGCCGGGCGGGAGTGTGCGACTACCGCGTCGACGCCCGCGGCGGCTGGTACGACGCGGGCGACCACGGCAAGTACGTCGTCAACGGCGGCATCTCCGTCTGGGAGATGGTCAACTCCTTCGAGCGGGCGCGCCGTACGGGCGGCGACGCCGCGCTCGGCGATTCCACGCTGCGGGTGCCGGAGCGCGGCAACGGAACGCCGGACGTGCTGGACGAGGCCCGCTGGGAGCTGGAGTTCCTGCTGCGGATGCAGGTCCCGGCCGGGAAGCCGATGGCCGGGATGGCCTTCCACAAGCTGCACGACGCCCAGTGGACCGCCCTGCCGACCCGGCCCGATCTCGACGCCGAGCAGCGCGAGCTGCACAAGCCGTCGACCGCCGCGACGCTGAACCTGGCGGCCTCGGCCGCGCAGTGCGCCCGGGTGTACGCGCCCTACGACAGCGCGTTCGCCGCACGCTGCCTCGACGCGGCCCGCCGCGCCTGGACGGCCGCCGAGGCCAACCCGGACGTGCTCGCCCCGGCGAGCGACAACACCGGCGGCGGCGCGTACGAGGACGCCGACGTCTCCGACGAGTTCTACTGGGCGGCGGCGGAACTCCTGGCCACCACCGGGGAGTCCCGCTACCGGGACGCCGTCACCTCCTCCCCGCACCACACCAGGCCCGCCGACGGGTTCTGGTGGGGCGGCACCGCCACCCTCGGCCGCATCACGCTCGCCACCGTCCCCGGCGCGGGCCTGCCCGCCGACGACCTCGCCCGGCTGCGCCGCCTGCTCACCACGGCCGCCGACGGCCACCTCTCCACCATGGCCGGACAGGGCTATCCGGTACCGCTCCCCGCCACCGGGTACGCGTGGGGCTCCAACAGCTCCGTCACCAACAACGCGATGGTGATGGCCGTCGCGTACGAGCTCACCGGCCTGCAGCGCTACCGGGCCGGAGCGCTGGAGTCCCTGGACTACCTGCTCGGCCGCAACGCGCTCGACCTCTCCTACGTCACCGGCCACGGCGAACGCCACTCCGAGAACCAGCACCACCGGTTCTGGGCACACCAGAACGACGCCTCACTGCCGCACCCGCCGGCCGGTTCCTTCGCCGGCGGCCCGAACGCGGCCCTGGAGGACCCGGTCGCCAGGGAGAAGCTCCAGGGCTGCGCGCCGGCGGCCTGCTACACGGACGACATCGGCTCGTACTCCACCAACGAGGTGGCGATCAACTGGAACGCGTCGCTGGCCTGGCTGACGGCATTCGCCGCCGAACGGCGCGGCGCCCCGGCGGCTCCCGCCGTCCAGGTGGCACCGGCCGCCGTGACGGTCCCGGAGGGCGGATCGGTGCCGGTGGGCGTACGGCTCTCGGCGGCGCCCGCGCGCGACGTCACGGTGACCGTGGCCCGCGGCTCCGGCGACCCGGACCTGACGGCGGCCGCGACCCTGGTGTTCACCCCGGCCGACTGGGCGACGGCGCAGCCGGTTGCGGTCTCCGCCGCGCAGGACGCCGACGCGTCGCCGGGCAGCGCCACGTTCACCGCAGGCGGTCCCGGCGTGCAGCCGGCGACGTTCACGGCGACGGAGGCGGACGACGACGCGGCGGGGGCCTCCTGCACGGTGGCGTACCGGATCGACAACGCCTGGGGCAACGGCTTCACGGCGACCGTGAGCCTGCGGAACACCGGGACCACGCCGCTCTCCGGGTGGACCCTCGGCTGGAGCTTCGCGGGTGACCAGCGGATCGGCAACGCCTGGAACGCCACGGTGAGCCAGTCCGGCAGCACGGTCACCGCCCGGGACGCCGGGTGGAACGCCACCCTGGAGCCCGGCGCCAGTGCGAGCTTCGGCTTCCAGGCGACGTACTCGGGCACCAACGCACCCCCGGCGCGCTTCACGCTCGGCGGTTCGGTCTGCTCCTGAGGCAACAGCGCCCCGGCGAGGGTGTCGCCACCCTCGCCGGGGCGGGCCTCAGGTGCGGGTCCAGCGCTGGTTGCCGCCGTTCGAGCAGGAGTAGAGCTGGAGCGCCGTGCCGTTGGCGGTGCCGTTGCCGGCGGCGTCAAGGCAGAGGCCGGACTGGACGCCGACGATGGATCCGTCCGGGTTGAGCCGCCACTTCTGGTTGTCGCCGCCCCAGCAGCCGTAGATCTGGACGGCGGCGCCGTTGCCGGTACCGGCGGCGTCCAGGCACTTGTCACCGTAGACCCGCAGCTCGCCCGCGGCGGTGTACGCCCACTGCTGGTTGGCGCGGCCGTTGCAGTCCCACAGGTTGACCCGGGTGCCGTCGGCGGTGGCGGCACCGGGCACGTCCAGGCAGCGGCCCGAACCGACGCCCTTGACCGGCCCCGAACCGGGTGAGGGGATCGGAGTGGAGGAGCCGGCGGCGTTCAGCGCGGCCAGCACGGAGGTGTACGCCGGCTTCTTGTTGCCGTTGCCGTCGAACAGCAGCGGCGACTGCTCCGACCGCCAGGAGTCGGTGTCCCGTACGCCCCAGACGGTGATGCCGAGGCAGCGCGGGACGGACAGGCAGTCGTTGGCCACGTTGGCGTAGGTCGCGGCCGGGGCGCCCTGCACGTCGAGCTCGGTGACGGCCACGTCGACTCCGAGGGCGGCGAAGCTCCGCAGGGTGGTGCGGAAGTTGCCGTCGTAAGGGCTGTCGTTGTTGAAGTGGGACTGGAAGCCGACGCAGTCGACCGGCACGCCCCGCTGCTTGAAGTCCCGGACCATGGCGTACACGGCCTGCGTCTTGGCCCACGTCCAGTTCTCGATGTTGTAGTCGTTGTAGCAGAGCTTGGCACCGGGGTCGGCGGCGCGCGCGGTGCGGAAGGCGACCTCGATCCAGTCGTTGCCGGTGCGCTGGAGGTTGGAGTCGCGCCGGGCCCCTGAGCTGCCGTCGGCGAAGGCCTCGTTCACGACGTCCCACTGGGTGATCTTGCCCTTGTAGTGGGCCATCACCCCGTTGATGTGGCTGGTCATCGCCTGGCGCAGCGCGCCGCCGCCGAGGTTCTGCATCCAGCCGGGCTGCTGGGAGTGCCAGGCCAGGGTGTGGCCGCGTACCTGCTTGCCGTTCTGCACCGCCCAGTTGTAGACGCGGTCACCTGCGGCGAAGCTGAACTGGCCCTGTCGGGGCTCGGTGGCGTCGGGCTTCATCTCGTTCTCGGGTGTCACCGAGTTGAACTCGCGGCCCGCGATCGACGTGTACGCGCCGTCGCCGAGCCGGCCGGAGGCGATGGCGGCGCCGAAGTAGCGGCCGCTCTGCGCGGCCGCGCCACCGAGCGTGCCCTCGGCGGCCTGGGAGGCCGGCGGAGCCGCGAGCACGGCTGCGGCACCGAGGACGGCGACGGCCAGGGCCGCGCGTAATCCCCGGCTCTTGCGGCGGACGAGGAGCGGGGGAAGGGCGTTCGATCCCATGAATGAGCCTCCAGGAGAGAGAACAGGAAGGGCACGGAAGGAGTGGAGCGGGGCGGGAACGGATCCGCGTGCGGACTCAGTAGCCGTAGATCATCTTGTAGGCGACCTCCGGCAGGAACTGCCCGGCCGAGGAGCCGGCCCCGACGCCGCAGTTGCCGTCGGACTCGCCGGGGACCTTGATCCACAGCAGCATCTCGGCACCGCCGCCGCGCCGGCTGGGGGTACCGGTCCGGCGGCCGGCGGGATTGCACCACTGGCCGTTGGAGCCGTTGCCGTTGCGGCTGGTGTCGACGACGAACGGCTTCGTGTAGCCGTAGGAGCGCAGGGCCGAGTTGACGGCGTTGCCGTAGGACGTGCTCTGGTCGGTGGTGAAGTAGTTCGACACGTTCAGCGCGAAGCCGTGGGCCCCGCCGACCCCGGCGGCGGCCAGCTGCTGCGCCATGGCCGGGGCGCCGATCCAGCCGGCGTTCCCGGCGTCGGGTTCGAGGATGACGACGGCCGGACGGCTGCCGATGCCGCCGGCGAAGGCGGCGATCCAGCTCTCGTAGGCGGCGCGGCTCCCGGCGCCGCCGCCGGAATGACCGGCGCAGATGTCCCGGTCGGGGATGTTGTACGCGACCAGAATGGGCAGCTTGTCGGCGGAGTCCGCGCGGCCTGCGTAGGAGCCGGCGGCGGCGGCGATGTCGCCGCTCCAGTTGCCGAACCAGCGGGCGGCCGGGATGTCGGCGATGGACGTCCGGATAGCCGAGGCCCGGCCGTCGCCGGGGTTCGCCGCGGTCCACCGCAGCGCGGAGTTGTCGGGGTCGGTGTAGAAGCCGCTGGTCATCGTGGTCGGGTCGGCGGCGTACGCCGGGGCGGCGTGGAGCAGGGCGAGAGCGCCGGCGAGGACGCCGGTCAGCAGGGCGGATGCGGCTCGGACGGATCGGCGCATGGTTGGTCCTCCGGTGGGGGAAGGGGAAGCGCTGCCGGTCGGGGGAGTGCGCTGCCCGGGGCGGGCCCGTGGGCCGCGCGTCACACGCCCCGGTGTCCGGGCGGCTGCTCCCGGCTCGGGTAGGTGACGTCGAACCACGGGAAGTGGGCGTGGCTGGTGGAGGGGCGGCCGTTGGAGGTGGCGTAGAGGCCGAGCTGGACGCTGGTGAACAGGGGGGTGAGGAAGGTGGCTTCGACGGCGGGCAGGTCCTGCCGGGTGCCGCCGGGTACCGCATGGCCGAAGGTGTGGCGGAAGCCCCGGATGCGGACCCCCAGGCGTACGGGGCCCTGCGGGACCGGCACCCGGGCCAGCACCTCGGGCCCCCGGCGGAGGCTGAGTCCTTCCGCGGTGCGCAGGAGGAGGAGATGGGTGTCGTCGTCGAGGACCACGGCGAGGCCCGCCTCTTCGCCCGGTGCGGCGGGAACGAAGCGCAGTTCCGTGGAGACGTCGCACTCGGGCTGCTCCTGGGGCCGGGCCAGGAGGGACGGGGTGGTGCGCTCGCCGAGGCGTTCGGGCCGGAGCCGCAGGCGCAGTCCGTCGCCGGTGGTCCAGAACGGCGCCGGCGGGGTGCGCAGGGTGCTCCAGTCGGCGCGGAGGGCGGCGAAGGTGTCGTGGAGGGGGCGGCGCGGGCCCGTGTGGCGGACGGGGGAGAAGACCGGCCAGCCGTCGTCCCAGGTGATCCGGCTGAGGAAGGTCTCGCGGCCGAGCGCGGAGCCCGGCCGGACGCCCAGCAGGACGGCCCGCCACTCGCCGTCCGGGGTGCGGACGAGGTCGGCGTGCCCGGTGCAGGTGACCGGGCCCCGGGCGGGTGGCAGCACCGGATTGCCGGGGGCGCCCACGTACGGGCCGGTCACGTGGCCGGCGCGGGCGGCCACCACGCTGTGGTCCACGTCGGTGCCGCCCTCGGCGGTGAGCAGGAGACAGGTGCCGTCGATCCGGTAGAGGTGCGGGGCTTCCGACCACCGGGCGCCCGGGCGGCTCCCCGCCCACAGGACGTACTCGGGTCCCGTGAGCCGTCGTTCGCGGGGAAGGTACTCGCGCATCCAGATCTCGGTGCGGCCGGCGGCCTCGTCCACCACGCGGGCGGCGGTGAACCAGGCACGGCCGTCGCCTCCGTCCGGTCCGTCGTCGAAGAACAGCGACGGGTCGAAGCCCTCGCCGTCCAGCCACCGCGGCCGCGACCACGGCCCCGCCGGATCCGTCGCCGTGACGACGAAGTGGCCGGGACCGTCCATCAGCGTGCAGACGAGATGGAAGAGTCCCTCGTGGTGGCGGATCGTCGGCGCGAACAGCCCCCGTGAGGGAGCGCAGCCGGCGAGGTCGAGCCCGGACGCCCGCTCGAGCGCGGATCCGATGCGCCGCCAGTTCACGAGGTCACGGCTGTGGAAGACGGGAAGGCCCGGGAACCATTCGAAGCTGGAGGTCACCAGGTAGTAGTCCGCTCCCACCCGGCAGACGGACGGGTCCGGCCGGAACCCGGGCAGTACGGGGTCACCGCAGAACCCGGTCACGGCACCGGGACGACATCGGCGGGCACGGACAGCACCCGGTCGGCGGCCGGATGGCGTACCGGCCCCCGCAGGGTGAAGGAGCCGCGGAGCGGGAGGTCGCCGCCGGACCGTCCGACGGCCACCCCGATCTCGCCGGGCTCCACCCTCCTGCGCAGGTCGAGCCCGGTGAAGGAGGTCCGGTCGGCATGGACGCAGAAGGTGACCCGGGCGGCCGCGCCCGGGGGCAGCTCGACCCGGGCGAATCCGGCGAGCCACTGCTGTGGCCGGACGACGGACGCCACGGGGTCGGAGAGGTACAGCTGGACCACCTCGGTCCCGGCCACGTCGCCGACGTTGCGCACGGTGGCCGAGACGGTGACGGCCCCGTCCGTCGGGGCCCCGGGATCCACCGACAGCTCCGAGAAGGCGAAGCGGGTCCAGCTCAGCCCGTGCCCGAAGGGGAACAGCGGGGTCGGGTCCACCGAACTCCAGTCGGTGCGCCCGCCCAGCCGGGCGTGCAGGGAGGTGCCGGGCTGGCCGCCGGCCCGGCGGGGGAGGGAGACGGGCAGCCGTCCGGACGGTTCCGCCGCCCCGCTGATGATCCGGGCCAGCGCCGTCGCCCCCTCCTGGCCGGGGAAGAAGGCCTGGATGACGGCCGAGGCGCGCTCGGCCGGCCCGCCCAGCGCGTAGGGCCGTCCGGAGACGACGACCAGGACGGTCGGCACACCGGAGTCCAGGACGGCGGCGGCGAGTGCGGCCTGGTCGCCGGGCAGGTCGAGGGTCTCGGCGTCGCAGCCCTCTCCGGAGGTGCCCCGGCCGAACAGGCCGGCCCGGTCCCCGAGCAGCAGTACGTTCACGTCCGGGTCGTCCGCGGTGACCGTGAAACCGGCGGCGCCGAGCGCCTCGCCGAGCGTGGGGATCTCCGGGCCGGGGCCGCCGGGAGCGGCGACGTGGTTGGGGAAGGCGTAGCAGCCGAGGAAGGAGCGGGGTTCGTCGGCGTGCGGGCCGTGGATCGCGACCCGGCAGGGCCGCAGCGGCAGGATGCCGTCGTTGGTGAGCAGCACGGTGGACCGTTCGGCCATGAGCCTGGCCAGGGCCCGGTTCTCCGGCGGGTCGAGGTCGACCGCCTCGGGCGCGGCGGGCTCCCAGCCGGGGTCGAGCAGGCCGAGTTCCGCCTTCTGCCGCAGGACCCGTTCCGCGGCCCGGTCGACGAGCGCCTCCGGTACGCTTCCCGACCGCACGAGTTCGGTCAGGGGATCCCCGTAGCAGCGGGCCGTGGGCAGTTCGACGTCGATCCCGGCGGCCAGCGCCAGCGCGCCGGCCGCGCCCCGTGAAGCGGCGACGCCGTGCCGGGTCTCCAGGAAGGAGACGGCGTAGTAGTCGGCGACGACCACACCGGTGAAGCCGAGTTCGCCCCTGAGCAGCCCGGTCAGCAGCCGTTCGTCGGCGGCCGCGGGGACGCCGTCCACATCGGTGTAGCTGTTCATCACCGACCGGGCGCCCCCCTCGCGCACCGCCCGTACGAACGGCTCGACCAGCACGTCCGCGAACTCGCGCGGCCCCACCGCGACGGGGGCCATGTTCCGGCCGGCCCGGGAGGCCGAGTACCCGGCGAAGTGCTTGAGCGTCGCCACGATGCCGGCGCCCTCCAGGCCCTGCACGTAGGCGGTGCCGATCGCCGCGACGAGACAGGGGTCCTCGCCGATGCACTCCTCCGTCCTGCCCCACCGGTAGTCGCGGACCACGTCCAGGACCGGTGCCAGGCCCTGGTGGACACCGGCCCGCCGCATTCCCGCGCCGATCGCGGCGGCCATCCGGCGCACGAGCGCGGGGTCGAAGGACGCGCCCCAGGCGAGCGGCGCGGGGAAGACCGTCGCGCCCCACGTCATGAACCCGGTCAGGCACTCCTCGTGGACCACCGCCGGTATCCCGAAGCGGCCCGACGCGGTCACCTGCCGCTGGAGCGCGGCGAGCCGTTCCATCCCGGCCTTCGCGGTGACCGGCGCGGTGCCGAACACCCGGGTGAGCTGGCCGAGTCCGTGGGCGGCGACGTGGTCGAGCCCGGGTGGGGACTCGCCGGAGTCGTCCTCCACGGGCGCGACCGGTGCTCCCGGAGCCGAGGGCTGCGCCCAGAACGCGGTGAGCTGGCCGGCCTTCTCCTCCAGTGTCATCCGTTCCAGCAGATCGGCCACGCGCACCGACACGGGCAGCAGGGGGTCGCGCCAGGGCTCGGTCAAGGAGTTCTCCTAGGGACGGGGCGGGGCGGTGGACAGGCGGACCTTGAGCTCGGTCGAGAGCTCCATCCGGGGGCTGACCAGGGGCTGGCCGTCGAGCAGCTGGAAGAGCGTGCGGGCGGCGAGCCGGCCCATCTCCTCCAGCGGCTGGCGCACGGTCGTCAGCGGCGGTGACAGCCATCCGCACATCGGCAGATCGTCGAAGCCGACCACGCTGAGGTCTCCCGGGACGCTCAGTCCGCCTTGCCGGGCCGCTTCGTAGACGCCCATCGCCTGCTGGTCGCTTCCGGCGAAAATGGCAGTCGGCGGCTCGGGGAGCGCGAGCAGTTCCCGGGCGCGCCGGAACCCGCCCTCGTGCTGGAAGTCGCCGAACCGGATCAGTTCGCGGTGGACCTCGATCCCGGCCCGCTCCAGCGCGGCGCGGTACCCGTCGATGCGGGCCTGGCTGCAGAGCATCTCCTTGCGCCCGCCGATCGCGGCGATCCGGCGGTGCCCCAGCTCCAGCAGGTGCTCCGTGGCGGCGAGGCCGCCCGCCCAGTTGGTCGCGCCGATGCTCGGCACACCGTTGCCCGGCAGGTCGATCGGGTCGATGACGACCAGCGCCACCCCGGCCTGTTCGATCTGGGCGCGCTGGGCCCGGGTGACCGAGGCGGTGACGAGGATGACGCCGTCGCTGTGGTGCAGGACCGGCAGTGCGGCCCAGCTCGACGGCGTGGCCTCGCCCGGCGGGAGGAGCGAGACGACGGTGCCCACGCTGCGCTGGGCGCACTCGGCCTCGACGCCGCGCAGTATCTCCACCGCCCACGCGCTGTCCAGACCGCCGATGATCAGATCGACCAGGCCCGACCTGCGGGCCCTGCCCTGCCGGCCGGGATGGAGGTAGTGGTGGGACCGCAGCAGGCTCTCGATCCGCTCGCGCGTCGAAGCCGCGACATCGGCGCGGCCGTTGAGCACCTTGGACACGGTGGCCTGGGAGACCCCCGCCTCGGCGGCGATGACGGCCAGGGTCGGACGCTGCTCGCTCAATTTCTCTCCTCCGCGCGGACGCCGCGGGCTGTCGACAGGTATCGCAAACTTTCGAGGAGTTTCCGGTTGGCGCGACCCGATTGTCAAGCGATAAGTAGGCTTCTGTGAAAGGAGATTCAGCGAGAAGGCTTGACCGGCGGGCCACACGTTCCTAGTTTGTGGCAGCGCGAATTCGAGAAAGTTACGAAACATTTCGAACTCGAACCGGCTTTCCTCACCCCGGAGGTCCCATGGCGACACCCCCGAGCCGACGACGCTTCCTCGCGCTCTCGGGCCTGACCGTCCTGTCGGCCCCACTTGCCGCGGCCTGCGGCGGCGGCTCCGGACCGGTGCCGGCGGCCGACGGCGAAGTGACCTTCGCCTGGTGGAACATCGCCACCACCGAACCGGGCAGGTCCCTGTTCCCGCAGCTGTCCACGGCGTTCACGGCCGCCCACCCCAACATCACGATCAAGACCACCTCGTTGGAGAACGAGGCGTTCAAGTCCAAGCTCGCAGCGGTCACTTCGTCGGGAAGGCTCCCCGACGTCTTCCAGACCTGGGGAGGCGGCGTGCTGCGCCAGCAGGTCGACGCGGGGCTGGTCGAGGACCTCACCGACGCGTTCGGCTGGGCGTCCGACCTCACCCCGGTCTCCCTGCAGGCCTACCGCTTCGAGGGCCGCACCTACGCGGTGCCCTACGACGTCGGCATGGTCGGCTTCTGGTACAACAAGAAGCTCTTCGCCAAGGCCGGCATCGCCGCTCCGCCGGCCACCTGGGCCGAGCTCCTCGAAGACGTCGGCAAGCTCAAGGCGGCAGGCGTCACGCCGATCGCCCTCGCGGGCAAGGAGAAATGGCCGGGTCACTTCTACTGGGCCTACCTGGCGATGCGCCTCGCGGGACTCCCCGCCCTGGAGCGGGCCGCTGCCGCCAAGGACTTCACCGGCCCGGGCTTCGTCCTGGCGGGCAGCCGGCTCAAGGAACTCGTCGACCTCCAGCCCTTCCAGCCGGGCTTCCTCGGCGCCGGCTACTCCACGCCCGGCGGCCAGGCCGCGACCATGGGCAACGGCAGGGCGGCCATGGAGCTGATGGGCCAGTGGGCACCCTCGGTCCAGAAGGACGCGGGCGCGGACCTCGGGGCGGACCTGGGCTTCTTCCCCTTCCCGACGGTGGACGGCGGTGCCGGCCGGGCCACCGAGGTGCTGGGCGGTGGCGGCGGTTTCGCGCTGCGCAAGGGCGCCCCGAAGGAGGCACTGGACTTCCTGAAGTTCTTCGTCCTGGAGAACCAGTCCAGGCTCCTGGCCTCCAACGGCTACCTGCCGGTGGTCAGGGGCGCGGAGAGCGGGCTCACCGACGCCAACCGGAGGGCGGTGGCCGACACCCTGGCCGGGGCGACGGGCTTCCAGCTCTTCCTCGACCAGGCCTACCCGCCGGCGGTCGGCCAGGAGGTCAACGACAGCGTGGCCGACCTCATCGCGGGCAGGAAGACCCCCGAACAGGTCACCACGGCGATCACCGAGGCAGCGAAGGGTGCCTGACCCCGTGTCCGCCCCGCGCGGGTTGCGGAGCTGGGCTTCGGTGGCCTGGTTCCTGCTCCCGGCCCTGGCCCTCTTCCTCGTCTTCGTCCTCGCCCCGATCACCGTCGCCGTCCGCACGGGCCTCTTCAAGTGGAGCGGGACCGGCCCCATGGACGACTTCGTCGGGTGGGGGAACTACGCCAGGCTCTTCCACGACCAGGTCTTCCTCGGTGACCTGGAGCGCGGGCTTTACCTGATCGTCCTTTCGGTCACGGTGCAGTTGCCCTTCGCGCTCTTCACCGCCGTCCTCCTCAACCAGAGGCTGCGCGGGCGGGCCGTCTACCGGATGCTGTTCTTCGCGCCGTACATCCTGTCCGAGGTGGTCACGGCCGTCCTCTTCACGATGGTCTTCCTCCCCGGTGCCGGTATGGCCGACCACCTCGCCGGCGCCTTCGGCCTGGAGGGGTTGCGGGGGAGGTGGCTCGCCGATCCCTCGACGGTCGTGCCGACCCTGTTCGCGGTCATGACCTGGAAGTACTTCGGCTTCCACATGATGCTCTTCCTCGCCGGACTGCAGAGCATCCCCGGCGAGGTCCTGGAGGCGGCCTCCATCGACGGCGCCGGCCCCTGGAAGCGCTTTCGGCACGTGACGCTGCCGCTGCTCGGCCCGACGATCCGGATCAGCACCTTCCTTTCGGTCATCGGGGCCATCCAGCTCTTCGACCTCGTGTGGGTCATGACCGCGGGCGGACCCAACCACTCCTCCGAGACGATGGCGGTCTCGATGTTCCAGTTCGGCTTCAAGCGCCACCAGGTCGGCTACGCCAGTGCGATCAGCGTGGTGCTGTTCATGATCTGCCTGGTCTTCTCCCTCTTCTACCAGCGCTACGTGCTCCGCCGGGACCTGAGCGGCGCCCTCACTCCGGGAGGCGGCCGATGAACGCCCGCAGGACGGTACGGGGCCTGTCCCTGCACGCCGTGGTCTGGGTGATCGGCGCCTTCGTCGCCGCGCCGCTCGTCTACGCGGTCGTCTCCGGGTTCAAGAGCACCGGCGAGCTGACGGCCAACCCGTTCGGGCTGCCCGAGCGGTGGAAGGCCGGCAACTACACCGGCATCCTCGGCGACGGCGTGTTCTGGCGGCAGATCGCCAACAGCGCGGGCATCGCGATCGGCACGACGTGCTGCACGGTGGCGGCCTCCGCGATGGCGGCGTACGTGTTGGCCCGCTACGCCTTCCGGGGCAGGGAGCTCTTCTACACGCTGTTCACGATCGGGCTCATGTTCCCGTTCTCGGTGGCCGTCCTGCCGCTGTTCCTGCTGCTGCGGACCCTCGGCCTGCTCGACAACCCGCTCGGAGTGATCCTCCCGCAGGCGGCCTTCGGGCTCCCCACGACGATCGTCATCCTGCGCGGCTTCTTCCGGACCATTCCGGCGGAGGTCGAGGAAGCGGCCGTCATGGACGGCTGCGGCAAGTTCCGCTTCTTCTGGCGGATCCTGCTGCCGATGGCGCGCCCGGCGCTCGGCACGGTGTCCGTGCTGGCGGTCGTCGCGAGCTGGAACAACTTCTTCCTGCCGCTGCTCGTCTTCGACGGCCCGGACTGGCAGACCGTCCCGGTCGGAGTCCAGCAGTTCCAGGGCCAGTACGCGACCGACTACGCGCTCGTCCTCGCCTACATCGTGCTCGCGATGGTCCCCGCCCTCGCGTTCTACGCCGTCGCCGAGCGGCAGTTGATCGGCGGCCTCACCGCGGGCGCCACCAAGGGCTGACCCGTCCGCGCGGGACGGACGTACTCGCCACCCCAAAGTTGTTAGCGCTAACATCCGCCGTCCCCTCTCATCCGGGCCACGACACCAAGGAGCTCTCCGATGCGGTTCCGCCCTCCCTCCCCAGTCCACCCGGCGCGGCGTCTGCTCGCCCTGCTGGCGCCCCTGCTGCTCCTGACCGCGTTCCTCGGCGCACAGCCCGCCGCCGCGGCGGCCGTCGACCCCGACGCCTCGTACGTGCTGGTCAACCGCAACAGCGGCAAGGCCCTGGACGTCTACAACCTGGCCACGGGCGACGGGGCCCGCATCACCCAGTGGACCAGGAACGACCAGGCCCAGCAGCAGTGGCGGTTCGTCGACTCCGGCGGCGGCTACTACCGCATCACCTCCCGGCACTCCGGCAAGGTGCTGGACGTCCAGAACAGGTCCACCGCGAACGGCGCCCCGATCGTCCAGTGGGCCGACGCGAACGGCACCAACCAGCAGTGGCGGCTCGCCGACAGCCCCGACGGCTACGTACGGCTCATCGCGCGCCACAGCGGCAAGGCCCTCGAAGTGCAGGGCGGCTCCACCGCGGACAACGCGAACGTCGTCCAGTACGAGGACTGGGGCGGCACCAACCAGCAGTGGCACCTCGTCCGGGCCGGCGGCGGCACCCCCGGCACCTGCGCCCTCCCGTCGTCGTACCGCTGGACGTCGACCGGCCCGCTGGCGCAGCCCAAGCCGGGGTGGGCCTCGCTCAAGGACTTCACCGTCGCGCCCTACAACGGCCGGCAGCTCGTCTACGCGACCACGCACGACACCGGGGCGAGCTGGGGCTCGATGAACTTCGGCCCCTTCACCAACTGGTCGGAGATGGCCTCGGCCGCCCAGAACGGGATGTCCTCCTCCGCGGTCGCGCCCACGCTCTTCCACTTCGCGCCCAAGAACATCTGGGTGCTGGCCTACCAGTGGGGCAGGACCGCCTTCTCCTACCGGACGTCGACCGACCCCGCCAACCCGAACAGCTGGTCTGCTGAGCAGGAGCTCTTCTCCGGAAGCATCGCCGGCCCCGGAACCGGCCCCATCGACCAGACGCTCATCGGCGACGGGACGAACATGTACCTGTTCTTCGCCGGCGACAACGGCAAGATCTACCGGGCCGGCATGCCGATCGGGAACTTCCCGGGCAGTTTCGGCACGAACTCGACCGTGGTCATGAGCGACACGACGGACAACCTGTTCGAGGCCCCGCAGGTCTACAAGCTCCAGGGCCAGAACCGCTACCTCATGATCGTCGAGGCGATCGGCGCGCAGGGCCGGTACTTCCGCTCGTTCACGGCCACCAGCCTGGACGGCTCCTGGACCCCCCAGGCCGCGACCGAGGGCAGTCCCTTCGCCGGCAAGGCCAACAGCGGCGCCGGCTGGACGAACGACATCAGCCACGGCGAGCTGATCCGCACCAGCGCCGACCAGACGTTCACCGTCGACCCCTGCAACCTGCAGTTCCTCTACCAGGGGCGCGACCCCAAGGTGGGCGGCGACTACGGGCTGTGGCCCTACCGGCCGGGCCTGCTGACACTGCGGCGCTGAATCCGGCGCGGCGGGTCCGGGGCACCACCGGGCCCGCCGCGGCGCGCCCCCGTCCGGCCGTTCAGTCGGCCCGGACGGGGGCCCGCAGCGCGACCTCGTAGCCGCCCTCCGGGGTGGGTCCGGCGGTGAAGGCCCCGTGGAGCAGTTCGGCGCGTTCCCGCAGGCCGACGAGGCCGTGGCGGGCGCTGGGCAGGGCGACCGAGGGGCGGGTGGGGGCGGTGTTGGTGACGGTGACGCCGAAGTGGTGCGCGTCGTGCCACAGGCGTACGTCGGCGCGGGCGCCGGGGGCGTGTTTGCGGACGTTGGTGAGGGCTTCCTGGACCGTGCGGTAGACGGTGCGCTGGGCGGTGGTGCTGATGCCGGTGGGGAGCTCTCCGGCCAGGTTGGTCTCGATGCCGCTGTTGGCGACGAGCTGCCGGAGGTCGGCGAGGGTGGGCTGGGGGGTCAGTTCGGTCTCCCTGCCGCCGGAGGCGCGCAGCAGGGTGACCATGTGGCGCAGTTCGTCGAGGGTCCTCGTGCTCAGGGTGCGGATGGTGCGGGCGGCCTCGCGGGCGTCGGCGTCCTTCGCGGCGACCTGGAGCGCTCCGGCCCGTACGGCGATGAGGCTGACCTGGTGGGAGACGACGTCGTGCATCTCGCGGGCCAGCTGGGCGCGTTCGCGGGCCAGGACGGTCTGGGCGTACAGGGCGCGTTCGTGCTCGCGGGCCTCCTTGACCTCGACGAGCTGTCGGGCCACGTCGTGCCGGGCCTGCACGAGCTGGCCGAACAGCACGGGGGCGACGGCCGTGGCCAGGGTGTAGACGAACTGGACGAGCGTCCAGGTCCGGTCGCCGGTGAACGCGCCGGGCAACGGCCATACGAGGGTGTCCGCGGCCGCGTTCAGCAGGGCGCAGCCCGCCAGCAGGGGGCGGTTGCGGGTGGACGCGGCCAGGGTGTACAGGGCGGCGATCGGGGCGACCGCCACGTCCATGAACAGGGTCATGGGCAGCGTCAGCAGGAAGACGGCCAGCGGCAGGCGCCTGCGCAGGAACAGTCCGGCGCAGCCCACGGCGGCGCAGGCCCACATCAAGGGGGTGCCCTCGCCCAGGAGGCTGATCCAGGCGTCGAGCCCGGCCAGTGCCACCAGGCCCGCGTCGACGGCCCAGGGCGGCATCCGCCGCCACTGCGCCCCGCCCCCGCCCGTCATCCGTCGCCGCGCGTCGCGTCGTCGCCGTCGCGGCCGAGCAGTCCGGCCCGCTCGGCGAGGAGTGCGGCCTGGACCCGGCTGGTGACCCGCAGTTTGGTCAGGATCGAGCTGACGTGGTCCTTGACGGTGCCCGCGCTGAGATGGAGGCGCGTGCCGACGTCGGCGTTGGACAGGCCGTTGGCGACCAGGACGAGGACGTCGCGTTCCCGGTCGCTGAGGAGGCCGACGCGGGCCACGTCCGCGTCCTGGGGCGCTCCCGCCCCCGGGTGGCCGCGCAGCAGCGCGCGGGATGCCTTCGGCGACATCACCACCCCGCCCGCGGACAGGGTGCGGACCAGCTGGGCGAGCTGTTCGGGCTCGGTGTCCTTGAGCAGGAAGCCGGAGGCTCCCGAGCGCAGCGCGGTCAGGACGTACTCGTCGGTGTCGAACGTGGTCAGCATGGCCACCTGCGGCGGTGCGGGCAGTTCCCGGATCTGCCGCAGGACGGTCAGACCGTCCACGTCCGGCATGCGGATGTCGAGGAGCACGACGTCCGGCCGCTCTTGCCGGATGACCTCGGCGGCCTGCGCGCCCTGCGCCGTCGCCACGACCTCGATGTCGTCGGACGCGTTCAGGATCATCCGGAACCCGGACCGCACCAGGGCCTCGTCGTCCACCACCACCACCCGGATCACCGGCGTCCCGCCTCACACTCGTCTGCTCTGTCCTGGCGTTCGCCTGGCGTTCGCCTGGCGTCGACCGTACGTCCGGGAGGGTACGCGGTGACGCGGTCACGAACGGACCGTGGACACCCGGCGGAGCGGATCCAGCCGTTCGGGGGGTGCGCTCCTGCCGGTCGGCGGGGGTGTCACCCCAGCCTGCCGGCTGTCGTGGCGAGGGTGTGCACCACGGCTCCGAGCAGTTCGGGGCGCAGTACGGCCAGGCAGAGGCCGCCCGCCGCCAGCGTCATGCCGAGGAACTCCCCCAGTGCGCCTGCGCGCAGCCCGGTGTCGTGGCGGCCCGCTGCTTCGGCCGGGGGCCGGGGGGCCGTGTCGGGTTCTGCCTCGCGGCTACGGTGCGTCATGCCACCAGCCTGGAGCCGCGGGCGCCCCGGCGGCCATCCGGCGACCGTCGGGTGCACCCCCGCCGAGTGGCGGGGACGGTCACCGGCCCTGCCACGTGCGCGGGCCCGTCCGGGCTTCCCCCGGACGGGCCCGCGCACGTGCGGCGTTCGGTGGTCAGCAGCCGAAGACCACCCGGCGGAACGAGGCGTAGTGGTCCGCGGTGTAGTAGTCCTCGTGCGCCGACTGCCCCGTGATGATGCGGCGCGCTCCCCGGGTCGGCGAGCCCGGGGTGATCACCGTGTACTCGTGGTAGTAGCCGGTGGTGTGCGCGGGCAGCAGGCGCTCACGGTTCTGGAAGACGACGCCGTCCTGGCGATAGGGGAACGGACCGCCCCGGTCTATGAGGGTGAGCGTGTCGTGTGCCTGGGAAGGCAGCGCGGAGTAGCAGACGCTGCCGACTGCCTGCACGGCGGCGGGAGCCGTGGAGGCGACGGACGCGGGAGCGGCGTGGGCGGCCGGTCCCGCGAGGAGGGTGGCGGCGAGGGCGGTTGCTCCACCGAAGGCCGCGATGCGTGGGGGAATCCTCATGCGGCCCATGATGACGCGCGTAGAGCGGGCCTCGTCAACGCCAATGCCCTTTGTTTTTCAACTAGTTGGGCAGGCGTCTCCCGGTCGTCACCGGGGCGTCGGCGCCAGGGCCGGTGCGACCCCGGCGCCGTCGGGACACGTCCTAGCCCCGGTCCTTGTGCCCGCCCTCCTTCAGCGTGACGGCCTCCGTGTCGGTGAAGTCGATACGGGTCTTGGCCTGGGTCGTGTGCGGGTAGGCGACGAGGACCGAGCCCGAGCCCGACGTGCCGTCGGATTCCTGCTTCAGCAGGCCCTCGGGCGAGCCGGCGCGGACGATCAGCTCGTCACCCTTCTCCGGCCGTACGTGGGACGGGTCCCCGCCGTCGACCGAGAGGTTGGCGCTGACGGAGTCCCTGACGAGGAAGTCGACGGTGTCCTTGCCGCCGCGGGCCAGGACCCCGATCCGCTCGGTCTGTGCCGTGGTGATCCGCAGGCCGAGCAGAGGCACGAGCGGCTCCGGCTTGCGGACCAGCGGCAGGGATTCGACGTGGAGCGTGGTGAACGTGTCCACCACACCGCGGATCCGGTCGCCCCGGGTGGTGCCCACGATGGTGACTTCGTCGTCTCCGCCGTCGGTGCTGATTCCCACGTCACCGGTGACGTTGTAGAAGCTCACCACGTGCGCGGAGTCCCCGCGCGTCAGCCGGCCGCTGCTGACACCGAGCGGGGTGAAGGAGAGCCGGTCGTCGCCCGTCCCGCCCGTGACGGCCGCGCCGTGTCCGTTCGCGTCCAGGTTGACCAGGGGGATCCCCTGGATGCCGACGAAACCGCCCGGGACGCCCGGGTAGCCCGTGACCTGGCCCTGAGCGAGGTCGACCAGTACGTCCGCCGTGGCACCGGCGAGGCTGAGCGAGTGGTGCGCGATGGTCACCGGGAGGGAGGGGGAGGCCGGGCTCACGTTGCCGGCGAGGTCCTCCAGGACGACGTCGACGTCGTACCGGCCGTCGCGCAGCGCCGAGCTGACGACCTCGTACTCACCGGCCGGAGTGACGGTGTCCTTGCCGACCACGGCCGTGCCGCCGTCGGCCGGGGTGGTCCGAAGCCGCACCAGCGCGTTCGGCTCGACCGACCAGCCCTGGAAGGCGGGCTTGATGAGGGTGGTGACGTTGTCGACGTCGCTGCCCGCGCTGTCGCTGGAGGCCAGCAGGTCGGGCGCGGCGGGCGGCCGGGCCGGCGCGGTCGTGTCCAGGGTGATCACCAGTGCGTGCGCGCTCTCCGCGCCCGAGCCGGTGACGTGGGCGGTGCCGGCGGCCCGGGGGTCGTCGGACGGGTCGACGACGATCACCTCGGCGGTGATCTGGTTCTCGCCCTCCCGCAGGACCGGGTCCAGGTGGATCTGGTACAGCCCCGGCTTGTTCACCGGGTCGACCGGCGTGGCGAAGCCGACGCGCTCCCCGTCGCGCTCCACGGCCACCTTGTAGCCGGGGGCGTCGTCGGTGAGGGCGGGCGTGGCGTTCTCCGGCGACAGCGTGATGCCGGCCGCGCGCAGCTCGGCGTCGTTCACGCGCAGGAAGAGGTCCGGACCGACGGTCTTGGTGATGTCGTCGCTGTCGGAGCGGCCCGAGTCGGACTGCTGCTTGAGGTCCAGGGCGAACGGCTCGGGGGCCGCCCGGTTGACGACGACGAGGTCGTACGTGCCCTGCGGCGGGTCGGTCGGTGAGGCGTCTCCGGGCCGCGTCGGGTCGGTCACGCCGGCGGCGCCGACCACCACGTAGTACTGCTCGTCCTGGACGACCGGGATCGCGAGCCGGCCGGTGGAGGTGCCGGCGCGGGTGGTGACGGTACCGGTGGCGACGCGGTTGCCGAACTTGTCGTACGCGCGCACCGCGAGCGGGGCGATCACCTCGTTGAAGCGGATCTCGGTGGTGAGGTGGCCGGCGTGGCGGGGCGTGATCCGGAAGAAGTCCACGTCGGTCGCGGTGTGCAGGGTGAGTCCGCGCCGGTTGAACTGCTCGTTCGAGCCGAGGTCGGCGGCCACCGCGTGGTCGATCGACTCGTTGGGCTCGTGGGTGTCGGGGAAGGCTCCGAGCGTGGAGAAGACGTCGAAGTAGGTGTCCTGGTTGCCCGCGGAGGGGCTGGTGGGCGTCGGCGGGGTGGTGTTGCCGGTCCAGGACGCGTAGGCGATCCCGTCCACCGTCCACACACCGTTGTACTCGCCGATCCGGAGGGTCTGGCGGGTCTCGCCGGCGACGACGGTGCCGCAGCCGGTGACGTTTCCGAAGCGGCACGGGGCGTTGCGGTCGGGGTCGAAGGGGGCGTCGCTGATGCGGAAGTCCTGCGCCCAGGTCTGGCCGCCGTCCCGGCTGGTGGTGCCGTACAGCTCCAGCAGGAAGTTGTCGGCGCCGTTCGGTCCGGTGCCGCCGTTGCGCCGGCCGCTGCGGTTGTCGTACCAGGTGACGACGGCGTTGCCGTCCTGGTCGATGTGGGCGTTGGGCATGACGGCGAAGGTCTGGCCCGGCCCGTGGTCGACGCGGCCGCGGGTGAAGTTCAGGCCGTTGTCCGTGGAGCGGGCGATGACGACGTCGGCGTCGTCGCCGTCCCCGTAGTTGTCGTTCGGGTCGTCGTTGGCGACGACGTAGACGTTCCCGGCCCGGGCCGGGTCGGGCAGGATGTACGGCTGCACGCTGCCCTGCAGCCAGAAGTCGGTTCCGGGGATCTCGGTGGTCGCGTCGTTCTGCCGGTTGCAGGTGACGCTGGCCTGGCCCGCCCCGAAGGGCACGGTGCGCTGGCGGGGGGTGCCGGCGGCGAGGTCGGCACCGCCGGAGCCGTCGCGGACCAGCTGGATGGTGCCCGCCGTCCCGTCGCCCGCGCAGGTGGCGGTGTGGTAGGCGACGTACAGGTCGCCGTTCTGGGCCACGGCCGCGTGCGAGGGCCAGACGAATCCCTCGCCCGCCTGGGAGACGGAGGCCGGCGCGGACCAGGTCGTGCCGCCGTTCGTGGACCGTGAGAACAGGATCCGCGAACCGCCGGCGGCGGGGAGTTCCGTCCAGACGATGTAGAGGTTGCCCACGTACGGGCTGGTGGGGTTGGCGTCGGCCACCAGCCACGGTTTGTCGTGGTCGATGTTGCCGTTCGCGCTCACCTGGACCGGTGTGTAGGTCTGGGTCCCGGCGGTCGTGGTGTCGTTGATCCGGCCGACGCCGACCCCGAGCCGGGTGGGGGTCGGGTTGGTGTTCAGTCCGCCGCGCGACAGGTGCGTGACGAAGAGGCGGCCGTCGGCGTCGAAGGTGAGGACCGGGTCGCCGTTGCAGGGGGTGACGGTCGAGGTCCGTGTGATCGGGAAGCCGTCCCGGCCGTAGTTGAGGTCGATGTGGACGGTGCACCCCGACATGACGGCGACCTGTCCGGGCCTTCGCGGGTTGGCGGTGGCGTTGTGCGGCTCGTTGTTGCCGGTGCCGATCCTCTGGTCGTCGCCCGCCCACGCCGGGGCGGCCGCAGGGCCGAGGACCAGGAACGACTGCAGCACGAGGAGCATGGTGCCGACGATGGTGAAGGCACGCCTTCGAAGGTGATGGCTCAGCATGCGTCCCGCTCTCTTGCTCTGTACATCCCTCTCCTTACAGCCCTGCGGCCGCACCTGACCTGCGACTCCGCGCGCTGTTCGGGAGGACTGTGGCAGCGGGGCCGTCCGCGCCGCCGGGCGTCCGGCACTGCGTCACGGGAATTCACCGGGATCCCCTGAAGAACCACCCGGACGGAGCAGGTCCAAAGGACTACGGGTGAACTGATCGAGTGAGGGCGGAGCCTCTCGGCGTGAGATACGCGTAGGGCCGAGGCGGCGGTCGTCCGGCCACAACACCCCGGTGGATCTGAAAGGGTTGGTCCGGCGCAACGTCTGCGACCGAGCCTGTACCCCCTTCGTCGACCGGGAGAGAAGCATGACCATCAAGGACATCGGGCCGGAACCCCAGAGCTTCGACCTGGAGAAGGCGACGGTGGAGAACACCGACTACCGCTCGGTCGCCTGGTCCGGGAAGTACCTCCAGCTGACACTCATGTCGATCCCGGTGGGTGAGGACATCGGCCTGGAGGCGCATCCGGAGACCGACCAGTTCCTGCGGCTCGACGCGGGACGCGGCCGCGTCCAGATGGGCAGCGCGAAGGACCGGCTCGACTTCGACCGTGAGGTCGAGGACGGCTGGGCGGTCTTCGTCCCCGCCGGCACCTGGCACAACATCACCAACATCGGTGACGAGCCCCTGCAGCTCTACGCCGTGTACGCGCCGGTCCACCACGCCCCCGGCAAGGTCCATGCGACGTTCGCCGACGCGGAGCGCGACGAGGCCGAGGGCGGCGACGAGCCGCCGAGCTGGTCGGTGCAGCCCGCCCGGCAGGCGTCGGACGAGCACGCCTGAGCCGGGACCCGGATCCGCAGGCGCGGCCGGGGGAGCACTCCGGGCCCGGCCGCGGCCCGCGGCCGGGGCCATCGCCGTGGGGCGGACGGGCGTCGCGGCAGCTGCCACACGCCCGCCACGCCGCGGCGACAACGGGCGGCGAGAATCGGCCGAGGACACCAGGCTCGTCGAACGGTCTGGCGGTCACCCCCAGGCGTCAGGCCGGGGGCGGGCCCGCCGTGCGGATGACGCGCCAGCGGCGGAGGTAGAAACGCAGGAACAGCACCTCGCACAGCGCCGCGTAGAGCAGGACTCCGAGCATCACGGCGACGTTGTCCCAGGGTGAACCGCCCCTGGTGTAACGGTCCATGAGGAGGAAGGCGCCGAGGAACTCGGCGAGCACGCCCGTACTGAGGATGAACAGCGCGGTGGACACGTACGGGTATCCCATGTGCGTGCTCGTCGACAGCAGGCGGGACTCCCAGCCCACGAGGTCCCGCTGCCCCAGCAGGCCGTTGATGCGGGACTCAACGAGCGCCGCGCCCCTGCCGGCCCGTTGTGACCGGTGGTACTCACCGAGCCAGATCAGCAGGCTCGCCTTGGCCGCTCCCGGTACGAAGACCAGGCAGGCGGGGATCAGGACCGCACCGGAAACCTTCGTGGTGAGCATCGCCGCGATCACGACCGAGAGGGTGGTGAAGGCGAAGTTCATGATCTGGATCCGGTTGGTTATCGCCTGGAGGCTCTCCTGGCGCAGGGAGTTGTACTCCGCCAGCAGGGCGGTCAGCGCGAGCGTAGAGGCGGTGGGCGCCGCGGCCTCCGGCACCGCCGCGGGTAACGGACCCGGCCGGTCGGGGTCCGGTGCGGCTCCGCTCCGTGGGCCGGGTCCGGCCGGCGGTGGCACGGTCATGCGGAGATCCTCTCCAGCAGTTCCGGCGCGGGGACGCCCCGGGACGTCCGCAGGCAGAACCGTACGGCCTCGAACCCGACGGCCGCCGCGCGCTCCACGTGGGTCCTGCGGTCCTCGACGACCAGGCTCCGGGCGGGATCGGCCCGTTCGGCGGCCAGTTCCAGCAGTCCTCGCCCCGCGGTGCCCTTCGACACGCCGAGACGGCAGGAGAGGAAGACGAGCGAGGGGTCGACGTAGCGGTCCAGGCCGAGTACGCGGGCCTGCTTGGCGTACCAGAAGGAGGTGTTGTTCGAGACGATGCCCACCGCGCGGCTGCCCGCCGCCGCCGAGGCCAGCATCGGTCGGGCGTGCGGCCCGGGGCGCAGCAGTTCCGCCTCCGCCTGCGCCACCCGCGCCGGGTCGATGACCACGTCCAGGGCCCGGCCCAGTTCACCCCAGTACGCGTGCTCGTCGGCCTCGACGAGGCTGTAGCGGTCCCACAGCCGACGCGCGGCGGCGGCCACGAGCGCGTGGTCCAGGCCCATGCGGTCGGCCAGTCCCGCGCCGGGGGTCAGCAGGAGGGTCTCCCACGGATCGCAGAACAGGACGTTGCCCAGGTCGAAGAGGACTGCGGGTCGGGGTCGCGTCAACGCTGCCTCCAGTGGCGTGCGGGCGGTTGAAGCTAGCACGGCGCGTGTCCGGGGCGCAGGGCACCGGTGAGAACCGTGCCGTGCCCCGCCGTCGCCACCCTCCGCCTCGGCATCCAGGTGAGTGACGGTCCCCCCGGGGGGCGGCGTGTGCGGGTCCGGCTCCGGGAGCCCCGTGCGAGGGTGCACAGCCACCACTCGTTCCGCTGAAGGAGGCCTGGTCATGGACGCGATCGTGCTGCTGCGCGAGGACCACAAGACGGTCGAGAAGCTGTTCAAGCGCTTCGAGAAGACCGACGACGAAGACACCGCCGAGCGGCGCCGGATCGCCGACGAGGTGATCGAGGAGCTCACGGTCCACGCCTGGATCGAGGAACGGCTCTTCTACCCGGCCGCCCGCGAGGCCGCCCCCGACACCACCGACCACATCCTGGAGAGCATCGAGGAGCACCACGCGGTGGTGTGGATGCTGTCGGAGATCAAGGACATGGATCCGGGCGACGAACGGTTCAAGGCGAAGATGTCGGTGCTGATGGAGCAGGTCCGCCACCACGTCGAGGAAGAGGAGCAGGAGTGGTTCCCCGACGTCCGCAAGGCCATGGGACGCAACCGGCTCACCGAGCTCGGCGAGCGGCTCCAGGCCGCGAAGGACGACGCGCCCCGGGACCCGCTCGCCGTTCCCAGCGCTGACTCCAAGTGACGCCGGGGCAGCCTCACGAGGACCCCCACGACACCCTCACGGCAGGTCCCCGGCGGCAAACGCCGGGGACCTGCCCCACATCCCGGGGCCGGAGCCGCGGGACGGTGCTCAGGGGCAGCTGACGCGGGTGTCGCCCGGGTCGGTGGTGCAGGTGTCGGTGTTGAAGCCGCCGTTGGCGCTGTCGTTGCCGAAGACGCCGTCGACGGTGTCGAGGCGGTCGTCCCCGTAGTAGCCGGTCAGGGTGTCGTTGCCGGGCCCGCCGAGGAGGATGTCGTTGCCGAAGCCGCCGTCGACGTTGTCGTTGCCGGGGCCGGCGTGGACCGTGTCGTTGCCGTAGCCCGCCCGGACGGTGTCGTTGCCGCTCAGGGCACAGATGATGTCGTTGCCGAAGCCTCCCGTGAGGGTGTCGGGGCCACTGGTGCCGATGATCGTGCAGCCCCGGGCGTTGTTGACGCTGGTGGTGGCCGTCGCGGTGTTGTTGGCGGTCGCCGGGTCCGTCTGGGCGGCGGAGGCGGTGGCCCGGTCCGAGAGGACGCTGGTCGCGCGGGGTTCGGCGACGAACCTGACCGTGGTCCGCGCACCGGGGGCGAGGGCGGCGAGGGTGCAGTTGGCGGTGGTGGCGGAGAGGGTGCAGGTGCCCTGGGCCGGGGTGGCGGACAGCAGGGTGCCGGGGCCGGTGAGGGTGTCGGCCAGGGTGACCCCGGTGGCCGTGGTGGTGGTGCTCGTATTGGTCACCGTCACGGTGTACGTGGCCTGGTCGCCGATGCTGACGGAGCCCGGCCCGGTCTTGGTGACGGCCAGGTCCACGCCGGGCGGGGGCGGCGGGGTGGTGACCTGGTAGCGGACGAGGCCCCGGTCGTCGCCGGTGTTGCCGGATACGACGATCTTCCCGTCGGACTGGAGGGCGACCGCGTTGGCGGTGTCGAAGTAGCCGGAGGACACGTCGGTGTGGACCTTGCCGCCGGCGCCGAAGCCGCCGTCCAGGGATCCGTCGGCGTTGTAGCGGGCCACGCCGAAGTCGGCCAGGCTGATGCCCGCGGCGACGATCTTGCCGTCGGGCTGGAGGGCCAGGTCGGCGGCTCCGTCCAGGGTGTTGGTGCCGAAGTCGGTGGTGACCTTGCCGTCGGTGTCGAAGGTGCCGTCGAGGCTGCCGTCGGCCGGGTTGTAGCGGGCGAGGGCGAAGTCGAAGCCGCTGTTGCCCGCCGTGACGATCTTCCCGTCGGGCTGGACCTTGACCCCGTTGGCCACGTCGGCACCGGCGAAGGGGGTGGTGACCCGGCCGCCGTCGCCGAAGGCGGTGTCGAGGCTGCCGTTCGTCTGGTAGCGGGCGAGCGCGAAGTCGGACTCGTTGGAGGGGTAGTTGTACCCGGCGCGCCCCGCGATGACGATCTTGTTGTCGGACTGGAGGGTCACGTCGAACGCGGTCGCGGAGCCCCCGGCGAAGCCCGTGGTCACCGTCCCGCCGTCGCCGAAGGCGGTGTCCAGGCTGCCGTCGGCGGCGTTGTAGCGGGCCAGGGCGACCTCGGTGCCGCTCCCGCCCGCCGCCACGATGGCGCCGCCGGGCTGGATCACGACAGCGTGGGCCTCCTGGGGGCCGGCGGTGCCGAAGTCCGTGACGGTGAAACCGCTGCCGTCGAAGGTGGTGTCGAGGCTGCCGTTCGCGTGGAAGCGGGCGACGGTGAACCCCCCGCCGCCGTCGGGTTCCGCGCTGTAGCCCGCCACGACGAGCTTGCCGTCCGGCTGCACCGCCACCGCGTCGGCCGTGTCGTCGCCGCCGCGCAGGTCGGCCGTGATCCGGCCGTCGTCGTCCCCGTCGCCGTTGAAGGTCGGGTCGAGGCTGCCGTCGGTGTTGTAGCGGGCCAGGGCGAAGTCGGAGTAGCCGCCCGCCGCGGGGACGGTCAGGCCGACGGTGACGATCTTGCCGTCCGGCTGGATCACCATGCCGCGGCTCTCGTCGTAGCCGCCGCCGCCGAAGTCGGTGGCGACCCTGCCGTCGCCGTCGAAGGCCGGATCGAGGTCGCCCGGTGCGCCGAGCGCGGGGGCGGGCAGGGCCAGGACGAGCGCCAGACCGGCGGCGACGGCCGCGGCCGCCCTGCGGCGCGGGACCCTCCGCGGGCCGCGGGCGGAGGGGGACGCGGCCGCGCGCGCGGCCGCGTCGGCGGACACCTCGGTGCACGCGTCGGCGGAGGTGGAGGTGGGGGTGGAGGACGTGGACGGGGACGTGGACATGGAGACCCTTCGTCTGTTCACCGCCGCCGTGCAGCCGGCCGGCGGCTCCCACTGGACAGGCCACAGCCTGTTGCCGCCGCCGCGACCGGGCACGCACGGCGGGCCGCGCCGGGCACACCGGACGGCCGCGATTCACCCCGTCGGACGAGCGGTGCCCCGGCGCGGGCCCGGCGCCGCCGCCACGAGGAGGGCGGGCGGGCTGGTCGTCCCCGCCCACCCGCACGCCAGCTGCATCGGCTGCGCGTGGAAGTCCGGGCTCGCGGAGGCCGACGCGGTGGAGGTGTGGAACGGGGTCTGGACCCCCGACGACGAGGTGTCCCCGGCCTCCTGGGACGGCCTCCTCTGCACCGGCGACGCCGGCCGCCGGCTGCCGGCCCTGGCCCACAGCGACTACCACCGCGACCCGGACCGCCTCGGCGGACCCCAGACCGTCGTCCTCGCCGACGACCTGTCCCGCGGGGCGATAGTCGCGGGACTGCGCTCCGGACGTGCCTGCGCCGCCGAATCCTCGGCTGTCTCCGTGGAGTTCACGGCCGTCACCCCGCGCGGGGCCCACGCGGGCATCGGGGAGGCGCTGACGGCCGCCGGTCCGGCCGAGGAGGTCCTCGTCCGCCTGTCGGTGACCGGGGCGGAGGGCTGTGACCTGAGGCTGGTGACGGACCAGGGCCTGGTCCTCACCGTCTCCGCCGCGACGTCCCTCGCATGGCACACGACACCCGCCCGCACCGCCCACGTCCGCGCGGAGGTCCGCCATCCGCCCCAGGTGTCACCCCTCCCCGGCCACCCCGCCGCCCTGACCAGCCCTGTCTGGCTGCGTTCCTGACGGCTCGTCGTACGTCAGGGCGCGTCGACGAGGACCCGGCCGTCTGCGGGTACGGGCGCCGCGAGCCCGTTCGCGTACGCGGACTGCACGCGCGAGCGCTCCGTGGCGTTCGGCACGGCGTTGGTGCAGGCCGTCCCGGCGCTGGACCCGGACATCAGCTGCGTGCACGGTCCCGGCTTGGTGTCCGGGAGGCCCAGGCTGTGGCCCAGCTCGTGCGCCGTGATGCGGGTCTTGTCGTACCCCTGGCTCACGGCCTCCGCGCCGAGTTCCACCCGCACCTGCCGCCCCGGACGGACCGGTCCGAGGGTGGCCTGCGGCCAGCCGGTGGTGGCCACGATGACGATCTCGGCCCGGACGCCCGGTGCGGCCTTGACCAGCCGCACGTTGCTGACGTTGGCGTTCCAGGAGGCCACCCCGGCCGCGACGGCGGCTTCCCAGCCGCCGGCCCGGCTGTCGTCGTAACGGAGCGTCACGGTTGCCGCAGCGGGGGAGCCGGGCGCGGCCGCGGGCGTGGGGGCCGCGGTCGCGGCGCTCGCCGCGGCGAGGACGAGCGCGGCCGCGGAGGTGCCGACTTTCAGGCAGGTGCGCAGGAACATGGCGTGCTCCTTCGGGTGTGGGGGTCCGGCCCCTGGGGCGGAACCGGGGAGCCGGAGGCGCCGCCACCGCCCGTCAGTGGGCCGGACGTTCGGACAGCCGCCCCTCCGGAGCTCTAAGAAGGTAGCCCCGTTCGTCGTCGACTCGTCATGCACCTGCCAGCCATTTACGCGCGGTGCTCCGGCCGGTGCCCGGTCAGCGGGCAGGACCCGCGCTCGGGCTGCGCGCCCGTGGTGTTCACGTCACCAGGCGCAGCGAGGTTTCCGCGATGCCCAGCCGGACGCTCTGACCCCACGTCAGTTCCAGGGCGTCGGCCTCCATCCCGTCGCCGAAGACCACGATCCGGTCCGACTCCACGGTCAGCCGCAGGCCCTGCCCCCGCCCCAGCTCTCCGGCGACCCTGCTGGTCCCCGTCGCCGGCGACGGCCAGGCCTCGCGCACGAACCACAGGAGCCGCCGGTCGCACGGCGCGGGCAGCTCGGCGGTGCTGCCGCGCTCCAGCCACAGCGAACGCAGCCAGCCCGTCGCCCCCGTACCCGTGCCCACCAGTACGCCCGAGGACGCCTGGGCCTCGCCCGGGTCCTCCTCGCCGTCGGGGCCCAGGCGGTAGCGGGCGGTCTGGTGGCCGGGCGGGCCCAGGTAGATCTCGTTCAGGGCGACGAGGCGCTGGGTGTCGTCGGCGACGGCCTCGACCATGGTCAGCTCCTCCGCCCGGCCCCCGGCCGCGGTCGCGGCGCCCAGCAGGGCCGCGGCGTCGGCGCTGCGGTGCCGGACGAGGACCCCCGGGTTGCGCCCCGGGTCGGTGTCGATGCCCACCACCGGCTGACCGTGCAGGTACTTCGCGGTGTTGGCGACCAGGCCGTCCTGCCCGACCACGACCACGACGTCCTCCGGGCCGAACAGGAAACGGTCCAGGTCGGCCCGCTCCACCCGGGTGCTGCGCCAGGTGAGCGGCACCGCCGCCGCCACCTCCCGCAGCGCCTGCCGCGCACGGTCGTGGCGGCGGGCCACCTCGTCGATCGAGCGGCCCCGGCTGGACAGGAAGAACGCGGCCTGCCCGTGCGTCCCGTGCCGCCCGAGCAGTTCCTCGTACTCGGTCCTGCGGTGCACGAGCACCGCCCGCGGGGCCAGGCTCACTCGCCCGCTCCGCCGTCCGGGCGTCCCAGCCGGGCGAGGAGCCCGGTGAGGACGTCGGGGGAGAGGGTGATGCTGTCGATCCGCGGCAGGTTCTCCGCCAGCCGGGTCGCCGCCAGGGCGTGCAGCGTGCCCGGGCCGGCCTCGCCGTGCACCCGCAGCCAGGCGGCCTGGGCCTCGGCGCGCGCCGCGCCCGTCTCGCGGGCCGCCTCGGCCTCCGCGCGGGCCAGCCGGACCGTGCGGGCCGCCTCGGCCTCGGTCCGGACGGCGTCCGCCGCCGCCTTCTCCTCGGCCTCGCGGCGGGAGTTGGTGCCCCGCTGGTCGACCAGCTGCTCCTCGCGCCGGGCCAGTTCGATCTGGCTGGCCAGCTCGTTCTCCGCGATGGCCCGCTCGCGCTCGACGGCGACCGCCCGCCGTTCGTACGTGGCCCGGTCCGCCTCCTGCTGGATCTGCTCGCGGGCCGGGGTGCGCAGGGCGCGCTCCACCTCCGCCTCGGGACGGATCGCCACGACCCGCACGGCCACCACGTCGATTCCGGTGGCGGGGAGCCGGGGCTCGGCGGCGAGACCGTCGGCGACCCGCTGCCGCACGGACGCGACGCCGTCGACCAGGGCGGCGGCCAGCGGGGTCCGGGCCAGTACGTCCAGCGTGTGCTGCTGCGCGGTCTCGGTGAGGAGGGTGGCGATCTGCTCCAGGGGTGCGCCGCGCCAGCTCCCGGTGTCCGGGTCGACGGAGAAGTCGAGCCGGTCCGCGGCGGCCGCCGGGTCGCTGATCCGGTAGGTGACGGTGGCCTGCACCGTCACGTCCTGGAAGTCGGCCGTACGGGCGTGGAACGCCATGGCCAGTTCCCGGTCGTCGACCGGCACTTCGGAGAGCGCCGCGGACAGCGACCGGTACCAGAAGCTGAGTCCCCGGCCGTCGTGGACCAGCCGGCCGCGCGAGTGGTGGCGGATGTGGGCGGTGGGCGCGGAGCGCAGATGGCGCCAGCCGAGGCGCCGGGTGATGTCCGCCATGGCGAACCCCCTTAATTTCGTCAGCACGACGATAAGGGGGTTCGTCTCATATCGTCAAGGGGACGAAAAGGGTTGGGTCCCCTTGCAGGAGCGGGCGGTTTTCTCCGGTCAGCGCCGGTAGAGCCAGCCGGCGGCGGCGTGGCCGATCAGGAGGTAGACCACGGCGGCGATGCCGTAGCCGACCACCACCTGGATCCATTCGCGGCTGAAGGTGAACAGGTCGTAGGACCAGCCGGCGAGCCAGGACGCGGCGTCGTGGACCGCGTCGACCAGGCCGTTGGCCTGGTTCGCCTCCAACAGGTAGAGCAGGATCCAGAGTCCGATGACGAAGGCGAGCACGTCCGCCACCACCGCGACGGCCCGGCCCGCCTGACTGCTTCCCCGACTGCGTACTCGCGAGTGAGTGCTCATGCACCGCGTGTTGCCGCGCACGCCCGACGTAAACGGGGGCGGGGAGCGGGACCGTCACAGGGCCAGCACGATTGCGTACGCGAGGAAGAAGAGTGCCACCAGCACCGCCAGGGCGATGATGATCACGAGTGGGCCCTTGCCCCACCCGCGCTTCAGCGGGCGGTAGGGTCCGGCGCCGGAAGTGGTGCTGGCCTCGCCGGGCGGGGTCTCGCCGGGCGGCACCGATCCGCCCGGTTCCAGACCGGGGGTGGTGCGGGGATCGGGGTCAGGGTTGTCGGTTCTCATGTCCGGCGTGTCCCCGCAATGACGGCCGGCATGCCCGAGGCGGGGGACTTACCGGACTTCCGGGACAACGGCCCTCGCCGGCCGCGCCGCCGGTGCCGAGGGTGCGGGCGGCGCCGAGGGTACGGCCGGCCGTGACGCGGTCCCGCAGGCTGTGGCGCAGCGCGCGGCTCGCGGCCCAGCGGCCTGCGCAACGGTGTCCGTCCGGCGCGTGGTCGAGCTCGTCGACGAGTTCGAGGAGGCGGGCGGGCTGCCTGCGCCAGTTGTAGACGAACAGGGCGATGCCCTGTGTTTCCGCGTAGCCGCCGAGTCCCAGGAGGCAGTTCAGGCCGGCCATGTCCATGAAGGTCACGTGCCCCATGTCGCAGGCCACCACGTCCACTCCGTCGAGCACGTCCCGCAGCCGGTCGAACTCCGGTCCGGCCTCCAGGCCGAGTTCTCCGGTCGGTGTGAGGTGCGCGGTGGGCCCGTAGCGCCTCAGCGTGATCCGGAAATCGCAGTCCATGGCCAACTCACCTCATACCGTCGTGAACGGCCCCTACCCGCTCCTCGGTGAGTAAGCCATCGGGCGGGCCGGGGACCCGTACCGCGAGCAGGACGGCGTCGTCCCGCGCATCCGACGCGCCGGCCGTCCGCAGCAGGGACCGGAGCAGGGCGTTCAGGGGGGTGCCGGGCGGGGCGCCGGCCAGGTGCCGCGCGAGCCGGTGGATCCGGGCGTCGATGTCCTGCCCGCGCTCCTCGACGAGGCCGTCGGTGTAGAGCAGGAGGGTGCTGCCGGGGGGAAGCAGGCGGCTGTGGCTGGTGCGCGGCCGGGGCGGCAGCGCGGAGTGCAGGAGCACGCCGTGCTCCTCCAGGAGCCGCACGGAGCGGTCCGGGCCGGCCAGGAGGGGCGCGGGGTGGCCGGCGTTGCTCCACCTCAGCAGCCAGTGTCCGGCCGCCGCCGCCGGGTGGAGGTGGGCGTGGACGACGGTGCCGCCCGCGGGGAGGTCCAGGCACCCGCAGGCGCGTTCGAGCGCGGCCAGGGCCTCGTGCGGGCCCCCGCCAGGATGGTCCTGGTCGGCCTGCCGCAGCATGCTGCGGACCTGCCCCATGATGGCGGCGGCCCCCATGTCGTGCCCGGTGATGTCGCCGACGGTCAGGGCCAGCGCCCCCGTGCCGCCGGTGCCGGGGAGCTCCGGCAGCGGGTAGGCGTCGTACCAGTCGCCGCCGACCATGTCCTCGAGGGCCGCGGGCCGGTACAGGGAGGCCAGTTCCAGGCCCGGGACGGCCGGGAGGTCGGTGAGCATGGCCTGCTGGAGCCGGCGGGCGACGGTCACCCGGTCGTCGAGGTGGAGGGCGCGTTCGACGGCCTGGGCGGTGTAGACGGCCAGGGTGGCGAGCACCGCCCGCTCCGCCACGCCGATCTCGTAGGGGGTGTCCCAGCCCAGGATCAGGACCCCGAGGGTGTCGCGGGTCCCGCGCAGCGGCAGGCATACGGCCGTGCGCAGGTCCACGCCGCCGAACCCGGGGGTGGCCGGGAGGCCGGCCGCGGCCCCGCCGGCCCCCGACGGGCCGGCCACCACGATCGACCCCGGGCCGCCTCCCCTGACGCCGGCCCCGGGCCGCCTGCCTGACGCCGCCCCGGGCCGCCTGCCTGACGCCGGCCCGGCCCCGCCTGGTGACGCCGAGCCCGGGCCCGCCGGATCAGGTCGCGTGCCACATGCCGGCCGCCGGGTCGAGGCGGGCCAGGCCCATGCGGGCGAAGGCGTGCAGCCAGCCGAGCATGGGCCAGTGGCCCCAGCGCCGCTGGAACAGGGCGCCGTTGCGCAGGATGTCCGCGAGGTGCTGCACCGGCGGGTCCGTGACGGGGTGGTACTGGTGGTAGGCGGGCGCCCCTCCGAGCCAGCACAGGTCGACGCCGGCCGCCCGCGCGAGGCGGGCGAAGTCGGTGTCCTCGCCCCCGTAGCCGGTGTACTCCTCGCAGAAGCCCCCGATCCGCCGCCAGGTCGCGGCGGTCAGCGCGAAGGAGAGCGACCAGAAGAGGTCCGGGTCGCCCCCCGGGACCACCCGGCCGGGCCCCGGCGCGGGGCGGGCCGGGTGCGGGGCGGCCGTCCGGGCCAGATCGCCGAGCCGGTAGCCGCCGGGCGGCGGGGGAGGCAGGTAGGCGACCGTGCCGCACAGCAGGGCCCCGTCGCAGGCGGCCTCGGCGTAGCGGGCCACGGTCCCCGGCCCGGGCACGCAGTCCACGTCGAGGAAGACCAGGACGCCGGCGCCGGATTCCACCGCCCGCCGGGCGCCCGCGTTGCGCGCGGCGGCCAGCGGCAGCCGGCCCGCGCACGGCACCGGCACGGGCACCACCTCGGCCGGCGGGCTCCCCCGGCCTGCGAGCAGCCCGGCGGCGGGGTCGTCCATGGTGACCACCACGTACGGTTCGGGGGCGCGGGTGCCGAGCCCCAGGGCGGTCTGCTGGAGCGCGAGGTGACCGTGGCGCCCCGCCACCGGGGTGATCACGGCGACCCGGCCGCCCCCCGGCAGCCGTGTCGGCCCCGGCCCCGGCGTCAGCCCTCCCACGGTGTCCCCGCCAGTGCGTCGAGGGCCCGCGCCGCGCGCCGCGCGCCGTCGCCCGGAGCCCACCGCGCCCAGGCCGCGCCGTCGAGGGCGGCGGCCTCGTCGAGGACGGCGGGCCACTGGGCGGGCTCCGGCCAGTGCTCCCGTACCAGGGCCAGGCCGGCGTGGCGCAGGGCCCGACCGGTGGCGTGCTGTTCGTCGTACGGCCGGTCCTGCGGCAGGACCACGGTGGGCCGGCGGGCGGCCGCGCACTCGGCGACCGCGTTCTGCCCCCCGTGCGTGACGACCACGTCGGCGGCGCAGATCCGCGGCCACGGGTCCCCCGACCACCTGCCGCCGGGTCCGCCCAGCAGGTCCCACTGCCACAGCGGAGTGGCGTCGCGGGCCGCGCGCACCTGGTCGGCGGTGACCCCGTTGCCGCCCGCGCCGAGCATCAGCAGGACCCGGCGGGTCCCGTCGTCGGGCGCGGGAGGGGGGACGCGGCCGTCGGCCCGCGAGAAGGCGCCGGCGTAGACGGTCTTCTCGTACCAGTGCGCGGGCCAGCCCGGTTCCGGCACGGAGGCGGGCCACGGCGCCAGCAGCCGCAGCGCGAGGTCGTGACCGAGCCGGTGCGCCGGGTCGAGCCGTCCGCCCCGCATCGCGACCACGACGACCGGGATCCCCATGAGCCGTGCCAGGCAGGCGACTTCGACGGACACGTCGCTCACGAGGAGCGCCGGCCGCACCCGGCCCAGCCAACCGGCGACGGCCGCCATGCGCTCGGCGTAGCCCGGGTGGTGCAGGGGAGCCCAGTGCAGCCGCCCGTGGGCGCGGGCGTCCACGGCCGCCGGCCCCCCGGTGTCCAGCGGGAGGCGTACCCACGGCCCGGGCCAGCCGGCCGGCGGGGCCAGGCTGGACAGGCCGGTGACGGTGCTGCGGGCCTGCCCGGCGATGCACAGGGCGCGGTGCAGGTGGCCCAGGCCCTGGTGGTGCGCGTAGTAGCCGATCACGACAGCAGCTCCTCGTACAGGGACTCGTAGCGGTCCGTCATGTGCTCGACCGAGCAGAAGGACTCGGCCCGCTCCCGGCAGGCGCGGCGGCTGAGCCCGCGCGCCTCCCCCACCGCCGCGGCCAGCGCCACGACGTCGGGGTACGGGACGAGCCGCCCGCAGTCGGGGGTGAGGATCTCGCCGAGGGCACCCCGGTCGAAGCCGCACACCGGTGTCCCGTACGCCAGCGACTCGGCCACGACCAGCCCGTACGGTTCGTCCCAGCAGGGGGTGACGAGGGTGGCGCGGGCCGAGCCGACCAGCCCGGCCAGCTCCGCGCCGGCCAGGTGCCCCGCGTAGCGGACGTGGCCGCCGAGCCGGGGCACGACCTGCTCGCGGAAGTACAGGCGGTCCACGACCGGCCCCGCCAGGGTCAGCGGCAGCCCGGCGGCCGAAGCGGCCGCGATGGCCAGGGCGGGCCCCTTCTCGGGGACGATCCGGCCGTACCAGACCAGCCCGCCGCCCCCGGGACCCGCGGTCCACCGGTCCACGTCGACCCCGTTGTGCACCACCCGGGCCGCGCTCACCAGCGGCTGCCAGGCCCGTGCCGTGTGGCCGCTGACGGCGGTGAACACTCCGGCCCCCGCGGGTCCGGTCTGGATCGCGGACTCCTCCGGCCACGGCGTGGGCGGCGTGTGCAGGGTGGTCACCACGGGCGCCGGCACGGCCGGGGCCATGGCGACCGGCAGGTAGTGCAGGCTGTTGTTGTGGACGATGTCGTACGCGCTCGCCCCGTCGCGGTCCGCCCAGGTCGAGCACCAGCCGCAGGTAGGCGTGGTGCTCGTTCAGCACGGCCGGGTCGGTCATGCTCAGGTCGGCGCGGGCGGCGGCGCTCAGCCGCGGCCTGTGCACGGCGAGTTCGCGGACCCCGAGCGCGGGGTCGGAACCGGGGGCGGCGAACAGGGAGATGTGGTGCCCGCGCCGGCCCAGGGCCGAGGCGAGGGCCCACGTGTGGGCTTCGAGGCCGCCGGCGAAGGGTTCCCTGATGGGATAGCGGGCCGAGGCGATCAGGGCGATGCTCAGGTGCCGGCGCCCGCTCACGGCAGGCAGCGTTCGTACAGGGCGCGGTGGGCGGCGGCCAGGGCCCGCCGCTCAGCCGCCCGGGCCCCGGGGTTGGCCCGCGGGGCCGGCCGGTGCGCGTACGCCTGCCGCACGGCGGCCTCCAGGGACCGCACGTCCAGGCCGTCCGGGGCGTGCCGGTACAGGTGGCAGGGACGCTGTTCGGCGTAGAAACCGCAGTCCGGTGCCGCCACGGCCGTGCCCAGGTCGTGGCAGGCCTCCAGCCAGCCGGAGTGGGTGCCGAAGGTGTACGGCAGCACGGACAGGTCCAGGGACCGCAGGTAGGTCCACAGGTCGCCGTCGTCGAAGTAGTCGTGCACCCGCAGGTCCAGGAGCCCGCTCGCGGCGAGCGAACCCAGACCCGCCATCACGTCGGGAGCGTAGGCACGGGCCGCGGGGTCGTGGGCGTCGTGGTGGATGTCGACGCGCAGCCGCGCCCGGGGCAGCGTCTGCGTGATCCCGGCGAGGGCCCGGATGACGGGCAGCGGTGCCATGTTGGGCCGCAGGCTCTTCGCGTGCACGCCCACGACGAACTCGGCCCGCCGCCCGCGCGGGGCGGACGGCTCCGGCTCGTCGACCACGTGCGGGTGGGGCAGGACGTGGGCGGTGCGCCCCCAGCGGGCGGCGATCTCGGCCGCGGCACCGGGCCTGAGCGTGATGAGGCAGTCGGCCGCGGGCACGAGGACGTCCAGGGCCGCGTCGTGGGCACGCCGGTCGAGGTGGTGGGGGTTGCGCAGGTCGTGGACGGTCTGCACGAGCGGCTTGCCGCGCAGGCGCAGCTCGCCGACCAGGGCGGTCAACTGTTCCGGGCTCTGGGCGTCGAAGCCGAAGTGCAGGTGGTACACGTCGAAGGCCCGGTGGTGGACGCGGACCCAGTCCGGGTCCAGCATCACCGGGGGCCACCACTGCTGTGAGGTGCTGGGGGCGCCGTTGGGGCGGGGGTCGGGCAGCAGCGTCACGCCGTCCGAGCCGTCGGCCGCGTGGATGTGGCGTACGTAGACGTGCCCGGCGGGCACCGACGCGACCCGGATGCCGGGCGGCCGCGGGGGCCGGCGACGCAGGGGGCGCGGCGCGCCGGCTGGGCGGCGGCCACGGCCTAGTCCTCGCCCCGGACGATGTTCCACTCCGGGCCGGAAACCGTCTCGGGACGCGGATCGTCGCAGCCCCGGGGGCGGGGCGGGCTGACGACGGCCGGACGGCACGTCCGGACCCGTTCGTCGGCTGCGATGCGGCTGCGGATCGGCTGGGTGTCCGCCTGGCTCGCCATGACCGACACCTCCTCGCTGGTCGGGGTGGTCGGTGGGCTGGGGTCGAGGGGCGCGTACCCGCCGGGGCCGGGGGCATGCCGTCGTACCGCGGCGGCATGGCGCCACGGTTCCCGGGCAGGCGGCGGGGACCCCGGGTACGCCGGAGCCCGCCGGGCAGCGCCTCGGCGCGGGCGGTGGACGGGCGGGGGGCCGGGGCGAGCGGGCGGGGAGCCGGGGGGGGGATCAGGTCTTCGCGCGGTCGAACTCGGCGGCGAACCCGCACCGCTCCGCGATCACCCGCAGCTGGTCGTCCGGCAGGGCGTCCGGGCCGTCGAGGACGGCGGCCATCCCGTCGGCGGCGAGCCCCAGGGCGGAGACGATGTCCAGGTCCCCGGCCGGGAGCGCGGCCCCCGCGTCCCCGTCGGGCGGGGCGGCCCCCGTGGCGTCCAGGGCCTGCGCGGCGAGCGTGTGCCGCCGCGCGGCCCGCGCGTCCGACAGCAGCAGGCCCGTCCCCGCCGGTGTGACCCGCAGGATCAGGAAGAACGACTCGTCCGCGTTGAAGAACCCGTACGCCACGTCCGACGCCGCCGCGCCGCGCACCGCGGCGACCGCCTCGTCGAGGCCCGTGAGCGCGGTGCGGTCCAGACGGGTGCACTGCCGGCGGCCGGCCTGCTGGGCTACGGCGACCGCGTACCGGTGGTTCCTTCGTTCTGTCACGGCCCACAGGTGCCCCGTCGGTGCCCGCGGTAGCCCTGGGACGGGCCGCCGTGGCCCGCACGGAGCAAGCGGGCCGCCACCCGCACCGCGCCCGCCCGGACGGTGTTTCCGCACCCGAGCGGCGGGCAGGCGGCCCCGCATGGATCAGTCGAGGACACCCGTACTGGACGCCCTGGCCGCCTACCACGAGGCCGGGCAGACACCGTTCACCCCGCCGGGACACAAGCAGGGCCGGGGAGCCGACCCCCGCGTGCGCGCCGTGCTCGGCGACGCCGTCTTCCGCTCGGACGTCCTGGCCACCAGCGGGCTGGACGACCGCACCTCCTCCCAGGGGATCATCGAGGAGGCGCAGGCGCTCATGGCCGAGGCCGTCGGCGCCGATCACGCCTTCTTCTCCACCTGCGGCAGCTCCCTGTCCGTGAAGTCCGCCATGCTCTCGGTCGCCGGACCGCACGAGAAGCTGGTCGTCGGACGAGACGCCCACAAGTCGGTGGTCTCGGGGCTGATCCTGTCCGGCATCCGCCCCGTGTGGGTCGACCCGCAGTGGGACGCCGAGCGCCACCTGGCCCACCCGCCGTCCGCCGGGGCCTTCGAGCGGGCGCTGGCCGAACACCCCGACGCACGCGGTGCACTGGTGACCACCCCCACCCCCTACGGGACCTGCTCGGACCTGGCCGCCATCGTCGAGGTATGCCACCGCCGCGGCGTCCCGCTCATCGTCGACGAGGCCTGGGGCGCGCACCTGCCCTTCCATCCCGACCTGCCCACCTGGGCGATGGACGCCGGCGCCGACGTGTGCGTCACCTCGGTGCACAAGATGGGCTCCGCGCTCGAACAGAGCTCGGTCTTCCATCTCCAGGGCGACCTGGTTGCCCCCGAGGTGCTGAAGAGCCGCGAGGACCTGCTCGGCACCACCAGCCCGTCCGTCCTCGTGTACGCGGCCCTCGACGGCTGGCGGCGCCAGATGGCCGAACACGGCAAGGCCCTCTACGACGACGTCCTCGCCCTCGCCGGCCGCATGCGCGAGCGCCTCTCCCGCATCGACGGCCTGCACGTCCACGGGCGCGACGACTTCTGCGGCCCCGGCAAGGCCTTCGACCTGGACCCCCTCCAGGTCATCATCGACATCAGCGCGCTGCGGGTCACCGGCTACCGCGCCGCCGACTGGCTGCGCCGGCACCACCGCGTCAACCTCCACGTCTGCGACCACCGCCGCGTCAGCGCCCAGCTCACCCACGCCGACGACGACCACACCGCCGGCAGCCTGCTCGCCGCCCTCACCGACCTCGCTGCGCACGCCCCGCAACTGCGCACCGGGCAGCCCGTGGAAGTGCCCTCCCCCTCCGGCCTGCGCCTGGAGCAGGCCGTGCTCCCCCGGGACGCGTTCTTCGGACGCACCGAGCAGGTCCCGGCGGAACGGGCCGCGGGGCGCGTCGCCGCCGAGATGCTCACGCCCTACCCGCCGGGCATCCCCGCCGCCCTGCCCGGAGAGCGCCTGAACGAGGACGTCCTGCGCTACCTGCGCACCGGTGTCGAGGCCGGCATGGTCCTGCCGGACGCCGTCGACACCGACGCGACCAGCATCAGGGTCCTGCGCGAGGACACGGTCTAGCCGGCCCGCCGCTTCACCGCCGGCCGCTCCTGCCCTCCAGCAGCCGCCCGAGCGGCCAGGTCGTGATCAGCCGGTCCGCGCCCAGGCCGATCCGGGCCGCGCGGGCGTAGCCCGTGCTCTGCCAGTGCAGCTGTTCGGGGGCGTGGGCGTCGGTGTCCACGGCGAAACGGCAGCCGGCGTCGGCCGCCTGGAGGAGCAGGTCGTCCGGCGGGTCGCGGCGTTCGGGCCGGCAGTTGATCTCCACGGCGGTGCCGTACTCCGCGCACGCGGCGAACACGGCCGCGGCGTCGAACCTGGACTGCGGGCGGCCCCGGCCGGTGATGATCCGGCCGGTGCAGTGCCCCAGGACGTCGACGCGCGGATTGCGCACCGCGGCCAGCAGGCGGGCGGTCATCGTCCCGGGCTCCGAGCGGAGCCTGGAGTGCACGGACGCCACGACGACGTCGAGACGGCCGAGCAGCTCCTCCTCCTGGTCGAGCGATCCGTCGTCGAGGATGTCGCACTCGATGCCGGTCAGCAGCCGGAAGCCCGGGCCCAGCCCGGCGTTCACGGCGGCCACGGCCCGCAGCTGACTCCTGAGCCGGTCCGGGCTCAGGCCGTGGGCGATGGTCAGGCGCGGCGAGTGGTCGGTCAGCACGGCCCACTGGTGGCCCAGGGCGCGGGCCGCTTCGGCCATCTCCTCGAGCGGGCTCCCGCCGTCCGACCAGTCGGAGTGCAGATGGCAGTCCCCGGTGCTCGCCGCCGCGAGCTCCCAGCCGGCGCGGGCGTCCGGGCCCGCCTCGGCCTCCAGGCGGGCCAGGTAGCGCGGGACCGCCCCGGCCGACGCCTGGGCGATCACCTCGGAGGTGACCGGACCCACCCCGCGCAGCCGTCCGGCCCGGGCGGCGTCCACCGGGCCCGGTTCCAGGCCGCGGACGGCGTCGGCCGCCGTGTGGAAGGCCCGCACCCGGTACGGGGACGCCCCGCGCCATTCGAGCAGGAAGGCGATGCGCCGCAGGGCTTCGTCCGGGGTCATGGCGGACCGGGCGGGGGCGCGCTACTCGCCGGCGGAGCCGGGCTCGGCCGTCCGCCGGTGCCCTTCCGCTCGGAGGCCGTCGGGCAGGAACGCGCCGGCCGTCACCACCGCGAGTTCACGGTTGTGGGTCATGCCCGGCGCCTACCCGTGCTGCGCGAACCATGCTTCCGGGCCGCTGCCGGCCGGGCTCCGGACACCCCCGGGGACGGCCCGGAGCCCGGCAGCGGTCAGGCCGGGGAGGGTGCCAGCGGGGGCCGTCAGCTGCCGGCGCGGCCGGTGCCGAGGGCGGGGGTGGCGGCCGGTACGTGGCCCGCCCAGTCGACGATGGGGAACGCCGCGCCCGCGGCCTCCGTGCCGCGGCACTGGGCGTGGTGGCGCAGGGCGATGCCGTCCAGGTCCAGGTGGGGCGCGAAGGCGGGGTGGGCCGCCAGGCGCCGGGCGTACGACCACACGTACGGGTGGTCGGTGAGGCGGTACACCGCGGCCGCGTCCAGGTGCCAGCGGTGCACGGTGTCCAGCTGTACCAGCGTCACCCACAACTGCACGTCGGCTGCGGTGAGTTCGGTGCCGAGCAGGTACTCGGCGCTGGAGAGGCGTCGCTCCAGCGCGTTGAGCGCGCGCAGCAGGGTGGCGAGCGCGGTGTCCCGTGCCGCCGGGTCGGCGCCGCACTGGCCGGCGCGCTGTGCCGCCGCGTTGATGCCCTGTTCGCACAGGCGGGCCACGGCCTCGATCCGGTCGTCGGCGCCGGCCGGGTACAGCTGCCGGCCGCCGGTGCCGAAGAGCCGGCCCATGTCCTGGAGGATGTCCGGGGCGTGCGTGCTGACGATCCGTCCGGTCCAGCCGTCGGCGAGTACGGGGGCCACGGCCGGTCCGGGGTACCGGTGGTAGCTGGCCTGGTAGAGCGGGCGCAGGGCCAGGTGTCCGCCGTCGGGCGCGTCGGGCACGGCCGGGAGCAGCGTCATCGGGAGGACGTCCCGCAGGCCGAGCAGGCTGTGCGTGACGGCGATGCGCAGACAGGACGGGCCGGACGGGGAGAGGTGGAGCCGGTAGCGGTGGGGGACGGCGGGGTAGCCGCTGTGCGCGTCACGGCCGATCCTGCTCCGGAAGGACGGGGCGGCTGTCGGGCGGGTGGTGGACATGCTTCTCCCTGGGGGTGCTCGGGCACGGGGCATGCGACGACGGCGACGGCGGCCGGCGCCGGATGCGGCGCGGCCGGGACCCTGAGGGTGGGGGCGCGGGTCAGCGGTGGGCGGGCGCGGGGCCGCCGGGGTGCGGGGGATTCGCCGCGCTGCACACGCGCAGGAGGTCGATGTGGCGGCGGGAGGTGAGCAGCGGGCGCGCCGGCGCGGCGGCGCGGACGCCGTCGGTGCCGCGGTCCAGCCCTGAACAGCCCATGATTCCCTACCGGTTCACCAGGATTCGCCGTTCTGGAGTGTCGGCGCGGTCCGGGCGGGTGTCAAGACCGCCTTCCCGTCCGCCGTCCCGCCGGCGTGCTGTCCGCCACGCGCGACGGCACCGGCCCCGGGAGGCGGTTGCCTCGGTGGAGCCGGTGCCGTCGTACGCGGTGTGCCGGGGGCCTACTTGGCGCCGAGGCCGGCGTCGGAGACCTCGGGCTTGCCGGCGGCCTTGAGGACCTTGTTCAGGAGCGTCAGGTCGTAGATGCCGGCCAGGTCGGGCTTCTCCAGGAGCTTGGCCTTGACCGCCCAGTCCGACTCGGTCTTCAGCGTGCTCGCGAGCGGGTCGTCGGTGACGAGGATGCTCTGCCAGGCCGGGTCGAGGACCTTGGCGTCGAGTTCCTTGCCGCTCTCGGCCTTGAGCTTGGCGTTGGCGGAGGCCTTGGCCTTGTCGGGATTGGCGTTGATCCACTCGTTGGTCTTGACGGTGCCCCTGAGGACCGCCTCGACGACGTCCGCGTGCTCCTTCAGGAACTTCTGGGACACGATGACGTTCGTGATGACGAACTTCTTGTCGGGCCACAGGGCCGTCTCGTCGAGGAGGACGCTGCCGCCGTCGGAGACGAGCTTGGAGGCGGTGGGCTCGGGCACCCAGGCGCCGTCGATGGAGCCCTGCTTGAAGGCGTCGGGGGTGACCTTGTTGTCGGTGCGGACGACGGAGACGTCGCCCTTGCCGGACTCGGGGTCGACCGTCCAGCCCTTCTCGGCGATCCAGTTGAGGAACGCGATGTCCTGCGTGTTCCCCTTCTGGGGGGTGGCGATCTTCTTGCCCTTGAGGTCGTCCAGGGTCTTGATCTTGTCCGGGTTCACGACCAGCTTGACGCCGCCGGAGGCGGAGCCGGAGATGATCCGCAGGTTGGAGCCCTTGGACTTGACGTAGCCGTTGATGGACGGCGAGGGGCCGATGAAGCCGATGTCGAGGGAGCCGCCGTTGAGGGCCTCGATCTCGGAGGGGCCGGCGTTGAAGGACTGCGGCTTGACCTTGGTGCCGTTCAGCTCCTTCTCGATCAGGCCCTCCTGGAGGCCGACCAGGGCGGTGGCGTGGGTCAGGTTCGGGAAGTACCCGATGCGGACCTCGGACGCGGAGAGCTTCTGCTGACCACCCTCGGACGCCGTGGCGCCGGCCGGCTTCTCGTCCTTCTTCTCGGCCTCGGAGCCGTAGCCGCAAGCGGTGAGCAGCAGGGGGAGCGTGGCGGTGACGGCGATGGCGCGCAGGGCGTTGAGCGATCTTGCGGCAGACACGGAGGTGTCCTTTCACGGGATGGGTTCAAGAGCTGAGACGGACGTCTCAAAGCCACCGGTACACACGGCACCCGCGCGCGGCGGTCGGTGGCCGGATCACGGTCGCAGGCTGGGGAACGGGTGGGCCGTCGGGCGGCCCCGGGAATCGAGGTCCGGCCGGCGTGACGGACGGGCGGGCGGCACGGCACCGGCTGGTGCGCGGCCGCCGGTTCAGGTCCGGTGAGGGCGGTCAGGCAGGCTGACAGATGGCGCTGGAGGTGCGGACCAGATCGATGTGCCGGCGGGAGATCAGGGACGGCGGCCGGTGTACGTGTACGTCTGCGTGATGCGGCATGCGCACGGCCTTCCTCCCTGGATCCCTAGTTTTCCCACCTGGTTGGTAGGCATCTTGGCAGACGGGGGCACCCGCCCCAAGAGGTTGACCAGATGGTGGACGCCGCTGTCTCGTCTTACGAGAAACCGCAGGTCAGAGGCTAGGGATTGGTCCAGGCTCCGGGGGCGTCCGCCAGCGCGGACACCGAGGAGGGCAGCTCCGACGACGCCACGTCCGCGAGCGACACCCCGTCGAGGATCTCGCGCACGTTGGCCCGCAGCGCGATCCACAGGGGGAGCAGCGACTGGGCGGGGCCGGAGTAGGAGAGGTCGGGCGGGCGGACCCCGCGCACCGAGACGAGGGGTCCGTCCACGACGCGGATGACGTCCGCGATGCTGATGGACCGGGCCGGCCTGGCCAGCCGGTAGCCGCCGTTGCCGCCGCGCTGGCTCAGCACGAGACCGCCCCGGCGCATGTCGTTCAGGATGCCCTCGAGGAACTTGTGCGGGATGTCCTGGGCGTCGGCGATGGCCTCGGCCTTCAGCGGTCCGTCGTCCTGCGACGCGGCAAGCTGCAGCGCGGCCCGTACCGCGTAGTCCGCCCTGGCTGAGATCCGCATGCGGACATTATCCCGTACGGCCCCGGCCGCCGTCCCGCGCGGGCCCCGCCTCAGCGGAAGGCCGCCGCCACCGCGCGGTGGGAGCCGTTGAGGTAGTGCTCGCCGATCGAGCGCAGCCGGTGCGCGACCGGGCGGTGGGCCGTCAGGACGCGGGCGTTGCGCCAGAACCGGTCCAGGCCCGGCGCGTCGGCGAACTCCAGCACCCTGGCGGTGATGTGCAGTGCGGCCTCCGACGTCACCGTCTCGGCGGTCGCGACCAGGGCGGCGACCCCCGCGGGATCCTCGGCGTCGAGCTGCTCCCCGGCGTCGAGGGCCTGCGCCATCACCTCCGTGGCCCGGTCGACCACCGCAGTGGCGGTCTGGGCGGCGGAGGCGAGCTCCCCGTAGGCGAGGAAGAGGTCCGGGTCGTCGCCGGGCGGCCGGTGCGCGCGGCCGCCCCGGCTGAGGTCGCGCGCCTCGGTGAGGGCGCCCTCGGCGATGCCGAGGCCGACGTGGCACAGGGCGAGCCGGAGCGCGGGCTCGGCGAGCGCGGTGAACGGCGCGGTCGACTCCTCGTCGTGCGGCCGGCGTCCCAGCACCTGACCGGGAGCGACGGCGACGCGGTCGAACACGACGGCGCCCGCGCCCGCGACGCGCTGGCCGAGGCGGTCGTGGGCGGGTTCGAGGGTCACGCCGGGCGCGCCGGGCGTGACCCGCACGACCAGGACGTCGCCCGTCACGGCGCACACGGCGTCCACCGCGATCTGGTCGGCGGCGGCCACCGCCGTGTCCACGGGGCGGCGCCCGCTCAGCACGTACCCCGGACTGCGCGGCCTCAGCGTGAGGTCCGGCGGGCCTGCCTCGCCGCCCGGGGCGGGCGCGCGCACCGCGCCGGTCCACAGCCACTGCTCGCGCGCCGACTCCTCCTCGAGGGCGGTGGCGTCGTGGTCGGCCGCGTAGAAGCGTCCGCCCCACGTGTGCACGTAGTGGCGGGCGAGCAGCTCGCCGAGCGAGCTGTCCGCCGCGCCTATCTCGCGTATGACGGCGCATCCGGTGCGCCAGTCCGCGCCCCGGCCCGGCCGGGGCGGGGTGAGCGCGGCGAGCAGGCCCGCCTCGCGCAGCCGGGCCGTCTCGTCGACCGGCGGCCGGCCGGCCTGCTCGCGGGTCACGGAGTCGGCGGCCAGGTCGTCCGCCACGTCGCGGGCGGTACGCAGGAGCGCGCGGCGCCGTGCGGCGTCGGACGGGCGGCCCGCGGTGCTCGGTGTCGTCGGCACCGGCGTCACCGACAGGCCCGGACGGCGCGGTACGGCGCGGGGGAGGGGCGTGGGACGTTGCCGGGAGGGAGGGCGGTGGTCATGTCGGCTGCTCCGGGACGTTGTCGGTGGCGCCGGCCGGTGGCCGGGAGGCCTGGGCACGCGCGAGGGGAGGAAGCCGGGCGGCGCCGGATCCCCACTTTTCCCATCGGATTGATAGGAATACTTGCCCGGAAGAACCCTCCGGGCAAGACCACGACCAGATCGTGGACAGGGCGGTCTCGCGATGAAAGACGCGGCAGCAAGAGCCGTACTGCGGGGACCGTTTGACGGAGCGGCAACACGACTGCCAACTTCCCTTAACGAGGCGGTCATTGTATGGCGCAACGGCCGGACATAGCGTTTTCGGCGGATACCGCAACAGGCATCGGCCCCCCTTCGCACGGCCGACCGGAAGGCGTATCCGGAAAGGCGTGATCCGACGTGCCGGCCTCCCCACCCCCAGCCGCATCCCGAGCGGCGGCTTCCGCACCGCTGCACCTCGCCGTCGCGCTCGACGGCGCCGGCCGGCATCCGGCCGCCTGGCGCGAGCCGGGTGCCCGGCCCGGCGAACTCCTCACGGCCCGCTACTGGGCCGACGCCGTGGCCGAGGCCGAAGCCGGCCTGCTCGACTTCGTCTCCTTCGACGACGCCCTCACCCTCCAGTCGTCCTCGCCGGACGGACCCGACGGACGCACGGACCAGGTCCGCGGCCGGCTGGACGCGGTGCTCACCGCGGCCCGCGTCGCCCCGCTGACCCGGCACATCGGACTCGTCCCCACCGTGACCGCCACCCACACCGAGCCCTTCCACATATCCAAGGCCATCGCCACCCTCGACCACGTCAGCCGGGGCCGCGCGGGCCTGGACGTCCGGGTGTCGCAAACCGCCCACGAACTGCGGCACTTCGGACGGCGCGCGGCGGCCCTGCCCGAGGACGAGGCGTACGAAGAGGCCGCCGACCACGTCGAGGTGGTCCGGCGGCTGTGGGACAGCTGGGACGACGACGCCGAGATCCGGGACGTGGCCACCGGCCGCTTCGTCGACCGCGACAAGCTGCACCACATCGACTTCGAGGGCCGCCACTTCAGCGTCCGGGGACCGTCGATCACCCCCCGCCCGCCCCAGGGACAGCCCCTGGTCACCGCCGCGGCCGCCACCCGCGCGGCGTACGGTCTCATCGCCCGCTCCGCGGACGCCGGTTACGTCCCCGCGCACGACACCGACGCCGTGCGCGCCGCGGTCGCGGAGATCCGGCGGGCCCGGGAGACCGCCGGGCCCGCGGCGGAGCCCCTGCACCTCTTCGGGGACCTCACCGTCTTCCTGGACGAGGACGCCCCCGCGGCACACGCGCGCAGGGAACGCCTCGACGCCCTCGCGGGCACCCCGTACGGCGACGGCGAAGCCGTCTTCACCGGAACCCCCGCACAGCTGGCCGACCTGCTCCAGGACTGGCGGACGGCCGGCCTGACGGGCTTCCGGCTGCGGCCCGGCGGCATCTCCCACGACCTGCCCGCGATCACCCGGGCACTGGTGCCCGAGCTCCAGCGGCGCGGGGCCTTCCGCCGCGCGTACGAGGCGGACACCCTGCGCGCACTGCTGGGCCTGGCACGCCCGGCCGGCCGGTACGCCGCCCAGCCCGCCGCCTGATCCGGACCCGGAAGGACCACCATGAGCACCAAGCCGCTCAAGCAGATCCACCTCGCGGCCCACTTCCCCGGAGTCAACAACACCACCGTCTGGAGCGACCCGGCGGCCGGCAGCCACATCGACTTCGACTCCTTCGTCCACTTCGCCCGCACGGCAGAGCGCGCCAGGTTCGACTTCCTCTTCCTCGCCGAGGGACTGCGCCTGCGCGAACAGGGCGGCCGGATCTACGACCTCGACGTGGTCGGGCGGCCCGACACCTTCACCGTGCTCGCCGCGCTCGCCGCCGTCACCGAACGCCTCGGCCTGACCGGGACGATCAACTCCACCTTCAACGAGCCCTACGAGGTGGCCCGCCAGTTCGCCAGCCTCGACCACCTGTCCGCCGGACGCGCCGCCTGGAACGTGGTGACCTCCTGGGACGCCTTCACCGGCGAGAACTTCCGCCGGGGCGGGTTCCTGCCCCGCGAGGAGCGCTACTCCCGCGCCAAGGAGTTCCTGGCCGCCGCGACCGGGCTGTTCGACTCCTGGGACGGCACCGAGATCGTCGCCGACCCGGTCTCGGGCACCTTCCTGCGGGACGCCCGGGCGGGCGCCTTCACCCACTGCGGACCGCACTTCGACATCGAGGGCCATTTCAACGTGCCGCGCAGCCCGCAGGGCCGGCCCGTCGTCTTCCAGGCGGGCGACTCCGACGAGGGCCGCGAGTTCGCCGCCGCCCGCGCCGACGCGATCTTCGGCCGGTACGGGACCCTCGACGAAGGCCGGGCCTTCTACGCGGACGTCAAGCGCCGCCTCCCCCGGTACGGGCGCACGCCCGACCAGCTGAAGATCCTGCCCGCGGCCACCTTCGTACTCGGCGACACCGACGCCGAGGCACACGAGACCGCGCACGAGGTGCGCCGCCTCCAGGTCAGCGGACAGACCGCGATCAGGTACCTGGAGCACGTCTGGAACCGCGACCTGTCCGCCTACGACCCCGACGGGCCGCTGCCCGAGACCGACCCCGAACCCGGCGAGAACACCATCGCCCTCGGCCGGGCCAGCGTCCGCCAGTTCCGCGACCCGCGGGAGACCGCCCGGCAGTGGCGCGAGCTCGCCCGCGCCAAGAACCTGTCGATCCGCGAGCTCGTCATCGCGACCACCGCCCGCCAGACCTTCGTCGGCTCCGCCGCCACCGTCGCCCGGGCGATCGACGACCTGGTGCAGGCGGACGCCGCCGACGGTTTCATCCTCGTTCCCCACATCACCCCCGGCGGCCTCGACGTGTTCGCCGACACCGTCGTCCCCCTGCTCCAGGAGCGCGGCGTCTTCCGCACCGAGTACGAGGGCACCACCCTCCGCGACCACCTCGGGCTCTCCGTGCCCGCCCCCGCCCCCTCCGGCCTGTAAGGAGCCCGGCATGTCCGGCATCCCCCTCGGGGTCCTCGACCTCGTCCCCGTCCCGTCCGGCTCCACCGCCGCCGAGGCCCTGCACCACAGCATCGACCTCGCCCGGCAGACGGAGGCCTTCGGCTACGCCCGCTACTGGTTCGCCGAGCACCACCTCAACCCCGGCGTCGCCGGGACCTCCCCGGCGGTCCTCCTCGCGCTCACCGCCTCCGCGACCACGACGATCCGCCTCGGCTCCGGAGCCGTGCAGCTCGGGCACCGCACCGCCCTCTCCACCGTCGAGGAGTTCGGCCTGATCGACGCGCTCCACCCCGGCCGCCTGGACCTGGGCCTGGGCCGCTCCGCCGGCCGGCCCCCGCAGCGCGACCCCGCGGCGGCCGAGCCCTTCGAGGGGTGGACGCCGAACGGGCTGCGCATCCCGCCCCGCTTCTCCTTCGCGCACCTGCTGGGCCACCCGAGGGTCGCGCTCCAGCAGCGCCTGCTGAACCTGCCCGGTGCCCAGCCGCAGGACTACGCCGAGCAGGTCGACGACGTCCTCGCGCTGCTGCGCGGCGACTACCGCTCCCCGCAGGGCGTGGAGGCGCACGCCGTCCCGGGGGAGGGGGCCGACGTCCAGGTGTGGATCCTGGGGAGCAGCGGCGGGGTCAGCGCGGAGACCGCCGGCCGCAACGGACTGCGCTTCGCGGCCAACTACCACGTCAGCCCCGCCAGCGTGCTGGAGGCGGCCGAGGGCTACCGGGCGGCCTTCAAGCCGTCGGCCGGGCTGGACCGCCCGTACCTCACCGTGTCCGCCGACGTCGTGGTCGCCGAGGACGACGCGACCGCCCGCGAACTGGCGGCCGGCTACGCGCCCTGGGTGCGCAGCATCCGCACCGCCGAGGGCGCCATCCCCTTCCCCACGCCCGCCGAGGCGCGCGCCCTGCCCTGGACCGAGGCCGACCGGGAACTCGTCGCCGACCGGGTCGACACCCAGTTCACCGGCTCCCCGCGGACCGTGGCCGACCACCTGGAACGCCTCCAGGAGGCCACGGGAGCGGACGAGCTGCTGATCACCACCATCACGCACGACCACGCGGACCGGGTCCGCTCCTACCGGCTGCTGGCCGAGGAGTGGCAGCGCCGCTGACCGGCCGCGCCCGGCGTCCTGGTCGAGGCACCGTCCGGGGAATCGTAGACTCGACGGTTGTGGCGGACACCCAGTACGAAGACCTGTTGCGGCATGTGCTCACCTCCGGGACGGCGAAGGCCGACCGGACGGGCACCGGCACCCGAAGCGTGTTCGGGCACCAGCTGCGTTACGACCTCTCCCAGGGGTTTCCCCTGGTCACCACCAAGAAGGTGCACCTGAAGTCGATCGTGTACGAGCTCTTGTGGTTCCTGCGCGGCGACTCGAACGTCGGCTGGCTGCGGGAGCACGGCGTCACCATCTGGGACGAGTGGGCCGACGCCGACGGTGAGCTCGGACCGGTCTACGGCGTCCAGTGGCGGTCCTGGCCCACTCCCGACGGCCGGCACGTGGACCAGATCACCGAGGTGCTCGACACGCTCCGGCGCGACCCGGACTCCCGCCGGATGATCGTCTCCGCCTGGAACGTCTCCGAGCTGTCCCGGATGGCACTCGCCCCGTGCCACGCCTTCTTCCAGTTCTACGTGGCCGACGGCAAGCTCTCCTGCCAGCTGTACCAGCGCAGCGCGGACCTGTTCCTCGGCGTGCCGTTCAACATCGCGAGCTACGCCCTGCTCACCCACATGGTGGCGCAGCAGACCGGCCTCGAACCGGGCGACTTCATCTGGACCGGCGGCGACTGCCACATCTACGACAACCACGTCGAACAGGTCACCGAGCAGCTCTCGCGCACCCCGTACGACTTCCCCCGGCTGAAGCTGCGCCAGGCCGACTCGATCTTCGACTACGCCTACTCCGACGTGGAGCTGCTCGACTACCGGCACCACCCGGCCATCAAGGCACCGGTGGCGGTATGACCGTCGGACTGATCTGGGCGCAGACCCTCGACGGCGTCATCGGCGCCGGCAACACCATTCCGTGGCGGCTGCCCGAGGACATGGCGCACTTCAAGGCCACCACCCTCGGCCACCCCGTGGTGATGGGCCGCAAGACCTGGGACTCGCTGCCCCCGCGCTTCCGCCCGCTCGCCGGCCGGCGCAACATCGTCGTCACCCGCGACCCGCACTGGCGGGCCGAGGGCGCGCTGCGCGCCGGCTCGGTTCCCGAGGCCCTGGAGCTGGCGGCCGGCGCCGGCGAGACGTGGGTGATCGGCGGGGGCGAGATCTACCGGGCCGCCCTGGAGCACGCCACGGTGCTCTCGGTGACCGAGATCGACGCGAAGGTGGACGGCGACACCCACGCCCCCGTACCCGGCCCGGAATGGGCCGCCGGCGCGGACGACGCCTGGCGCACCTCGACGTCCGGGCTGCGCTACCGCATCCGCCGGTACACCCGCTAGCGCCACGGGGCCCCGGTGGCGGGCCGCCCTAGAGCCGCCCGGCCTCCTCGCGCAGGGCCCGGACGAGGGCCGTCACCAGGGGCCGGCCGCCGCCGCGGGCGGCGGCCCCGATGTGCCGCACCGGGCCCGGCGCCGTGACCGGGACCGCGCACAGGCCCGGGACCTCCGGGCCCAGCGCGATGGAGGGGATCAGCGAGACCCCGATGCCCGCGGCGACGAGCGAGCGCGCGAAGAAGTAGTCGGTGGTGGTCCCGCGCACCTCCGGATCGAATCCGGCGATCGAGGCGTACCGGCGCAGGTACGCCTCGGTGCGCAGGCAGCCGAGCACCCAGGGCTCGTCCGCCAGCTCGGAGAGGTCCAGGGCCCCGCGCCCGGCCAGCCGGTGTTCCCGCGGCAGGACCACGTACAGCGGGTCCTCCATGAGCGGGGTCCACTCCAGGCCGGAGCCGGAGCCGGCCCCGGGCCCGCCGGGCAGCGGGCCGTCGAAGCGGTAGGCGAGGGCGAGGTCCACGGCGCCCTGGCGGACCAGCGGCAGGGTGTCCTCGGGCTCGCCCTCCCTGATGTGGATCACGGTGCCGGGGTGCTCCGCCGCCAGTCGGGCGAGCGCGGCCGGCAGCAGCAGTCTGCCCCCGCTGGTGAACGTGGCCACGGTGAGCCGGGTACGGCCCGTGCCCAGCCGGTCGACCTGCCGCCGCGCGTGTTCGAGCTCCGCCGCGACGGTCTCGGCGGCGCCGACCATGATCCGCCCGGCCTGCGTCAGGGTGACGCCGCGCGTGCTCCGGTCGACCACCCGCGCGCCGAGGCCGCGCTCCAGCGCGGCGATCTGCTGGGAGACGGCGGAGGGCGTCAGGCGCAGGGCCGCGGCGGCCCGGTTGAAACTGCCGTGCTCCGCCACCGCCCGCAGGACGCGGAGCCGCTGTACGTCGATCAACAGTTTTCCTTCATACGCGATCAGCAGATCATGACTTCTGCTGGTGACGATAGGCCTCCACGATGAGGGCATGCAAAAGATCATCGTCATCGGCGGAAGCCGCTACTTCGGAAGGCTCCTGGTCGAGCGCCTGCACGCCGCCGGGAACCGGGTCACCGTGGTCAACCGGGGCTCCACCCCGCCGCCCGAGGGGGTCGAGCACCTCGTCGTCGACCGGAACGACGAGAGCGCCCTGAGGGCCGCGCTCGACGGCCGCACCTTCGACGTCGTGGTCGACCAGGTCTGCTACACCCCCGTGCAGGCCGCCATCGCCGCCCGCACCTTCGCCGGCCGTACCCGGCGCTACGTCATGACCTCCACGATCGAGGTCTACGACCCCGCCACGGCCGCCCTCCCCGCCGTACCCGCCGGGACACCGGTTCCGGAGTCGGCCGTGGACCCGGCCGCCTGGCGGGTGGCCACGGACCTGCCCTGGCACGACGCCGTGTACCTGGAGGAGCACTACGCCGAGGGCAAGCGCCAGGCGGAGGCCGTCCTCACCGCCGCCGGCGGCTTCGCGTTCACGAGCGTACGCAGCGCCCACGTGCTCGGCGGCGGCGCACTGGAGTTCACCGGCCGGCTGGCGCACTACACCGGCCGCGTCAGCCGGGGCGAGGAGATCGCCGTGCACGCCCGGCCGCGGCCCACGGTCTTCATCCACCACGAGGAGCTGGCCGACGTGCTGCTGTGGGCGGCCGCCGCCGACTTCACCGGCCCCGTCAACGCCTGCTCCGACGGCCCGCTCGACGTGCACGGCCTCACCGCCGTCATCGCCGCCCGGACCGGCCGGGAGCCCGTCCTGCGGACCGTCCCGGCGGGCGCGGACGCCTCCCCGTTCTCCTTCGACCACCACTACGCCATGAGCAACACCCGCGCCAAGGAGCTCGGCTTCCGCTTCTCCCGCACCGCCGACTGGCTTCCCGGGGCCGTCGCCGAAGCCCTCACCGCCTGAGCGAACGGAGCCACCATGCGGTACCGCACCATCGGCCACCACACCGTCAGCGCCGTCGGCCTCGGCGCCATGCCCCTGTCCATCGAGCACCGCCCCGACGAGGCACGGGCCGTCGCCACCGTCCACGCCGCCCTCGACGCCGGCGTCACGCTCATCGACACCGCCGACAGCTACCACTGGCACGCCGGCGAGGAGGGCCACAACGAGCGGCTGATCGCCCGCGCCCTGGCCCGCTACGGCGGCGACACCTCGGGCGTCCTGGTGGCCACCAAGGGCGGCCGGGGACGCCCCGGAGACGGCAGCTGGACCGTCGACGCCACCCCCGCCCATCTCAGACGCGCAGCCGAAGCCTCCGCCCGGCGCCTGGGCGTCGACGCCATCGGCCTCTACCAGCTGCACAAGCCCGACCCGGCCGTCCCCTGGGAGGAGTCCGTCGGCGCGCTGCGCGAACTGCTCGACGCCGGCACGATCCGCGCCGCGGGAATCTCCAACGTCTCCCGCGCCCAGATCCTCCAGGCCCACCGGATCCTCGGCGACGGACTCGTCTGCGTACAGAACCGGTACTCACCGGCCGTCCGCGACGGCGAGGCGGAGCTGCGGCTGAGCACCCGGCTGGGACTGGCCTTCCTGCCCTGGAGCCCGCTCGGCGGCATCTCGCGCAGCTCCCTGGACGGCCCGTCGGGCGCCACCTCCGCCGGCACCCCGTTCCACCGCGTCGCCGCCGAGCGCGGCGTCAGCCCCCAGCGGGTCGCCCTGGCCTGGCTGCTGGCCCGGTCCCCGGCCGTCATCCCGGTGCCGGGAGCCGGCCGCCCGGCCTCCATCACCGACTCGGCCGCGGCGGCGGAGCTCACGCTGACCGGCGAGGAGCTGGCGCGGCTGGACGCCTTCAGGGGTGCAGCCGGCTCGTCCAGTCCGGCGGGACCCGCTCGGGAGGGCCCGGCGCCGGCTGCGTCGGCGGGTGCTCGGTCGGCGGGGTGAGCTCCGGGCCGCCCTGGAACAGGGCGTTCGTGGCGTAGTTCCAGTACCAGTCCTCGCCCGGCTCGAAGCTCTGCACCAGCGGATGACCGGTGGCCCTCCAGTGGGCGGTGGCGTGCTGGGCCGGGGAGGAGTCGCAGCAGCCGATGTGGCCGCACTGGGCGCAGCGGCGCAGGTGGAACCACCAGCCGTGCACCTCCTCGCACTCCACGCAGCCCGTGCCGGAAGGCGCGGCGCTCGGGTCGATCCCGGCGATCTCGCTCATGTGCTCTCCTCGGGGGTGTCCGGCGGTGTCAGCGGCAGCAGCACCTGGAAACGGGTGTCGCCGGGGACGGACTCGACCTGGAGGCTGCCGTGGTGCTTGCCGACCACGATCCGCCAGGAGATGTCCAGACCGAGCCCGGTGCCCTCGCCGACCGGTTTGGTGGTGAAGAAGGGGTCGAAGATGCGGCTGCGGATCTCGGCCGGCACCCCGGGCCCGGTGTCGCGGAACTCCACGAGCAGCCGGTCCCCCTCCCGCGCCGTGCGGACCGTCAGCGTGCCCTCGCCGCCGGTCTCCGCGATGGCGGACACGGCGTTGTCGATCAGGTTCGTCCACACCTGGTTGAGCTCGGCCGGGTAGGCGGGCACGTCCGGCACCGAGCGGTCGTACTCCTTCACCACCCGCACCCCGGGCCCGATCTTCCCGGAGAGCATCACCAGCGTGCTGTCCAGGAGCTCGTGGACGTCCACGACCCGGTGCGGGGCCCGGTCGAGCTGCGCGTACTGCCTGGCCGCGTCGACGAGGTGGGAGATGCGCGCGGTGGAGTCCTCGATCTCGCCCATCAGCAGCTCGGTCTCGACCGTGTAGCCGAGCCAGCCGATCGCCGCCGGCAGCAGGGAGCCGTCCACGGCCGCCGCGACCCGGTCCAGCCAGTCCGCGTCCAGCCCGGCCTGCACGAAGACCGGCGCGAGCCGCCACCCCTCCGGGAGGCCGTGGTCCTCCAGCCAGTCCGCCAGCTCGTCCTCCCGGTCGGAGGCCTCCAGCGGACTCAGCGCCGGGGCCTTCGCGACCCGTTCCACCGTCCGCTCCTGGATCTCGATGAGATCGGCGATGGCCTCGCCCGAGTAGCGGCCCTGGGAGATGTGCGCCAGCTTGTGCCGCATCTTGCCGACCCGCTCGCGCAGCGCCGCGGTGGCCCGGACGGCCGCCGCCGCCGGGTTGTTCAGCTCGTGGGTGAGCCCGGCGGACAGCGAACCGAGCGCCAGGAGGCGTTCGCGCTGCCCGATGGCCCGCTGGGTGTTCTTCGAACCGAAGAACAGCCCTTCCAGCAGGTGCGCCGCCATCGGGAACCACTCCCGCATGACGTCCGCGAACGACTGCGCCGGCAGCACGAAGAACCGCGTCGGCTCCGTCACCCGCATGGAGTTGGTGTACGTCTGCGGCACCCGGTCGCCCAGATAGGCCTGCATCGCCCCCGAGTACACCCCGCGCTGCGAGGTACGGCTCACCTCGACGTCGTCGCCGCCCACCCGCCGCGACAGGACGACGGTCCCCTCGATCATCACGTAGAAGCAGGTGGCGGGCTCCCCCTCGGCGTACACCGGACCCGCCTCGAAGCGCTCCACCCGCCCCTCGGCGCACAGCCGCCCCAGCTGCTCCGGGGACAGCTTCTCGAACAGGAACAGGGACGCGATCTCGTGCGGCGCGCAGGGCATGACCTGCCCGCCGCCGCCCGGCCCGTTCACGACTGCTCCAGGTACCGGTGGACGAGCATGACGGCCATGGCTCCCTCTCCCACGGCGGACGCGACGCGCTTGGCCGACTCGGCGCGGGCGTCGCCCGCCACGAACACCCCGGGGACGCTGGTCTCCAGGTGGTACGGGAGCCGGTCCGGCTCCCACCCCGCGGGCGGCCGGCCGTCCGCCGTCAGGTCCGGTCCCGCCAGGATGAAGCCGTGCCCGTCGCGCAGCACCGTGCCGTCCAGCCAGTCGGTCAGCGGGGCCGCGCCGATGAACACGAACACGTACTGGGCGTCGACCGGTTCCGTCACCCCGCTGTCCACGTCCCGCAGCACCAGCCGCTCCAGGTGGCCGTCACCGTGCGCCGACTCCACGACGGTCCGGGTGCGCACCCTGATGTTGGGGGCCTCCTCGATCTGCTGGACCAGGTAGTACGACATCGAGGCCGTCAGCGACTCCCCGCGCACCAGCAGCGTCACCGACCCGGCGCCCCGCGCCAGGTACATCGCCGCCTGCCCGGCCGAGTTCGCGCCGCCGACGATGTACACGTCCTGCCCGGCGCAGGAGGCCGCCTCCGTGAGGGAGGAGCCGTAGTACACCCCCCGGCCGGTCAGCTCGTCGCAGCCGGGCGCACCCAGGTGCCGGTAGGAGACCCCGGTCGCCAGGATCACGCTGTGCGCGGCAACCGCCGAACCGTCGGAGAAGCGGACCACCCGGGCCGGCCCCTTGACCTCCAGGCCCGTGACCTCGCGGGCCGTGAGGATCTCGGCGCCGAAGCGGGCGGCCTGGCGGCGGGCGCGCTCCGTGAGCTGGGCGCCCGAGACGCCGTCCGGGAAGCCGAGGTAGTTCTCGATGCGGGAGCTCTGGCCGGCCTGCCCGCCCGTCGCCGACCGCTCGACCAGCACGGTGCGCAGCCCCTCGGAGGCCCCGTACACCGCCGCGCCGAGCCCGGCCGGGCCGCCGCCGATGACCACCAGGTCGTAGAACTCGGCCGCCGGGGTGGTGGCGAGCCCCACGTGGGCGGCCAGCTCGGCCGGCTCCGGCTCGATCAGCGCCGTGCCCTCCGGAGTGACCACCAGGGGCAGGCGCTGCCCGTCGGCCCCGGCCGCCTCCAGCAGCCGCCGGCCCTCGGCCTCGTCGGAGGAGTACCAGCGGTACGGCACCTGGTTGCGGGCCAGGAACTCCCGCACCCGCGAGGACGGGGCCGACCAGCGGTGCCCGACCACCTTGGTTGCGGGCACCGGCCGGTGGTCGCTGGACCGCCAGGCCGTGAGCAGGTCGTCCAGGACCGGGTAGAGCTTCTCCTCCGGAGGGTCCCAGGGCTTGAGGAGGTAGTGGTCGAGGTCGACCACGTTGATCGCGTCGATCGCCGCGCTCGTGTCCGCGTACGCGGTCAGCAGTACGCGCCGGGCGCCCGGGTACACGTTCAGGGCCTGTTCGAGGAACTCGATGCCGTTCATCCGGGGCATGCGGTAGTCGGCGAGGATCACGGCCACCAGGTCGCCGCGCAGCTTCAGCTCGCGCAGCGCCTCCAGCGCGGACTCGCCGGACTCGGCACGCACGACCCGGTACCCGCCGCCGTAGCGGCGCCGCAGGTCACGGGCGATGGCGCGGGAAACGCCCGGGTCGTCGTCCACGGTCAGGATGACGGTCCGCGTGCTCTCCACGGCCTGTGCCATACGGCCCATCGTATGTTCGCCGGCCCACGACCGCTCCGGGGCGCGGCGAGCGCCCCGGAGCGGCCTGTTTCCCCCGTTACCCCCGGTGCGGAGGTGTTCTCCTCCGGAGGGGCGCGGTCAGCACCGGTAGGCGGCGCTGGGGTGGGCGGGTTCGCAGTAGCGCACGTGCAGGTGGTTGTCGTGGCCCGCCCAGGAGGTGGTCAGGCCCTCGGAGATCAGCTGGGGGTCGTTGAAGAAGACGGTCTTGACGTGCCCGGGTGCGGCCCGCCGGATCTCCTGGACCAGCCGGCGGGTGGCCGCACGGTCGTAGGCGGCGGACTTCCACGTGATGCGGGCGGCGGTGCACTGCGCGCCGTCGTCGCGGACGGGCCACAGGTCGGCGTCCAGGCCCTGCTCGTGGCTGGCGTGGCCGGGGATGTTCCCGCCCAGTTCGAGCCCGAGGTCGCCCACCGGTACCCGGCCGCGGCCGGCCGACGCGAAGGCGCGTCCGGCGGCCTCCAGCTGGGCGACGGCCGCTGCCGTGCCCCAGTTCGCCGTCTTGTTCCCGTCCGGGTTCTGGTCGCACAGGTTGTTGCCGGAGAAGGTGACGCGCTCGTAGTGCCAGAGCAGGTTCTTCCAGGTCGCCGGGCCCACGACGCCGTCGGCCCCCAGCCCTGCCGCGGTCTGGAACCTGCGCACCGCCGCCCTGGTCCCGGCGCCGAACTTCCCGTCCACGCCGAGGCCGGCCCCGGCCTTGGCGTTGAGCTCGCTCTGCAGGGCGGACACGGCCGGTCCCGAGGCACCCTCCTTCAGCGTCGGGGCCAGGGCCGCCCAGGTGGCCGCGCCGACGATGCCGTCGGCGGCCAGCCGGTGCGAGGCCTGGAAGCGCTTGACGGCGGCGGTGGTCGACGCCCCGAACACCCCGTCGGCCGGGGCGGACTGCCCCTGGGAGGCGAGCAGCCGCTGGAGGGCCAGGACGTCGGTGCCCCGGTTGCCCGCGGACTGCGCGGGGTACTGGGCGCGCCCGTACGCGAGGGACTCCTGGGCGGGTCCGGCCAGGGCCATCAGGACGGCGGCCGGGACCAGGAGGGCGGCCGCCCTGCGGGAGGCGCGGGACAGACGCATCCCGGTCACCGGCTCGCCTCGGCCGTGCAGGCCGCGACGCCGTCGCAGAAGGTGATGTCCCAGTGGTACTTGTTCTTCTCCCAGGTGTAGACGTTGCCCGCCGAGGACCGGTAGCGGGGGTGGGTGCCCCGGGGGGCGAGGCGGGTGAAGCTGCGCTCGATGTAGTTCTTCAGGCAGTCGTTCGGCGTGCCGATGTCCACCTTGTAGCCCTTCTCGTGGCTGTACCGGAAGGTCCTGTCGTGGCCGACCTCCGTGCCCCCGGTGACGTTCAACGCGCACCCGCTCGCGCTCTTGAGGGTCTTGAGCCCGGTGACGGAGGCCTGGTTGATCTGCTCGAAGGAGGTGCAGGTGGGGTTCTGCCGGTCCGTGCACCGGCCGCTGGAGGACCAGGTGACGCCGGCGGCCCGCAGTTGGGCGGCCGCCTGCGACTGGGAGAGCTTGGAGACGGCGAACGCGTTGCCGGGCAGGGCCAGTACGGTGGCCGCGCCGATGGCGCCCGCGGTCAGGGCGAAGCGGTGCAGGGTGCGCATGGTGGACTCCTCGGATGCTGTGTTCGGGTTCGTGCGGAGAAGGGCTAGTACCAGTGCGGTGAGCGGGACTTCCAGGCCTTGTAGGCGTTGCAGGGCGTCCCGTACCGGTCGTCGATGTACTTCAGGCCCCACTTGATCTGGGTGGCCGGATTGGTCTTCCAGTCGGCGCCGGCGCTCGCCATCTTGGTGGCCGGCAGCGCCTGCGGGATCCCGTACGCGCCGCTGCTCGGATTGGTGGCGTACACCCGCCAGCCGCTCTCGCCGTTCCAGAGGTCGTTCAGGCAGCCGAACTGCGCCGCCACGGTCCAGCCGTGCGCGCCGAACTGCCTCTGCGCCGCGATCCTGACGGTGCGGGACACTCCCATCGCCGACATCGTCGCCGGCCCCGCGGTCCCGTCGGCGCCGAGCCCGTGGGCGCTCTGCCACCGCTTGACGGCCGACCTGGTGCCGGTACCGAAGACACCGTCGGCCGAGACCCCGGCCCTGGCCTGGACGGCCTCGACCTGGCGGTGCAGGGCGAGTTCGCTGCGGGCGCCGTACTTGCCGTCCGCGTCGAGGCCGTTGTCGCCCTGGAAGTCCCGCAGCGCGGACCGGGTGGCGGGGCCGTCGACCCCGTCGACCCGGTCCGCCGCCAGGTAGCCCAGCCCCGCCAGGTTGGACTGTTCCACGCGGACCTGGTCGACCGCGTTCGCGTCGTGCGCGCCCAGCATCGTGACGAGCAGGGCCGCCGTCGCACCCCCGGAGGCCAGGAACGGTATTCGGGCAGCGGAAATCGGTCTCACTCGGGGCTCCTCGAGAGGGCCACCGGGACCTTCGGGCCCCGGTGGCTGCCGGATCTGACGGTCTGAAGGCTAGGAGCGGGCCCCCCGCCCGGACGTCCGCTGACGGTTTGAGCTTCGCGACGGCCTCCGTCATCCCAGGAGTTGACCTCCGGGGCCGTCTCAACCCGGCGGTTGACGTCCGGGGCACACCCCCGGGTTGACCCGGCGGGCCCCGCCCCGCCGCCCCGCGCAGATCAACCCCACGGTGGACGACGCACCCGCCGGATCCGCATACCTTCCAGCGATGAGCACCCGGTCACGCCTGCGGCAGGTCCTCCTCGACAGCGCGCTCCCCGTCGTCCTGGCGGTGGGCGGGTGCGTGGCGGGGGAGGAGTACCCCCATGGCGACTGGGCGCCGTTCGACGTCCTGGCGTACCTGCTCACCTGCCTCACGGCGCTGCCGCTCGTCGTCCGGCGGGCACGGCCGATGACGGCGCTGACCCTCTGCTGCCTCGGGTACTCGCTCTACCTCGGCGCCGGCCACCAGCCGTCGCTGAACTGGTGGGCGATCCCCGTCGCCCTGGTCAACGCGGCGTCCCGGTGCCCGCTGCGGGTGTCGGTGCCCGGCGCCGGCCTCGCCGCGGCGACCGTGCTGCTCAGCGGGCTCGCGGGTGGCCTCAGCCCGCTGCTGGTCCTCGGACAGGCCGTGATCGTCCCCGTCATCTGCCTGGTCTTCGGCCGCGGACGGCGGCAGGTCGCCCTGCAGAACGCCGAACTCGTCAGACTCGCGGCGGCGCTCGCCCACGAGCAGCGCGAGCGGGCCCGGCGCGCGGTGGTCGACGAGCGGATCCACATCGCGCGCGAGCTGCACGACGTGGTCGCCCACCACATGTCGGTGATCTCCGTCCAGGCCGGTCTCGCCGACTACGTCTTCGCCTCGGACCCCGCCACCGCCCGCTCGGCACTCACCACGATCGCCGGCGCCAGCCGCGACGCCCTGGGCGAACTGCGCAGGCTGCTCACCGTGCTCCGCGTCGACCTGGGCCCGGAGGACGACCCCTCGTCCGCGCCGCTCGGCCCGCTGCCGGAACTCAGCCGGGTGGAGGAGCTCGTTCGGCGGGTCGGGGCGGCGGGGGTGAGCGTCGACATACGGACAACGGGAGTGCCGCGCAAGCTCGACCCGGGCCTGGAGGTGTGTGCCTACCGGGTACTCCAGGAGGCCCTCACCAATGTGGTGAAACACGCCCGTTGCGCCCGCGTGGAGGTGCGGATCGCCTATCTGGCCGACCGGTTGACCGTCTCGGTGCGCGACGACGGCGGCGAGGGGAAACCGGCCATCCCCGCCCCCGGTTCCGGGCACGGGTTGATCGGCATGCGGGAACGGGTGAGGATCTGCGGCGGCAGGCTGTCCGCCGGGCCTTCGAGTGAAGGGGGATTCGAGGTCCGCCTCTCCCTTCCGACCGGCTCGGAGCTCCCGGAGGACGCATGGCGCCCGGCCGCGACCGGACATGAGGGGGACGACAGTGACGGACGTGCTCGTTGTCGATGATCAGGACCTGATCCGGGGAGGCATCGCCGCACTCCTGCGCGCCGCACCCGGGTTCACCGGGGTCGCCGAGGCCTCGGACGGCGAGTCCGCCGTGGCCGCCGCACTGGCCCACCGGCCCGACGTGATCCTCATGGACATCCGCCTCCCGGGCATCGACGGCATCACCGCGGCCGAACGCATCCTCGCCGGCCAGCAGGGCACCCGGTCGCGCATCATCGTGCTCACCACCTTCGACGTGGACGAGTACGTGTACGCGGCGCTGCGCGCGGGCGCGAGCGGCTTCCTCCTCAAGGACACCCCGCCCGAGCGGCTGATCTCCGCGGTGACCACGATCGCCGGCGGCGACATGCTGTTCGCGCCCGCCGTCACCAGGCGCCTCATCGAGGCCTACAGCGCGCGCACCGAGGGCCCCGGCGGAGACGACCGCACCCTGGCGCTGCTCACCAACCGGGAACAGGATGTGCTGCGGCTCGTGGCCAGGGGGCTCGGCAACGACGAGATCGCCGCCGAACTCGTCGTCACCGAGGCCACCGTCAAGACCCACCTGCACCGCACGATGACCAAGCTCGGCCTGCGCAGCCGTGCCCAGGCGGTCGCCGTCGCGTACGAAGCCGGACTGGTGGTTCCGGGGAGGCCCGTCGGTCACCCCTGCTGACCCCTCGCCGGGCCGAAACGGAAGGGCGGGGCGGCCCGCGGCCCGCCCCGTTCCTTGATCATCAGGGTGGAAGCGGAAGCCGTGGGCGCCCCAATCCCGCTGCTCGGCGGGCCCGTTGGGGGCCGCGTGCCCTTGTGCGCACCTCGGTGACGTGACCGGCATGTTCGTGTGTTCCGCCAGTACGAAGTCCCGTCGCCCACGCAGCAGACTTCCCGCCGGGGGCCGCGGCTCGTCATGGGAGCCGACGCCACAGAACGATGGGGGAACCACGCGATGAGTGGTCAGCTGTACGACGGAATCGGCGAAGCGTTCGAAGGCTTCAAGACCCTGCCCATCATCCGCTACGCCGAGGTACCGGGCTTCCTCGGCCTGGTCGGCGACGTCACCGGCAAGTCCGTGCTCGACATCGCCTGCGGCACCGGCTTCTACAGCCGTGAGCTCAAGCGCCGCGGCGCCACCCGCGTCCTCGGCTTCGACATCTCCGGCGCGATGGTCGACGCGGCCAAGGCGATCGAGGACGCCCGTCCGCTCGGCATCGACTACGAGGTCGCGGACACGGCCGCCCTGCGCGAGTTCGACGAGCCCTTCGACGTGGCCGTCGCCGTGCAGGCGTTCAACTACGCGGGCGACGTCGCCGAGATCGAGCGGATGATGCGCAACATCCGGCGCAGCCTCGTCGCCGGTGCCGCGTTCCACCTGTTCGTGCAGGACCCCGGCTACGACTTCGGCGGCCCGTCGCTGGAGAAGTACGGGTTCCTGCTCGAACCGACCGGCAAGGACAACGAGATCGGCGTCGGCATCCGGCTCACCGCGCTGCTCGACCCGCCGGTCTCCTTCGAGGCCACCGTGCCCTCCCGGACGACGTACGAGCAGACCCTGAAGGCGGCCGGGTTCAGCGGCATCGAGTGGGTCACCCTCGAAGTCTCGGACACCGGCCTGGAGGAGTTCGGCGAGGAGTACTGGGCGGACTACACTTCCAACCGCCCGCTGACGATGATCCGCTGCACGGCCTGACCGACGTGGCGGACCCCGGCCCGGCCCGCGGCGCGGCCGCATGCCGGTTTCGCCGATGCCGCCCGGGGGAACGCGCCGTTGGTTAGGGTTTTGGCGTGTTTGGAATCCTGCAGAAGGACCGCGGGCCGGCTCCCGCGGTGGTGCCCCCGTCGTTACGCGCGTGGCTCGGGCTGATCGCCGTCCTCGCCGCCCTGGTCGTCCTCGGGCTCGGGGTGCTGTACGCCGGTGCCGGCGAGCCCGGCGCGATGGACGAGCGGATCGGGACGGCGCTGTACGGGGTGGGGCCCTCCTGGCGGTACGTCGCCCTGGCCACCGACTTCCTGGGGGAGCCCGCCGGAGCCGCGGTGCTGGTCGGGGCCGCCGTGACGGGCTGCCTGCTGCTGCGCAGGCCCCGTGCGGCGGTGCTCGTCGTGGCCGGGGCCGCGCTGGCCGTGGGGACGGCGACGCTGCTCAAGTCCGTGGTGGGACGCACCATCCACGGCGGCAACCTGTCCTTCCCGAGCGGGCACACCGCCTTCGCCACCGCGCTCGCCCTCGTGGCCGCGCTGCTGGCGACCGGCCGGCTCGGCCTCGGCAGGACGGCCGGCACCTCGCTCGTGCTCGCCGCGGCGCTGCTCGCCGGCGCCGCCATGGGCTGGGCGCAGGTCGCCCTGGGCGCCCACTACCCGACCGACGTGCTGGGCGGCTGGTGCACCGCGCTGGCGGTGGTCCCGGCGACCGCGTGGCTGGTCGACCGGGCGGCCGACGGCGGCCGGCGCGGGCGCCGCTGACACCACGCCGCCCCGCCGGCCGCCCCGCCCCGACTCAGCCCACCTCAATCCACCTCACGAGCCTCACGCCAGGCGGCGGAACACCGGCTTGACCGGCCGTCCCCCCAGCCAGGGACCGGGGTCGCCGGCGTCCAGCGCCTTGCGGTACACCGCGCACGCCTGGGCCACCACGTCGACGGTGTGGTCGATGTCGGCGTCACTGAGCGCGCTGCTCACCACGAACGACGGGGCCAGCACCCCGCCCGCCAGGAGCCGGCGCAGGAACAGGGTGCGGTACTCCTGCGACGGCCGCCCGTCCCCGTCGAGGGTGGCGAAGACCAGGTTGCTGGCCCGGCCCCGGACGACCACGTGGTCACCGACGCCCATGCCCGCCGCCGCTTCCCGCACCCCGGCCGCCAGCCGCTCGCCGAGGGCGTGCAGCCGCGCCGTGACGCCCTCCTCGGTGTAGGCGGCCTGCACGGCCATCGCGGCCGCCAGGGAGTGCGTCTCCGCGCCGTGCGTGGTGGACAGCAGGAACACCCGGTCGCCGGAGTGGCGAAGCCCGCCCCGCTCCATCAGCTCGCGGCGCCCGGCCAGCGCGGAGACGGCGAAGCCGTTGCCCAGCGCCTTGCCGAACGTGGAGAGGTCCGGGACCACGCCGTACAGGCCCTGGGCGCCCGCCTCCGACCAGCGGAACCCGGTGATCATCTCGTCGAAGACCAGGACGCAGCCGTGCCGGTCGGCCAGTGCGCGCAGTCCGGCGAGGTATCCGGGCGGCGGCTCGCTGTGGGTGGCGGGTTCGAGGATCAGACACGCGACCTCACCCCGGTACCGGCTGAGGATCTCCTCCGTGGCCGCCAGGTCGCCGTACGGGAACGTCACGGTGAGCTCGTTGACCTCGTCCGGGATGCCGGCGGACATCGGCGTGGTGCCGATGAACCAGTCGTCCGTGGAGAAGAACGGATGGTCGGCGCAGATCGCCACCCGCCGGCGCCCGGTCGCGGCGCGGGCGAGGCGCAGGGCGGCGGTCGTGGCGTCGGAGCCGTTCTTCGCGAACTTCACCATCTCCGCGGTCGGCACCGTCGCGAGGAAGCGCTCCGCGGCCTCGACCTCCACGACCGAGGGGCGTACGAAGTTGCCGCCCCGGTCGAGTTCGCGCCGTACGGCCTCCGTCACGCGCGGGTGGGCGTGCCCGAGGCTGACCGACCGCAGGCCGGAGCCGTACTCGACGTAGCGGTTGCCGTCCACGTCCCACACGTGGGCGCCACGGCCGTGGCTGATGACCGGCGCCAGGTCCTCGGGGTACTGGTCGTCGCCCTTGGCGTAGGTGTGCGCGCCCCCGGGGACCAGGGCGTGCAGCCGCTCGTTCGCCGCCCGCGACCGTGGCAGCGCGAACTCTCGGATGTCTTCGGTGTCCACGCCGGCCTCAGCTCTCGTTCTGCTTCAGGACCTCGGCGAGGCTCGGAGCCTCCCGGTCCCGCTGGGACATCAGGGTCGCCGGCAGCGGCCACGGAATGGCCAGCTCCGGGTCGTCGAAGGCGATCGTCACGTCCTCGGCGGGGTCGTGCGGGCGGTCGATCCGGTACGAGGTGTCGGCGGTCTCGGTCAGCGCCTGGAAGCCGTGCGCGCACCCCGCCGGGATGTACACGGTCGCCTGCGTCTCGCCGGACAGCTCGAAGAAGGCCCGTCCCAGGTACGTCGGGGAGTCCGGGCGCAGGTCCACGACCACGTCGAAGACGCTCCCGTACGAGCACCGCACCAGCTTGGCCTCGCCGGCGCCGGAGCGCAGGTGCAGCCCGCGCAGCACGCCCCGCACCGAACGGGACACGCTGTCCTGGACGAACGCCTGCGGGTCGAGGCCCACCGAGCGGAGCACCTCGGCGTCGAAGGTGCGGCAGAAGAAGCCGCGCTCGTCGGCGTACGGCGTCGGTTCGAACAGGTACGCGCCGGCGATCGCCGGGACTTCGGTCGCTTTCATCGGGTCTCCCGCGTGGCGTGGGCGTGGGCGTGGCCGGGGGTGCGGGCCCGGCCCCGGGCGGCACGGCCGGCCGCCGGGAACAGGGCCGCGGTCAGGGCGGAGAACTGGTCCTCCAGGAGCCGGGCGGCGGCCAGGTTCCGCTCGGCGAGGGTCCGCCGCAGCTCGGCCGACCGCGCCTCCAGCTCCCGGAACTGGCCGAGCAGCCGGTCGGCGTCGACCGCGCGGGCCGGGTGGCGGAACGCGTCCAGTCCCATCCGGGCCATCAGCGCGTCGCTCTTCGCCGCGTAGCTCAGCGCGAGCGTCGGGGTGCCGGCCTTCAGCGCGCAGACCAGGTTGTGGTAGCGGGTCGCCACCACGGCGTCGGCCGCCGCCGCCTCCTTCATCAGGCCCTCCAGCGAGTCCGCCCCGGCGGCGGTGACCAGCGGCGAGTCCACCGCTTCGAGGACCGCCTCGACCACCGGGGCGTCGCACGCGTCACCGGTGAGCAGCCGGACCGGCCTGCCCTCGGCGACCAGCGCCCGGACGAACCGGGTCGTCCCCTCCAGGTAGCGCCGGTGGATCTCCTCGGCCCGCGCCCGGTCGTCGTTGCCTCCGTGGAAGTCCATGACACCCACGCAGACCACCCCCGGCGCGTCCGCGGGAGCGTCCGCCGGCGTACCCGCCGGCGGCGTCGGCAGGGCGAACGCGAGGTCGGGGTAGACCTCGTCGCCCGAGGTGTCCACGCCCATCTCCCGCATCGCGTCGCGCGACAGGCCGTCCCGGTACGACCGGTACGCGGCCAGCCGGGCCGACCAGCGCACCAGCGCCCGGGTCGGCCGGTCGGCGATCGGGGCGGCGCCCACGCCGACCAGCGCGACCGGGGTGCCGAGCAGCCGCCCGCTCGCGCAGAGCAGCAGCAGCGAGTACGGGAAGCCCCACGGCCGCAGCGGGAGCGTGGCCTCCAGGACGCCCATGCCCGGCACGATCACCACGTCGTGCCGGCGCACCCAGGCCGCGGTGCGCAGCACGTCGACCAGTTTGCCCAGCCCCTTGCCGGCGACCGCCCCCGCCCGGGACGCGGTCCGGTACTCGCCCCGGTACCAGTGCAGCCGCGTCGCGGGGATCCCGTACCGGGCCGAGACGACCTCGGGCCCGCCGCACAGGGCGTCCACGGCCGCCTCCGGGTGCGCCCCGCGCAGGTACCCGAGCACGGCCTCCAGCGACCCGTCGTTGCCGAGGTTCCCCGAGCCGAGCAGCCCGAACACCCCCACCCGCACCGGGGATCCGCCCGCGGCGCTCACGCCCTCCTCCCCTCGCGCCCGGCGACGAGCTCGTCGACGGAGACCGCGAGCCGGGCCGGGACGACCGGCGCCCGGTCCTCGACCCGCTCGCCGGCCCCCGGCCGGGCCCGGCTGGCCATCCACACCGCCAGGTGGCGGTAGCAGGCCCGCCGGTCGGCCGCCGACAGCGGAGCCCGCCCGATCGCCCCGAGGAACCCCAGGACGTACTCGGCGAGCAGCCGGGGCGTCGGGTGCAGCACGCCCGCCCGCCGCGGGTCCAGGTTGACGCACCGCGAGCGCTTGTCCGGGTTCGCCCGCTCGGCGCGCGAGGGATGGTCGCGGCGGAAGTACAGCAGCTCCGGCACCTGGTGGAAGGGCCCGTTCAGGACGATCTCGGCGACGAACGTGCGGTCCGCGTGGTGGTAGCTGTCGTGCGGCTTCACCCGGCGCAGCACGTCGGCCCGCATCACCCCGTAGAAGTCGTCGCCGCCGGGCTCGAACAGGAAGCTGCGGAAGCGCTCCGGCGCGCTCGGCGAGCCGGTGGCGATCCCGTACTCGTACGGGACCTTCACCCGGCCGTCGCCGTCGATGACGGCCTGGCCGCTGTGCGCGAGGATCACCTCCGGCCGCTCGTCCAGCGCCTCCACGCAGCGCCCCAGCAGGTCCCGGGCGTACAGGTCGTCGTGCGAGGCCCACTTGAACAGCTCGCCGCGGCACTGCGCGAACACGTGGTTGTGGTTGGGCGCGGCGCCGATGTTGCGGGGCAGCCGCAGGTAGCGCACGCGCGAGTCCCGCGCGGCGTACTTGAGACAGATGTCCCGGGTCCCGTCGGTGGAGGCGTTGTCGGAGATGACCAGCTCGAAGTCCTCGTAGGTCTGGCCGAGGAGGGCGTCGAGCGACTCGGCGAGGTACTCCTCGCCGTTGTAGACGGGCAGGCCGATGCTCAGCCTGGGACGGTCGTTCATGAGGTCCTCACTTCGCGGATCGAATGCGTGCGCTCGCGCAGGGCGGACCGCAGGTGCAGCCACCACACGGCCGAGCCGCAGGCGGTCGCGGCGGCGACCCCCCCAGGCCGAGCCGACCGTGCCGGCCAGGGCGGCACCGCCGAGCCCGCCCGCGGCGTAACAGGCGGAGGCGAACAACTGGCTGCGCAGGCTGCGCCGGGCCGCGCCGAGCGCGCGCAGCCCGGCCGCCGCGCCGGTGCCCAGGCCCGCGCCCGCGACGCCGAGCGTGGCCGGCACGATCAGCTGCGAGGCCCCCTCCCAGACGTCGCCGAGGACGAGCCCGCCGAGCCCGTCCGGCACCAGCAGCAGGGCCGCGCCCCAGAGCAGCGCGGCGACGGCCTGCACGCCGCCGAGCAGGAGACAGAACACGCCGAGGCGGTGCGGGGCCCGCCGCAGCACCCGGGCCGCCTCGGCGACCGTGACCAGCGACAGCCCCATCAGCACGGCGAGGAACGGTCCGAGCAGCAGCTCGGCGCCCCGGACCACGCCCACCGCGCTGACGCCGACGATCGCGCCGAGCCCGTACGCCCGCAGCTGGCTCGCGCCGCTGACGCAGGTGTTCTCGGCCAGGTACCGGTAGCCCAGGTCGCGGTGGTCGCGGACCCACGCGCGGGCACCGGCCGGGCGGGGCCCGATCCCCGACTGGAAGCAGCCGTACGCCGCGGCCACCGCGGCGGACACGCCCCAGGCGAGGACGAACGCCGCCACGCTGCCCACCCGCGCCGCGACCACCATGGCCGGGACGAGCGCGACGCCCCACACCACGTCGTTGACGAAGGCCTTGCGCCCGGTCCCGGCGGCGAAGAACGCGTACCGCCAGGCGTCCTGGAGCAGCAGACCCGGCAGTACGAGGCCGAGGCAGGCGAACGCCGTCCCCACGACCCCGCCGAGCACCGCACCGGCGACCAGGCAGACGGCGCCGATGGCGGCGCCGACGCCGAGGGCGGTACCCGCCGACCGGGCCACCGCCCCGCGCCAGGACGCCTCCGGCACGCCGCTGAAGCGCACCACGAGCGGGTCGGTGGCCAGCCCGCGGGAGACGCTGAGCACCACCCCGTACGTCACCCAGGCCAGGCTGAACACGCCGAACGCGGCCAGCCCCAGCGAGCGCGCCACGTAGATGCCCACCGCGAAGTTGGACACGCTGGACGCCGCCTGGTCGGCGAGCCCCCAGGACAGCCGGCCGAGGACCGCCCGCTTGGCGGTCCCCGGGGCGGTGTCCGCGTCCGGTGCCGTCGTGGCCGCCGGCGCCGCCGGTGCCGTCGTCTCTTCCCCCTCGGTGGGCACGGGCGTCATTCCTTGATCAGCCCGGCGCCGTGCAGCGCGCCGGCCGCCGCGGCCACGGTGTCGAACGCCAGCCCGGACCGCTCGGCGACGTCCAGCAGGCTGTGCTCCCCGTCGGAGAGGCTGAGCACCCACAGCATGGCCATCTGGGCCTCCTTCGCGTCGCTGCGTCCGCCGAGCGACTCGTACAGACCGCGCCGGCCCAGCTGCGGTTCGCCGTACGGGCTGAGGTTCTGGTACCGCCGGTTGCGGTCCAGTACGGCGAACGCCTCCTGGCACAGGGCCAGGGTGTCCGCCATCGCCTCCGGGGTGACGAAGTCTGGGTTGTCCGCCGAGGTGTGGTACTCGGGGTACCCCGCGTACGGGGTGCGGCTGAGCGAGCCCACCCCGAGGTCGAAGCCCGGCGAGCAGAACTGCCGCTCGTCGTAGCCGTACGGGGTGAACTCCTTCACGCTGTGCGGGCGTTCGGAGGCGGCCAGCACGTGGCGCAGGACCCGGTCGATCTCCGCGTCACCGCGCCGGCTCTGCTTGTACGTCAGTTGCCCCCGGTCGCCGGCGCAGGCCAGCACCAGGCCGTGCCTGACGCGGTCGATCCGCTCCGCGTTGCGGGCCAGCCAGGTGATCGCCCCGATGGTGCCGGGCGCGAACAGGAACCGGTAGGTGTAGTACGGGTTCCGCTCCGCCAGCGCCCGGGCCAGGAAGACCGCCACCGCGATGCCGGCCAGGTTGTCGTTGGCCAGCGAGGGGTGACAGACGTGGCAGGAGACGATCACCTCGTCGGAGACCTGCCCCGGGACCACGTGCTCGGCGTAGGTGAGGTGGCCGTCCGCGAGCGTGGAGTCGATCCGCACCTCGTACTCCCCGTCCGGCAGCGCGTCCAGGGTCTCCTGGGCCAGGCAGAACCCCCACTCCGGCGTGTAGTAGCTGGTGCGGTACGGCACCCAGGACGGGTGGTTGGGCAGGGTGTGCAGGTGCGGGCGCAGCTCGGACAGCGGCATGACCGCCGACACCGGCACGCTGTAGCCGAGCACGTGCAGGCTGGACGCGGCGAAGTCGACGACCCGCTTCCCGGACGCGTCGGCGACGTACGCGTCCCGGATGTTCCACTCCTGCGGCACCGTCCAGTCCAGGACCCGCGTCCCGGTCGGCACCTCGTGCACCTCCAGCGGGACGTACTCGCCGACGATGTCCAGGGTCGCGCGCACACCGTCGCCGGTGATGCTCCGGCACAGCGGGTACAGCCGCTCCACCAGGGCGTGCATCTCGCGGCCGGGCGCGGTCACCGGCGCCACCGCAGGGTGTCGTCGACCGTGCCCGCCCCGGTCGCCGCGCGCAGCACGGCCAGCCGGGTGAAGCGCTGCTCGAAGGAGTCCCGGGTCAGCCCGTGCTCGCGGTAGGCGTCGGCGAGTTCGAGCGCGCCCTGCTTCACCGTCCACGCGCACGCGAAGCCGGGCACCGCGGCGCGGAACCGGGAGAAGTCCACCCGGTACGAGCGCGGGTCGGCGCCGGTCTCCCCGGTGATCACCACCTTGGATCCGGCGACCGCGTCGGCGACCTGCCCGGCGATCTCGGCGACGGTGACGTTGTTGGCCTCGCTGCCGATGTTGAACGCCTCGTCGTGCACCGCCTCGCGCGGCGCCTCCAGCGCGGCCGTGAAGGCCCGCGCGATGTCCGCGGCGTGCACCAGCGGCCGCCACGGGGTGCCGTCGGACATCACCAGCACCTCGCCGGACAGCAGGGCGTGGCCCACCAGGTTGTTCACCACGATGTCGGCGCGGAGCCTGGGGGAGTAGCCGAAGGCGGTGGCGTTGCGCATGTACACCGGGCTGAAGTCCCCGTCGGCCAGCTCGTGCAGGTCGTCCTCCACCCGCACCTTCGACTCCGCGTACGGGGTCACCGGGCGCAGCGGGGCGTCCTCGGCCACCAGGGCGTCTCCGCCGGCGGCGCCGTAGACCGAGCACGTGGAGGCGTACAGGAAGCGCCGCACGCCCGCGTCGCGGGCCAGCCGGGCCAGGTGCACGGACGCGTGGTGGTTGATGTCGTACGTGAGCTGCGGCGCCAGCGAGCCCAGCGGGTCGTTGGACAGCGCGGCCAGGTGGATCACCGCGTCCACCCCGGCCACGTCCTCGGCGGTGACGTCGCGCAGGTCCACCCGCCGCCCCGGCGGGTCCGCGGGCCGCGGGCCCAGCAGGCAGTCGGCGAACAGGCCGGAGTCCAGGCCGACGACCTCGTGGCCGGCGGCCGTGAGGACCGGGGCCATCACGGTGCCCAGGTAGCCCTGGTGTCCGGTCAGCAGTACGCGCAAGGTTCAATCCCCCAGGTTCAGAGTGAGTTTGGTGACGGCGAACGCCTCGGCGTAGCGCGCCTGGCATTCGATGCCGCGGATCCGGGCCAGCCCGAGGAAGGCCTCCCGGTCGTACCAGGGGCGGTGCCGCTGCGAGGGGTAGTGCTCCTGCAGCAGCCGCACCTTCCGCTCGGCCGTCTCCGGCGACAGCGGCTGGTACGCCGACGGACGGCCGAGGTCGCCGTCCCACTTGACGATCTCGTAGCCGAGCACGAGGTGGTCGCGGAACGCGGTGGGCACCAGCCGGGCCAGACCGCGGTGGTCCTGGTGCGCGTCGTCGGTCCGCGGGGCGAGGATCAGATCGGGATCGGTCCGCCCGCGCAGTTCCTCCACCGCGGCCTTGGCCTCGTCCCAGTGCGTCGGCATCCGGCCGTCGGGCAGCTTGAGCACCGTCAGGCGCAGGTCGGCGCCCGGACAGAACGCGGCGAGCGCGGCCCGCTCCTCCTGCTCCCGCTCGCCGCCGCCGCCGGAGAGCACCAGCGCGTCGACCTGGACGCCCGGCCGGGCCCCGCACAGGGTCAGCAGGGTGCCGCCGGCGCCGATGGCGATGTCGTCGCAGTGCGCGCCGACCGCGACGATCCGGTCCACGCGCCCGGCACTGAGCTTGATCACGCGGTACCCGCCCCGGCGTCGTCCCGCTCCCACACGGCCCACGGCCGGTCGCCGCGGGCGTACGCCTCGTCGAGCGCGGCCCGCTCCTTCACGGTGTCGGTCGGCTTCCAGAAGCCCCGGTGTTGGTGCGCCACCAGCCGGCCCCGCTTGGCCAGCGCGGCGCAGCCGTCGGCGACCAGGTCCCCGTTCTCCGGGATGTGGTCGAAGACCTCCTGGCGGAGCACGAAGTAGCCGCCGTTCTCCCACAGCGGCAGTTCGCTGACCGGCGTGATGCCGCCCACCAGGCCGTCCTCACCCAGGTCCACGCAGTGGAACGAGGACTGGGGCGGCACCACCGTCATCGAGGCGCCGGCGTCGCGCCGGGAGAACCGGTCGATCATCTCCGGCAGCGGCGCGTCCGTGAGCACGTCGGCGTAGTTGGCGAGGAACATCTCGTCGCCGTCCAGGTGGTGGCGCACCCGGCGCAGCCGCTCCCCGATCGGCGACTCCACGCCGGTCTGCGCGAACGTGATCGTCCAGTCGGATATGTCGGTGGACAGCAGCTCGGTCCGCCCGCCGCGCAGGACGAAGTCGTTGGACGTCGTCTCCTCGTAGTTGAGGAAGAAGTCCTTGATGTGGTGGGCGCCGTAGCCCAGGCACAGGATGAACTCCTTGTGCCCGTAGTGCGCGTAGTAGCGCATGACGTGCCAGATCAGCGGCCGGGGGCCGACCATCGCCATCGGCTTGGGCACGTCGTCCGCGGCCCCGCTGCGCATCCGCATCCCGTAGCCGCCGCAGAACAGTACGACCTTCACGACTTCACCTCGACGATGCTCAGTTCCGGGATGGGGAAGACCAGGCGGCCGCCCCACTCGTGCACGAAGGACAGCTGCTCGACCAGCTCCGCCCGCAGGTTCCACGGGAGGACCAGGACCCAGTCCGGCCGGTCGGCGGCGATCTGCTCGGGCGCCAGGATCGGGATCCGGGTGCCCGGGGTGAACCTGCCGTGCTTGTACGGGTTGCGGTCGACCGTGTACGCGAGGAGGTCGGGCCGGACGCCGCAGTGGTTGAGCAGCGTGTTGCCCTTGCCCGGGGCGCCGTAGCCGACGACCCGCTCACCGCGCTCGGCCGCCTCGATGAGGAACCGCAGCAGGTCCCGGCGCACCTTGGCCACCCGGGCGGAGAACTCCGCGTACCCGGACAGCTCCTGGAGCCCGGCCGCCTTCTCCCGGTCCAGTACCTCGGCCACCCTCCGGGTCGGCTCCCCGGCCGCCTCGGCCGGCCGCGCCCACAGCCGGATGGAGCCGCCGTGCGTGGGCAGCAGCTCGACGTCCACCAGCGAGAGTCCACCGCTCGCCAGTGCCCGCGCCGCGGACGCCACCGTGTAGTACTGGAAGTGCTCGTGGTAGATCGTGTCGTACTGGTTCTCCTCGATCAGGGTCAGCAGGTGCTGCACCTCGATCGACACCCAGCCGTCGTCGGCGACCAGGGAGCGCAGCCCCTGGGTGAACCCGACCACGTCCGGGATGTGCGCGTACACGTTGTTGGCCACGACCAGGTCCGCGGGCCCGTGCTCGGCGCGGACGGCGGCCCCGGTGGCCGGGTCCAGGAACTCGGTGAGCGTCGGCACGCCCGCCTCACGCGCCGCGGCGCCCACGTTCACCGACGGCTCGATGCCCAGGCAGCGGATCCCCCGGTCCACCACGTGCCTCAGCAGGTACCCGTCGTTGCTCGCGACCTCGACCACGAAGGAGTCCGGGCCCAGCCCCACCCGCCGTGCGGCGTCCGCGACGAACGTCCGCGCGTGCTCCACCCAGGAGGTGGAGAAGGAGGAGAAGTACGCGTACTCCTTGAACGTCTCCTCCGGCGTGATCAGCGGGGGGATCTGCGCCAGCCAGCAGTCCGTGCAGACCCGCAGGTGAAGCGGGTACGCGGGCTCCGGCAGGTCCAGCTGGTCCGCGGCGAGGAAGCTCTCGCACGGCGGGGTCGCCCCCAGGTCGACGACGCTCGCCAGCGCCGCCGAACCGCAAAGTCGGCATCGTGTCATCTACTGCCCCCATCCCGCCCGCGGCGGGGTGCCCCGCCGCGAGCCAGTCCCTTGTTCCCCGACCGGCGGCGGGACCTCCCCGCCGCCGGACCGGGCCGCGATGGCGGCCCGGTACTCCTCCAGCAGGCGCTCCAGCCCGACCTGCGGGCTGAACCCCTGCTCGTAACGGCTCCGGCCCGCCCGCCCCATCTCCTGGTTGCGGACCGGATCCGCCGCGATCCGCCGTATGCACGACGCCAGCGAGGCGGAGTCGCCCGGCCGGTGGAGCAGGCCGGTCACCCCGTCCTCGACGAGTTCCGTGAAGGCGCCGTGGCCGGCCGCCACGGTCGGCACCCCCGCCGCCATCGCCTCCACGACCACCAGGCCGAACGCCTCCAGCCAGGTCGAGGGGGCCAGCACGGCCACCGACCGGGCGACGGCCCGCCGGCACTGCTCCGGGTCGTACAGGCCGGCGTAGCGCACGTCGTCCCGGCCCGCCGCCCAGGCGGTCACCTCCGCCTCCAGCGGCCCCGTGCCGGCGATCACGAGCGGTACGCCCACCCCGCCGTCCGCGGCCAGTTCGTCCCACGCCGCCATGAGCAGCCGGACGCCCTTGGCCTGCGCCAGCCGGCCCAGGTAGAGCAGCTGCTCCCCGGCGCCCTCCCGGCGGACGCCGGGCTCGGGCACGAAGTTGTGCTTCACCGCCAGCCGCCCGGCCGGCATGCCGGCCCGCACCAGGACCTCGCGCTGCGCGGCGGAGATGCACAGGAACCGCTCCACCCCCGACCACCACCGGCGCCGGTTCACCGACAGGCTGACCGCCAGCGGCACCGTCGCCGCCCGGGAACCCCGGTAGCAGCCGTGCCGGACGGCGGGCAGCGGCGTCGCCCCGACGCACTCGGTGCACGGCCGCCCGTCCCGCTGGAGCGTGCCGGGCGGGCACACCTGGGTGTAGTTGTGCAGCGTGGCCACGGCGGGCACGCCGGCGTCGGCGCAGGCGGCCAGCACCGCGGGCGACAGGAGCGGGAAGACGTTGTGGACGTGCACCACGTCCGGCCGGACGGCGCGGAGCCGGGCGGCGAGCTCCTTGCGGACCCCCGGGTGCCACGGCACCAGCAGCGGCAGCGCCGCCTTGGCCGGCAGGGACATGGCGCCGATGTCGTCGCTGCGCCGCTCGAACAGCTCGACCCGGTGGCCGGCCGCCCGCAGCAGCTCCACCTCCTGGTCGACGACGTTGTTCTCCCCGCTCGGCTGCGCCGAGGCGTAGCGGTTGTGCACCACGAGGACGCGCATGGTCAGGTCACCTCCCGGTTCGGGGTCCATCGGGGGACGGGGACGCGCCGTGCGGGGCCGCCGGCCGCCGGGAGCGGCCCGGCCCCGGCCGGCGCCGCCAGCAGCGAGGCGGCCACGGCCAGGTGCAGCAGGTACGGCGAGGCGTCGCCCAGCCCGGCCTCGGTGTACGAGGCGATGGCGCAGTAGCTGATCAGGAAGATCGCGCAGGCCCGCTCCAGCGACGGTGGCCGCAGCAGCGCGACGCCGCCCAGGACGACGAAGACCGCCGCCACGATCGCGGTGCCGGTCAGCCCCTGCTCGTTGTAGACGGCCAGCCAGCTGTTGTCGATCGGCAGCCCGCCGAACGACTTGTCGCCCAGGCCCATCCCGAACAGCTCCTCCGAGGCCGACCGCGGGGCCGCCAGCAGGGCGTCCCACACCTTGGCCCGGCCGGTGAGGTTGGAGAAGTTCTCCTGGCTCTGCCCGCGCAGGAACCACGCCTGCAGCGCGGAGGCGAACCCGACCGCGGCCACCGTCGCGATCAGCACCGCCCACGCGAAGAACCGGCGGGCGGCGGAGCTGGTCAGCATCAGCGAGCCGATAGCCAGCGCCAGCCCGGTGAACAGGCCGAGCGTCGCCGTCCGGGTGTGGGTCAGCGCGAGCAGGACCAGCGACGGCACGATCACCACCGCCGCGCCCGCCCGGTCGGTCCTGCGGCCCAGGAGCAGCAGCACGGTGAGCCCGATGATCACGGCGGCGTACTGCCCGATCTGCGGCGGCGTCAGCGGCCACAGCGCGCCGACCAGCCGCCCGCCGTAGAGGTCGGGCATGGCCGCACCCGGCGAGACGAGCAGCCCCGCGGCCACCGACCCGAGCACCGCGAGGTACAGCCGGATGTGGTGGCGCACGAAGGTCAGGCCGCCGTCCCACCAGCGGGTGAGCAGCCACAGCGTCCCGATGAAGAGGGCCAGCCGGGCGCAGCGGAACAACGCGCCGAAGCCGGACTCCAGATGGGCGCTGGAGATCACGCTCGGCACCAGCAGCAGGGTGAGCAGGAACACGTAGGCGCTGGGCCGGACGCGCAGCCGCAGGTTGACCGAGAGCGCCAGCACGAAGGCGGCGACCAGGGCGCCCATGGTGGCCATCTGGATGAGCGACCGGGGGAGCGGGATGATGGTCTTCGCCCCCGCCGATCCGAGCGTGTTGAGGATCAGCAGTCCCCAGACGATCCCGACGATCCTCTTCTCGCCCACCTCAACCACCGGCCCGCGGGCCGAAGGTGCTGCCCTGGTCCTGCTGGTACGGCGGCCCCTGCCACTGGCCGGAGTCGAGCACCCGGCTCGGGTCGTGGGCGACGAACTTCCACGGTCCGACGTAGACGTTGTCGTGCCAGCGGTTCTGCTGCTTGAGGGAGACGTCCTGCGCCACCTGCTCGCCCTGGTACGGGGACCAGTCCGGGTAGGTGCCGTAGTTGGCCAGCACCGCCATGCGGTCGCACTTCGCGGTGCAGTCGACGACGGACGTGTCCAGCACGAAGCGGTTGTCGTGGATGTCCACCCGCTGCGTCTTCCAGCGGCAGTCGGCGTACAGCGGCGCGCCGGAGATCCCCGGCGCCGAGCAGCGGTCGGGGCGGTCCACCAGCAGCGTGCACACCCCGGACGAGGTGTTGGCCGGGCTGTTGCAGAACCGGTCGGCGTTCTCCCACAGGGTGATGCCGTTCCAGTTGTTCTCCAGCACGTTGCGGTAGACCTCGATCCGGTCCGTCCGGGCGCGGACCCGGGGCTCGCCGCCCGACTCGGACAGGTAGACGGTCGCGAAGGGGAAGTCGTCGCCCCGCTCGGCGGACCTGCGGCCCTCGACCCAGTTGTTCTTCCGGATCACGTTGTTCCGGATCACCGCGTTGTAGCTGATCTCGTAGATCAGCGCGGCGCCGTCGTTGGCCTCCAGGACGTTGTCCTCGATGCGGAAGTCGTTGTTGTTGGTGTCGGCCCACAACCCGGCCCCGCGGTTGTCGTGCACCCAGTTGCCCCGCACGTCGGCGCCGTTGACCGCCCAGAACTTGACGCCCCCGGTACAGCCGCAGCCCGGCTTGCGCCGCTCCCAGTCGTCCTTGTTGTTGCCCGTGATCTCGTTGCCCTCGACCACCAGCCCGCCGATGGGCCCGCCGCCCTTGTACGCGTTCATCCCGTACTGGCCGTTGTTCCTCAGGCAGCTCGCGCGGACCTGCTGGCGGGCGCCGGCCATCAGCCCCGCACCCGAGTTGTCCTGGACGGTCGCGTGCTCGATCACCCACCCGTCGGCCGACTCGTGGTTGACCACGCCCTCGTCCGGCGGCGCGACGAAGTTCTGCACGGTCAGGTGGCGGATGGAGACGTCGGGGGCCGCGCCGCCGAACGCGTACTGGTTGGTCCTGCCGCCGTCCAGCACCGCGCCCGGCGCCCCGACGTAGCTGTCGCCCTCCTTCGGGATGACCTGGGCGAAGCGGTCCGGTTCGAGCCGGTGCGTGCCCGGCAGGAGCCAGAACGTGGTCTTCGGGGGGCTGTTCTTGGTCTTCGCGGCGAGATCGCCGGCCACCGCGGGGTCGACCGTCACCGCGCCCGCAGGCGCCTGCGCCGGCCCGGCCGCGGGGCTCGCGCACACCCGCGCGGCCGCGGCCGTGCCCGCGCCGGCCGAGGCCGACGCCGACGGCGCGCCGCCCGGCTTGTCCGCCGGGGCGCCCGGACCCCCGTCACAGCCGGCCGCCGCCAGCACGACCAGCGCCGCCGGCACAGCCGGCCACGCCCACTTCCGCCACTTCGTCACCAGGACCACCCCCCTCCGCCTAGTCGTCGAACCCGAGCACGGTGACGAACCCGCCCGACACCGCCGCGTCGTCGGCGAAGCCGGTGCCGACCAGCGTCGTGGCCGGCTCCTTGCGCCCGAATCCCGCCGAGTACCAGCCCAGCGGCGGGCCCGTCTCCCCGCGGTGCGCCCGCCAGGACAGCTGACCGGGCAGGTCGAGCACCGCGGAGCGGTCCTCGCCGTCCCGGCTCCAGGTGAGCACCGCCCGCTCGCCCTCCAGCTCCGCGGTGACCGCCGGGCCGAGGTGGAACGCCAGCCGCACGGCCCGGCGCGGGCCGCTCACCTCGTCGACCAGCCGCACTTCCCGGCGTCCGGTCACCGGCTCCCGGCGGCCGGTCACCAGCTCCACCCGGCGCCGGTGCACGGAGGGCCGGTAGCCGTCGTGCTCGGCGCACCAGCGCAGCACCCCCGGATCGGAGGTGTCCGCGACCAGGACCCGGGTCTGGGCGTGCCGCGTCCACAGGAACGGCCCGCCGGAGTCGGACTGGTCGCCGCCGTCCAGCTGGAGGGTGTTGTGCCCCAGTGTCGAGCGGAAGTACTGCCGCCACTCGGGCTGCCCGTGGTAGCAGAACGTCCCCGGGTCGGCCAGGACGTCGACCCCGTCGTGCCGCACCTCGACGGACAGCGCGTCCGCGTGGGCGTGCGCGGCGATGGACAGGAAGCCGTGCGGACCGCCGTCGCAGCGCACCCACAACTCCCCGGCACCCCCTGCACCTCCGGCATCGCGCAGCACCGTCATGCCGGCGTCCGGGAAGTGGACCGGACGGCTCGCCGGGCGGCTCACCGCGGGCGTGCCGGGCCGCACGAGCGCGGCCAGCAGCGCGGTGCGCACATCGGTGCCGGTCACCTCCGGCCACCAGCCGAGCCGGCCGAACACGGCGTCCCCGGTGGCCAGCAGCGACCCCCAGCGGTCGGTGCCCGCACCGTCCACGACCAGGCCGTGCCCGTCGTCCGAGTCCCCCTGGCGCGGCGGCCGCAGCCGGCCGTCCACCACGGCCGCGAGCGCGTCGGTCATCCGCAGCAGCACCAGCCGCACCGACGCCGGCACCGGCACGCCGGCGGCGTCCGCCTCGGCCAGCGCGGCCAGGCCCAGCTCCAGCACCAGCCCGTGGTACTCCGAGGCCAGCTCCCGGTTGAGGCCGGAGAGGAAGGTGTTGCCGCGCAGGTGCCGCTCCAGCGACCGCAGCGCGTCGGACCGCCAGCGCTCCGAGGAGGGGAACCAGCCGAACGCGCAGGCCGCGGCGAACTGCCCGGCGGCCTCGGCGATGACGTGGTTGTTCGCCGACGAACCCCGGCTGGGGAACGCCGCCAGCCAGCGCTGGTGGTGCCAGACCTGCTCCCGGGCCACCGGGTTCCCCTCGAACAGCGCGGCCGCGCCCGGCCAGCCGTCGAGCAGCCGGCGCACCCACACCCAGGACAGCAGCCGGATCCCCAGCTCGATGCCGCTGGTCCAGTGCACCCCGCGCAGCGGCGGGTTGGCCGCCCACCACGACCGCAGGTGCGCCGCCACCCGCTCGGCGTACCGCTCGTCCCCGGTGACCGCGTACGCGGCGGCGAGGACGGTGAGGTACTGGTGCCGGGACGGCTCCCAGATCTGCTTGATGTCCCCGACCGCCTCCTCGTCCCGGTACGGCACGTCGAAGGCGTAGCCCTCCGGCGCCCGCCGCCCGGTCTTCGGGTCGAGGAACCAGTCCGGGTCGGCCAGGTCGTCGCGGTCCACCCCGAAGAACGTGCCGTGCCCCGCCATCAGCCGGTCCGCCTCCGCGACGAGCCGCTTGGCCGCGTCCGGCGGCACCGCGTCGGCCGTCCCCGCGGGCAGCACCGCGGTGAACCGGGCGCCGCCCACGGCCGGGGCGTCCGGCGGCGCCGACCGCCACCGCCGCCTGCGCACCGTGTCGCCCACCCGTCCGCCGACCTCCTGCGGCCCCATCCGGGACAGCCTCCGCAGGTACCAGCCCGCGCTCATGCTCATCGGCCGTCCGCCAGCGTCACGGGCACGCCGCCGGCCAGGCCCGCCTGCACGGCGAGGGTGGCCGCCGTGGTGGCGACCAGCGACTCCAGCGGCACCGGCATCGGTCCGCCCGTCCGCACGGCCCGGACGAACGCGGCCAGTTCGGCGAGCTGGCCCTTGTCCCGGGCCTGGGGCAGCCGCGAGCTGACCCACTTCTTGCGCCCGGCCGTGCCCTTCTCGAAGTACACCGAGGCGCGGACGAAGTCGTCCAGCCGCAGGACCTTGCCGTCCGCGACCAGGTCGAGCGTCTCCTTGGGGAAGCCGGGCGCGCCGGTGGTGACGTAGCTGATGGTGGCGGTGGAGCCGTCCGGGTAGCGCAGCACGACCTGGAGGTCCTCGTTGCCGGACGGGGCCGTCGCGTACACCGAGACCGGGTCGGCGCCCAGCAGCCAGCTCGCCGTGTCGATGAAGTGCCCGCCCTCGCCGGCGAACCGCGAGCCCTCGGTGCCCTGCTGGAGGTACCAGCTGCCGTGCTGGAGCCGGCCCGCGTTGACCAGGTAGCGCAGGCTCGCCGGGCCGGTCCGGGCACCGAAGCGCTTGCGGGCCTCCTGGAGCAGCGGCGAGAAGCGGCGGTTGAAGCCCACCTGGAGCCGGTCGTTGCCGGACTCCTCCACCGCCGCGAGGACACCGGCCAGTTCGTCCTCGGTGAGGGCGAGGGGCTTCTCCACGAACACCGCCTTGCCGGCCAGCAGAGCCTGCCGGGTCAGTTCGGCGTGCGAGCTGTGCCGGGTGACCACGAACACCGCGTCGACGGACTTGTCGCCGAGCACCGCGTCGAGGTCGGTGGTCGCCTCGGCGAAGCCGAACTTCCGCTGCGCGTTGGCCGCGGACAGCGCCGTCGTGGTGACGACCGTGGCGAGTTCGACGCCGTCGCGCTCCGACAGGTGCGGCAGCAGCATCGACGTGGCGTAGTTCCCCGCGCCGACGAACGCGAGGCGCACCGGCGACCCGGCCGCCCGGGACGGCGCGGACACCCCTTCGGCGGGGCGCCTGACCGCGGGCACGGACACCACCGGCGGCTGCGCCTCCCGCTCCTGCCCCGGGTAGCGGAACAGCACCGCCACGGCCTTGAGTTCGCCCTCCTTCAGGCTCCGGTACGTCTCCACGGCGTCGTCGAAGTCGGCGATGTGGGAGACCAGCGGATCCACGTCGACCTTGCCGCGGGCGACCAGGTCCAGGAAGCACGCCAGGTTGCGGCGCTCGGTCCAGCGCACGTAGCCGATCGGGTAGTCCCGCCCTTCGAGCTCGTACTCCGGGTCGTAGCGCCCGGGGCCGTAGCTGCGGGAGAACCGGACGTCGAGCTCCTTCTCGTAGTACGCGTTCCAGGGCAGGTCCAGCCGGCACTTGCCGATGTCCACCACCCTGCCGCGGTCCCGGCACAGGTGCGCCGCCAGCTCGACGGGCTGGTTGCTGCCGCCGCCGGCCGCCAGGTACACCTGGTCCACGCCGTGGCCGTCCGTGAGCTCGGCGACGGCGGCCTCCACGGCGGCCGACCCGGGGTCGCCGCAGGCCGCGGCGCCCAGGCGCTCGGCGAGTTCGCAGCGCGCCGGGTCCGGGTCGGCGCCGACGACTCGCACCCCCGAGGCGGTGAGGAGCTGCACCACCAGCTGCCCGATCAGCCCGAGGCCGATCACCAGCGCCACCTCGCCGAGCTGCGGCTCGCCCTGGCGCACGCCCTGCATCGCGATCGACCCGACCGTGCCGAAGGCGGCGTGCCGCGGTGCGAGACCGTCCGGCACCCGCGCGTACAGGTTGTTCGGCACCCAGTTCAACTCGGCGTGCAGCGCGTGCTCGTTGCCCGCGCAGGCCACCACGTCACCGACCGCCACGTCGTCGATCCCGGCGCCGACCTGCTCGACCACCCCGCACAGCGAGTAGCCCAGCGGCGTGTACGAGTCCAGCTTGCCCATCACCTTGCGGTAGGTGGCGGGCACCCCGTTGACGGCCACGCTCTGCATGACCTTGGCGACCTGGTCCGGCCGCGAACGGGCCTTGCCCAGCATCGACATGCCGGCCTCGGACACCTTCATGAGCTCGGTCCCGGTGGAGATCAGCGAGTATGCGGTACGGACCAGCACCCCGCCCGGCTTGCACCCCGGCACCGGCACGTCCAGCACCGCCAGCTCACCGGTCTTGTAGTTCTGTACGACTTGCTTCACCCGAACTCCTCTGGAATTTCTAAGCCGTGAACCCGGCGCTCTGACCGGACCCGGAGGTCGCGCCGCGGTACCAGTACTCGAGGGTCAGTACGTGCCACAGGTGCTTGGAGAAGTCCTGCTGCCCGGCCGCGTCCGCGGCGGCCATCCGCGCCAGCGCGTCGCGGCGCAGGAAACCGGAGCGGACCAGCTCGCCGTCGTGGATGACCTCGCGGACCAGCGGCGCCAGGTCCCGGCTCATCCAGGCGCGCAACGGGGCGCTGAACAGGCCCTTGGGCCGGTAGACGATCTCCCGGGGCAGGACCGAGGCCGCCGCCTCCTTGAGGACGGCCTTGCCCTGCCGTCCGGCGATCTTGCGGTCCCCGGGGAACGTGAACGCGGCCTTGACCACCTCGACGTCCACGTACGGAACGCGCACCTCGGTCGACGCGGCCATGCTGGAACGGTCCGTGTAGGCGAGGTTCAGACCCGGCAGGAACATCCGGGAGTCGCCCAGGCACATGCGGTTGACGAAGTCGTCGAGGTCGTTGTCCTCGTACACGTCGGCGTGCTCGGTCAGTACGTCGTCGACCGTCCCGGCCAGGTCCGGATCGATCAGGTCGAGCAGCTCGCCGCGATCGTACATGGTGTAGCTGCGCCGGAAGGCCGTCTCCTCCGGAAGATCGGCGAAGGACAGGAACCGCTTCGCGAAGCGCACCGACCGGTACCCCCGGCTGGCGGAGGCGACCGGCAGCCGGTCCACGGCTGCGGACAGGCCGCGCCGCAGCGGCCCGGGCACGCGCTGGTAGCGCAGCGCGAGCACGTTGGCCAGGTGCTTGCGGTAGCCGGCGAACAGCTCGTCGGCACCCATCCCCGAGAGCATCACCTTGACCCCGGCCTCCCGGGCGGCCGAGCAGATCAGGAAGGTGTTGATCGCGGCGGGGTCGCCGATCGGCTCGTCCAGGTGGTACGTCATCCGCGGCAGCAGGTCGAGCACGTCCGGCGCGATCTCGATCTCGTGCAGGTCGACGCCGAACCGCTCGGCCACCGTCCGGGCGTGGCGCAGGTCGTCCGGCATCGCCTCGAACCTGGCGTCCTCGGCCCGGAACCCGATCGTGTAGGCGGACATCCCCGGCTGGTGGCGGGCGGCCAGGGCGGTCAGGTAGCTGGAGTCGAGGCCTCCCGAGAGGAAGGTCGCCACGGGCACGTCGGAGAGCAGGTGCCGCCGGGTGGACTCCTCGACGATGGCCGCCAGATCGGGCAGCTCACCGGCCCGGGCCCGCTCCCGGCCCTCGGCCGCGACGTCCCTGAGGTTCCAGTACCGGCCGCGCTCCACACTGCCGTCCGGCCCGCACCGCAGCCAGCTCCCCGGCGGCAGCTTCTCCGCCCCGCGGTACGCGCACCGCGAGTCCGGCACCCAGTAGTACAGCAGTGAGGCCACCAGCGCCGCGTGGTCCACCTCCAGCGCGCCCCCGGTCGCCGCGGCGAGCGCCTTCAGCTCCGAGGCGAACACCAGGCCCCCGCCGCGCCGGAGCAGGAACAGCGGCTTGATGCCGAGCTGGTCGCGGGCGAGCACCAGCTCACCGGTCCGCTCGTCGAAGACCCCGAACGCGAACATGCCGCGCAGCCGGGGCAGGCAGTCCGTGCCCCAGCGCCGCCACGCCTCCAGCAGCACCTCGGTGTCGGAGGTGCCGCGGAAGCGCACCCCGGCGGCCGCCAGCTCGGCACGCAGCTCGGGGGCGTTGTACAGCTCGCCGTTGTACGTGAGGACCAGCCCGTCCGAGACCATCGGCTGGGCGCCGGTCTCCGAGAGGTCGATGATGGCCAGCCGGCGGTGCCCCAGCTGTACCTCCCCGTCACCGACGGGGTGGCCGTAGCGGCCCGCCCCGTCCGGACCGCGGTGGGCGAGGGTTTCCGTGAGCCGGTCGGTCACGGCCTTCCCGTCCGGCCACCGGTACGTGCCTGCGATGCCACACATGTCCTACCGTGCCTCCTGGTCGCTGTCCGGAACGTGCGCCGCCCACGCGGGCGGCCGTTCCGTCTGCCGCGCGTTCGTGCCGTTCTCCCGGGCCGGCCGCCCGTTCTGCCCGCGCAGCGCGGTGTGCTGCCCGTCCCACAACGTGCCGTCGGTCCGGTCGCGCGGATCGGGGTCGATCAGCACCACGCCGAGCACCGTGATGCGCTGCTCGGCGAGCTGCCGCGCCACCGTGTGCAGCCACGCGGCGCTGCCGTGCCCGGCCCGGACGACGAGCACGGTCCGGGTCCCGAGGTACTGGAGGTCGGTCCACGCCGTGCCGGGCGAGACCGATCCCACGCCGAACCGGCGCTCCCCGTCGGCCGGGGCCGGGGCGTCCTCGCCGAGCACCGTCAGCTCCGCGGGTCTGCGGCGGTGCCGGGTGAGCCGCAGCCCGGGCAGGCCGTCGACGACCGACACCGGGCCCTCCGCCGCCAGGGCCGCGGCCAGGTCGAGGGCGATCAGCGCCGCGGCCTGGGGGCAGCCCAGCTCCAGCAGCGACACCGGCTCGGCGTAGCCGCGTACCGAGCGGGCCAGCGACGCGGTGAGGCGCTCGCGCGCCCCCCGGGTGCCGCGCCGCTGCAGCCGGCCGGCCGACCGGCGGGGGAGTTCCGTGATGACGGAGGCCCCCAGGTTCGCCGCGATCTCCCGGCGCAGCACCGGACGGTCGGCCACCACCGCGCCGACCGCGGCCACCGCGAGCCCGAGGACCAGCCCCAGGACGAAACCTATGGCGGCGTCCGTGGCGGCGGCCTTCGGCAGGGAGTGCCGCACCGCGCGCGGCGCGTCCACCACCTGCGTGCCGGCGATGAGCTGGGGCGTGCCGACCCGCGCCTCCGCGGCACGCTGGCCGAAGTCGGTGATGCGGGCGGTCAGTTCGGCCCGGCGGGCGAAGAGCGACTCGGTGTTCGCCGACGCCTTCGGCCCGGTCTCCGGCGTTCCGTTCCCGATCGCCTTGTTGACCTGGTCCAGTTCCTCCCGCAACCGGTCGCGCTGGTCGAGCAGGGTCTTGGACTCGGCCTCCGCGGCCTCCCGGATCCGCCGCACGTGGTCCGCCACGAACGCGTCGGCCAGCGCCTTGGCACGGGCCACGGCCTGCGCGTCACTCGTACCGGTCACATCGATCTGGAGCAGGTTGTTGGTCAGGCCGGTGCCGGCGTAGTCCTTCATGAAGTCCTCCGGCTTGTCCGGGGACTTCAGGGTCTTCAGGGCCTGCTCGGCGATCCGCGTGGTCTGCAGCAGCGCGACGTCCGTGCGGATCAGCGTCCCGGGGTCGTTCGGCTGGTCCTGCTGGTGCGCCACCAGCACCTTGGCCACCGCGGTGGGCGGTGGCGGCAGCAGCACCGCCACGGCCGCGCCGATGAACAGCCCCAGCAGCGCCAGGGAGCTCCACAGGCGGCGCCGCCGGCGCACCGACACCACGAGCGTCTGCAGGTCCAGCAGCGGAGCGGAGTGCGTCGGCTCCGTAGTCGTACTCATGGTCACCCTGAACTTCCCGTCGCGTCGGCGCCGGCCGCCAGTGCCGGTGCGGCGGCCCCGTGGCGACGGCCGGCCTTCCCCGCCGTACCGGCCCGGACCGTGCCGACGAGGACGATTCCGACGATCTCGTGCCCGGCGTCCGCACACGCCTCGGCGATCCCGGTGAGCTCCCCGGCGGTCCAGCTGCCGGGGCTGAGCACGACGACGGCACCGGACTCGTCCTCGCGGTCCGCGACCATCGGCCGGGACACCGACACCTGCGCCGGCCGCAGCCGGGGCTCGCCCTCGGTGCCGGCGGTGAGCTGCCCGGCCGCGAGCAGGGCGTTGTCGTCGCCCTCCGGGACGAGTAGCAGGAGCCGCCGGGGGGCCGGCAGCCCGTCCCCCAGACGGGCGTGCACCCGCCGGTAGCGGACCTGCCTGCCCGCCTCGTCGGACGTGCGCGGCGCCGGCAGGTCCCACCGGACGTCGAGGCCGAGCAGCCGGCGGACACCGGCCCGCGGTCCGCGGTCCTGCGGCCGGTCCCCGGGGCGTTCCGCGGGCACGTCGACGGTGCCCAGCACCGTCGCGCCCAGCACCCTGGCGATCTCCGCCCCGGTGCGCGGCCGGCGGTTCATCCGCGCGGCGGCGAGATGGCCGACGACCCCGAGGAGGAGGAACAGCACCGCCCCCGCGACGACGAGCTGCGTCCTCGTCGGCGGCGCCTCGCCGGTGGGCCGGGGCGCCGGCCCCATGACGACCATGTTGGCCTTGATGGCCTTGCTGGCGGCGGGGTCGGCCTGGTCCAGCTTGTCGATGGCCTCCTGGAGCGTGGTGCGCAGCTTCGACAGCTCGGTACGGGTCTGCACGCTCTCCACGGTCTGCCCCCGGCCGGCCGCGTCCGCCAGCTCGGTGATCCGGCGGCTGGTCTGCGTCACCAGCTGCCGCAGCGCCTCGGGCCGCGCCGCCGCGTCGGGGTCGGTGTCGGCGCCCGAGATCCGCGCGGCGAACGCCACGAACTGCTGCGCCACCTGGTCGGAGAGCCGCTGCGCGCGCTCCGGGGTGTCCGCCGTGCCCGAGATCTTGATGATGTTGCCGTCCGCGGCCTTGGCGCTCACCCGGTCCCGCAGCTCGGTGCGGCTGACCTTGGTCCAGCCGAGCGCGGCGGCCGCGCGGTCCACGACCACCGAACTCGCCGCGATCTCCGCCTGGGTCAGCAGCTCGCGCTCCTCCCACGCCCCCGGCAGCAGGACCGAGGCCGAGGCGGTGTAGCGCGGTGGGACCAGCAGGGAGGTGCCGTAGCCGACGAGTGCGCCCACCACGGCGAGGACGGTGAGCAGCCGCCAGCGCCGGCGGAGAATCCGCCCGATCGTGACCAGGCGTATCGTGTCGTCGCTCAACGGCGCGGCCTCTTCCCCGTGCCGTCGGAGGAGCCCGCCGACGCCGGACGGCGGTCACGGCAGGCGGCGGCGTAGGCGGAGAGCAGCGAGGCCTGCGAATTGCGCCAGGCGAGCGGCCCGTTGATCCGTTCCTGGCCGATCTTGCCCATCAGGGCCCGCTTCTCGGGGTCGTCCAGCAGCAGCGCGATGAGCCGGGCGAACTCGCCCTCGTCGTTGGCGGGGGCGTAGACGGCGGCGTCGCCGGCGGAGACCCGCGCCTCCTTCAGGTCGAACGAGACGATCGCCCGGCCCATCACCATGTACTCCAGGACCTTGTTCATGGTCGACACGTCGTTGAGCGGATTGCGCGGGTCGGGGGAGAGGCACACGTCCGCGGTGGACAGGTACCGCGCCAGGTCGGCGTCGGAGACGCGCCCGGTGAACTGCACCTGCTCGGAGAGCCCGAGCCGGCGGGACAGCTCCACCATCGCGTCGAAGGTGTCACCGCCGCCCACGAACACCGCGTGCCAGTCGTCGCGCCCGACCTCGTCGCGCAGCTTCGCCAGGGCGCGCAGCGCGTAGTCGACCCCGTCCTGCGGGCCCATGACCCCGAGGTAGCACAGCAGATGGGGCTTGCCGCGCTTGAGTCCGGGCTCGGGCGGCACGGGGTGGAAGCGGTCGGTGTCGGGCGCGCTGCGCACCACGAAGACGTCCGACGTCCGCCGGCCGCCGCGGCGCACCGCGACGTCCCGGTAGCTCTCGTTCGTGGCGAGCACGACGTCCGCGGCCCGGTACGTGAGCCGTTCCAGCGCGCACACGGCCCGGTAGAGCAGGTCCTCGCCGCGGTCGAAGCGGGACAGGTACAGCTCGGGGACCAGGTCGTGCTGGTCGAAGACGAACCGCGCTCCGTGCCGCTTGAGCCACAGGGCGGGCAGGAAGAGCAGGTCGGGCGGGTTGCAGGCGTGGACCACGTGGACCGGCCCGACCTTGCGGGCCAGCCGCATGGTGTGCCACAGGGCCGATCCGTACTCCTTGAGGTAGCCGGCCGGTCCGCCGGTGGCCGCGCGCAGCGGGTAGCGGTGGATCCGCACCCCGTCGATCTCGGCCTCCGGCTCGGTGTCCCGCTTGGTCCCGCGCGGGCAGATGACGTCCACCGTCCAGCCGGCGTCGCGCAGGGTGGTGCACTCCTGCCACACACGCCGGTCGAAGGGCACGGACAGGTTCTCCACGAGGACCAGCGCACGCCGGCCGGTGGTGCGGCCGCTGCCGGCCGCACCACGCGTCTTCTTACCAGGCAAGGCCCACGTACCCCGGTTCGGTCCGGCGCGCGTCGGCGTCGGGAAGGTGGATGAGGTCGATGATCACCGGTCCGTCGCCGTGCGGCAGTGCCGACAGCACGTCCGGGTCCCTGGACCCGACCAGGCACACCTCGGCGTGGTCGAGCACCTCGTCGACGGAGTCGGCGAGCAGGTGCGCGAGGTGCGGCAGCCGGTTCTCGATGTACTCGCGGTTCGCGCCGAGGAGCCGGGAGAGGCTCACGTTGGCGTCGTAGATCTTCAGGTCGTAGCCCTTGCCGAAGAGCCGCTCCGCCAGTTCGACGAGGGGGCTCTCGCGCAGGTCGTCGGTGCCGGGCTTGAAGGACAGCCCGAACAGGCCCGCCCGGCGCTTGCCGGTGCGCTCCACCAGGTCCACCGCGCGTTGCAGGTGGTCGGAGTTGGAGGGCAGCACGTGGGAGAGGATGGGTACGGAGACGTCGGCCCGCTGTGCCGCGTGGACCAGGCTGCGCAGGTCCTTGGGCAGGCAGGAGCCGCCGAAGGCGAAGCCGGGCCGCAGGTAGGCCGGGCTGATGTTCAGCTTCCGGTCCGCCAGGAACACGTCGATCACCTGGTGCGAGTCGACCCCGAGCGCCCGGCACACCGCGCCCAGCTCGTTCGCGAACCCGATCTTGAGGCCGTGGAACGCGTTGTCCGCGTACTTGATCGCCTCGGCCACCGGGACCGGGACCCGGAACACCTCGCCGGGCAGGCCCTCGTACAGCGCGGCCACCACGTCACCGCTCGCCGGGTCCAGTTCGCCGATGACGGTCTTCGGCGGGTCGAAGAAGTCCCGCACGCTGGTGCCCTCGCGGAGGAACTCCGGGTTGACCGCGACCCCGACCTCCACTCCGGCCGTGCCGCCGACGGACTTCTCCAGGATCGGCAGCAGCAGGTCCAGGCAGGTGCCCGGGAGCATGGTGCTGCGGAACACCACGGTGTGCCGCCCGCCCCGCTCGGCCAAGGCCGTGCCGATCTGCTCGGTGACCCGCTCCAGGTACGTGGTGCACAGGCTGCCGTTGGGCTCCGACGGGGTGCCCACACAGACCAGCGACACCTCGCTCTCCATGATCGCCTCGCGGACGTCACCGGTGGCGCGCAAGGCCCCCGTCCGCACGACGCCGGCGATGAGCTCGCCGATCCGCTCCTCGACCACCGGAGCCTTGCCGTCGTTGACCAGGTCCACCTTCACCTGGCTGACGTCGACCCCGATGACCTCGTGGCCCAGCTCGGCCAGGCACGCGGCCGAGACGCAGCCCACGTAGCCGAGCCCGAAAACACTGACCCTCATGACTCGTTCCTCCCCCCACGCAGGCCCCCACGGCCTGCGGTCCGCGCGTCTGCCCGACGAGGACTCCCGCGCATCAATAGGCCCCCTGCCCGTAGACCACCGCACGCAGCGTCTTCCACAAGATCACTGTGTCCAGCGCGAGCGACCAGTCCTCCACGTACCGCAGGTCCAGCCGGACCGCCTCCTCCCATGACAGGTCACTGCGTCCGCTGATCTGCCACAGGCCCGTGAGCCCGGGCTTGACCAGCAGCCGCCGCCGGATGTCCGGACCGTATTCGGCGGACTCCTCCGGCAGCGGGGGCCGCGGACCGACGAGCGACATCGATCCCGTCAACACGTTGAACAGTTGCGGGAGTTCGTCGATCGAGTACCGGCGCAGCACCGTTCCCACCCGGGTCACCCGCGGGTCCCGGCGGAGCTTGAACAGCAGGCCGGCGCCCTCGTTGCGGTCGGCCAGCTCGGCCCGTACCCGGTCCGCGTCGGCGACCATGGTGCGGAACTTGAGGATGGTGAACTCGCGTCCGTCCTTGCCGACCCTGCGCTGCCGGTACACGGCCCCGCCCCGGCTGTCCGCGACCACCAGCAGCGCGACGAACACCATCAGCGGCGCGAACAGCATCAGCAGGACCGCCGCGCCCACCCGGTCGACCACCTCTTTGACGGCCCGGCGGCCGCCGGTGAAGATCGGCATGCTGACCCGCAGCAGCGGGATGCCCAGCACCGCGTCCACGTGCAGCCGCGGTCCGGCCACCTCCATCAGCACCGGGGCCACGACCATCTCGGCGTCGCTGCCCTCCAGGTTCCAGGCCAGCCGCTGGAGCCGGTCCGGCGACCAGTGCGGGTCCGGGGTGACCGCGACGACGCGGTAGCCGTCGCGCCGGACGTGGTTGGCCACGTCGGCCAGCCGGCCGACGACGGGTACGCCGTCCAGCTGGTCACCGTCTCCGTCGAGCCCGAGACCGTCCGTCGTGCACACCGCGTCCACCCGCCAGCCGAGGTGCGGGAACTTGCGGGTTCGGGTGATCAGATCGTGCAGGGTGGCCGGGCTGCCGGCGGCGAGCACCGGTCGCAGGCACTGCCCCTCTTTCCGCTGTTTGTGCAGCCAGAGGCGCAGAAGATACCGGGTGGTCATGGTGACGAGGGCGATCGCTGGGATCGCGACGAAGATCCAGAGTTTGATGTTGCGCGAGGCGAGGGCGATCCCGCCGAGCGCCAGTAAGACGGTCGCCGTGAACAAGGAGCGGCCGAGTCGGCGGAATTCCTCGGCACCCTGGCCGAGAACCGCCGGAACCCATGACCGGTTGACGGCCAGTGCGGCCAATACCAGAAGTTCGGTGCCGAATGCGAGAATTCCCCATTTCTCGTGCCAGTTGGCCGCGTCACGAGCCCCGAAGAAGTTGCCGATGGACGCCACCACCAGGGCGGTGGCCACGGTATCGCTGGTGATCACGGTACGCCGGTACCGCTGCTCCCAGTCACTCGCGGGACGGCTGATCGCCCCGTTCGCCAGACGCCCCCCGCGCGCAGACGGGAACGGGCTGACTAATCCCCCTTGCCGCACAGAACCCCCCAGGTCCCCAGTGGTACGACGTGTTTTCGCCAATCACGTGCTCCGCCGGGAGGCCCCCGCCTCCCGACCGCGCCGTTCCTCCCCGGGATCCCCGCCCGGCCGTCTGGAACTGCTTGGACAACCCACCCCGGCGGCAGCGAACGGACGTGCCCCGCCAGACTTGCGACGTGCGCGAGAACCCGCCGAAACCTCGGGTGCTCCCCCGCACCCAAGGCCCTTTCCCGGGCCCCGGTAATTGATCATCCCCCACGCATCGTGCCGGGGGGACGTGATTGCCAGCTTTCCGTAGCGCCTGACCTGTAGATCGTTTACTGGTTGCTCGTGTATGAACAGCTGAAGCACGGTCAATCTAGACCATGGCGGCCCGGTATGAAGAGCAGATGTGTGAAATTCGTGTTCATACCTTCAGACGGGTTCCACGGATCGGTGGTCGCGCGGGGTTTGCCCGCTGTGGAGCATCTCCCGTCCCCCCAGGTCAAGCCCGCCGAACCGGCCATCCGGGCGCCCTCGCGCAACGGTGCGCCCCCTGCTTCCGGTTTGGGCGGAGGCCCTCCTTCCGCCCTCGGCGGGGGCGGAAACGGACCAGCTCCGCTCTTCTCGCCGCCCCGCCGCCGGACGGGAGGCGGTCTCGGCCACTCTGCCCGGCACCCCTTGCGCCGGCCGGGAGGAGGCGTGGTGCACTGGCTGGGCCGGTCACCGATCAGGTGTGTGAGCGGCACCGCGGTCCCCGGACCGGCGCCGGACGGCACTCCGGCCCGGCGCACACGGGGTGCACGGCGGCGGGCGTGCGCGCCCCGCGTGACCCCGGCCCGGCGCCCGCCCGTTCCCGCCATTCCCCTCGCCCCGGATCCGCCGGCCCCCGCTGGACCACGCCGGACCCCGAATGGAGTGATCGTGCACCACCACGGCCCCGACACACCCGAAAGCCCCTACGAGGAGGTGGCCGTCACCGGCGGAGCCGGTTTCGTCGGCCGGCACCTCGTCACGGCCCTCAGCCGGCTGTCCCGGAAGGTCACCGTCGTCGACCACGCCCCGCTTCCCGCCGGCCTCGCGCAACTGCCCGGCGTCCGCCACGTCCGCGCCGACCTGCGCGACTACGGGGAGACGCTCCTGGCGCTGCGCAGCGCCGACGCCGTGTTCCACCTCGCCGGCAACGCCAGCGGCACCGAGTCGGTGGCCGACCCCCGCCGCGACTTCCACCTCAACGCCCTCGCGACCTGCAACGTCGGCAACGCCTGCCTGGAGCTCGGGGCGCGCCGCCTGGTCTACCTCTCCTCCGCCATCGTCTACGGCACCCCGCGCCGCAGCCCGATCCACGAGGACCACCCCACCCTGCCCTTCCTCCCGTACGGCGCCTCGAAGCTGTCCGGCGAGCTGACCCTGCGCAGCCTGCACGCCACCGCCGGACTGCCCGTCGTCACCGGCCGGTCCTTCGTGGTCTACGGCCCGGGCGAAGACCCCCGCCGGGCGGGCGGAGAGGTCTCGCAGTTCCTGCGCTGGCACCTCAACGAGCAGCCCATCCCCGTGGTCGGCGACATCGACCGCAAGCGCCGCGACTTCATCCACGTCGAGGACCTCTGCCGGGCGCTGATCACCCTGGCCGACCGGGGCGCCGACGGCGGGACCTACAACCTGGGCACCGGCACCGCCGTCTCCATGCGCGAGCTGGCCGCGGAGGTGGGGACGGCGACCGGCCGCCCCGCACTGCTGGACGCCGACCCCTCCAGCCTCGCCGACAGCTTCACGCTCCTCGCCGACACCACCCGGCTGCGAGCGCTCGGCTTCGCCCCGCGGATCACCCTGGCCGAGGGCCTCACCCGGCTGGCGGGCCTGCTCGGACGCTTCCCCGAACTCCCCACCGCCAGGGCGGTGTTCCGCCGGGAGGCCCCCGCGCGCCGGAGCCTGGAGGCCAGGACGTGCTAGCCGTCGACGGCGGTACACCGCTGCTCTCCCCGCACGAGGCGGCCCCCTGGCCGCACATCACGGACGCCGACCGCAAGGCCGTGCTCGACGCGATGGACGGGGCGGCCCCGTGGCACTGGCCCATGCGCACGGTGGGCGACCTGGAAGAGGCCTGGGCCGAGTACACCGGCATGCCCCACGTCCTCGCGGCCAACTCCGGCACCGCCGCCCTGCACATGGCGATCGCCGCCGCGGGCGTCGAGCCGGGCGACGAGGTGCTCGTGCCGGCCGACACCTTCCTCGCCTCGGCCTCCTGCGTGCTCCAGGCCAACGCGATCCCGGTGTTCGTGGACACCGACCCCGCCACCTTCAACATCGACCCCGCCCGGATCGAGGAGCGGATCACCGACCGCACCCGCGCCGTCGTCGCCGTCGACCTCAACGGCCTGCCCGCCGACTACGACGCCCTGCGGGCGATCACGGACCGGCACGGCCTCGTCCTCATCGAGGACGCCTCCCAGGCGCACGGCGCCGAGTACCGGGGCCGCCCCGTCGGCTCCCTCGGCACCCTCAGCGGCGCCAGCCTCAACGGCTCCAAGACCCTCTCCGCCCTCGGTGAGGGCGGCCTGTTCGCCACGCGCGACGAGGAACAGCACCGGCTGGCCCGGCGGGTGCTGATGTTCGGCGAGGAACTCCCCGGCCAGAGCCGCGACTACAACGCCCGCATCATGGGCTGGAACTACCGCATCGACGTCCTCGCCGCCGCGTTCGCCCGCTCCCAGCTCACCCGCCTGCCGCGGATGTCCCGCGTACGGCAGGCCAACGGGGCCGCCCTCACGCGGGCCCTGGCCGGCGTACCCGGCATCCGCACGCCTGTCGTCCCCGAGGACCGCACGCACGTGTACTTCTTCTACCCGCTGCTCGTCACGCCCGAGGAACTAGGCCTCGACGGCCTCCCCGTCGCCGCCTTCCGCGACGCCCTCGCCCGGGCGGTGAACGCCGAAGGCCTGCACATCACGCGCTGGCAGCCGCAGCCGGTACCCGGACAGACCCTGTTCCAGGAGCTCCGCGGCTACGGCCGCGGCTGCCCCTGGAGCTGTGGGCACGCCCGCCCCGGCCACCACTACGACCCGGCGCAGTACCCCGTCAGCGAGGAGGTCTGCCTGCGCCGCCTCGTCCTCGGACAGAGCCTCAGCTCCTTCGGCCCGCCCAACGACGTGACGACGATGCACCGCTACGCCGAAGTCCTGTACAAGGTCCTTGTCGAGGAACGGGACGGGCTGGTCGCCCTGACCCGGCGGACCGCCGGCCCGGCGCACTGACGGGCCGGGACGGACAGCACACGAACGACAAGGGGACGGACGCAGATGCGCAACGAGCCCGAGACCGCGGGCGGACGCACGGTGCCGCCCGGCCGCGCCCGGAGCCCGCGCCCGCGGACGATGCGGCTGGCCGTCTGCGCGGTCTTCTTCGTCACCGGGGCGGCCTTCGCGACCTGGGCCGCCCGGGTGCCCGGCGTCCAGAGCCGGCTGGACCTGTCCGCCGGGGAACTCGCCGTGGCGCTCGTCGGCCTGAGCGGCGGCGCCTTCGTGGGGCTGCCGCTGGTCGGCGGCCTGGTGGCCAGGTACGGCAGCCGTACGGTGCTGTGCACCGGCATGGCCGCCTACCTGGGCGCCCTCGCGAGCCTGCCGTTCGTTCCCGACCTCGCGGTACTGACGGCGGCCCTGGCCGTCTTCGCCTGCGGCAACACGGCCGTCGACGTCGCCATGAACACCCAGGGCGTCCTGGTCGAACGCGCCTACGGACGCCCCGTGCTCGGCGGCTTCCACGCCATGTTCAGCCTCGGCGGCATCGCCGGCGCCACGGCGGGCGGCCTCGCCGCCTCCGCCGGCGTCGGCATCCGGGCGCACTTCACCGTGACCGCCCTCGTCCTGCTGGCGGTCGCGGCGACGGCGGCCACGGCCCTCGCCCCCGAACCGCGGCGGAATGGGCGGCCGTCCGGGACCGGACCCCTGCTGGCCCTGCCCGGGCCGGGCCTGTGGATCCCCGGGCTCGTGGCGTTCTGCGCCCTGATGGGGGAGGGGGTCGTCAACGACTGGGGGGCCGTCTACCTGAAGGAGGAGACGGGAGCGTCGGCGGGCGCCGCCGGCCTGGGGTACGCCGTCTTCTCCGCGGGCATGGTCGTCGGCCGCCTCACCGCCGACCGGCTGCGGGCCCGCCTCGGCACGGCCCGCTTCACGTTCCTGTGCGCCGTGGTGGCGGGCACCGGCGCCCTGATCCCGGTCCTCGCCGCGACGACCGCGGCGGGCTTCGTCGGCTACACCCTGCTCGGTCTGGGCATGGCCGCGGTCATCCCCCTCGTCTTCGCCCACGCGGCCGCCCTGCGGCCCGGCCGCACCGGCTCCTCCATCGCCGCCGTCTCGGCCGTGGGCTACGTCGGCTTCCTCGCGGGCCCCCCCGGTCATCGGTGCCCTGGCGGAGGCGACGACGCTGCGCTGGGCGATGCTGGTGCTGCCCGCGCTGATGGCGGTGATGGCGGCCCTGGCCCCCCGCCTGCACCGCCCCTGAGCCCCACGGACCGAGCCCTGCCGCCCCGGAGGTCCGGGGCGGCAGGGCTCAGGGTGCGTTCGGCGTGCGCTCAGACGAGGGCCGATGCCGGGCGGGAGGCCGCCGCCTCCGTGCCGGCGGCATCGGCGCGCAGGGCCGGCAGGCGCTGGGCGAGGATCCCGAAGACGATCCCGAACACGGCCCACAGCACGAGCTGGACGGCCACCGAGGCGACCCGGAAGTCCCACAGCAGGGCCGCGGGGAACTCCGCCTTGACGGCGTCGGTGTTGTCCGGGAGCACCAGGAAGGCCAGCCCGGTGGCGACGACGAAGCCCGCCCCGGCCGCCAGGGTCGCGTTCCAGTTGCCCAGGCGCGGCGCCAGACGCCGGCCCAGGACGATCGCGCCGACGCCCAGCAGGACGCTGAGCAGGATCATCAGGAAGAACAGCGTGGTGCGCTGGCCGATGGTGTCCGGGTTCCCGACGGCCGGCGGGGTCGCCGGGTACTTCAGGAACGGCACCAGGTAGACCAGCGTGAACGCGCCCCCGGCGGTGAGGGCGGCCGTGGCCCGGGGGCTGAACCGGCCCACCCGGCCCAGGGCGAAGGAGAACGCGAGGGAGGCGATGCCGCCCAGCGCGACCCCGTAGACCAGCACGCCGGTGGCGAGACCGACGGTGGACTGCACGGGCCGGCTGACGAGTTCTTCCTCCTCCTCGGCGGCGGGGACGTCGCCACCGCCGCCGTGACCGGCGTGGCCGGCCGCGGGAGCGGCCTCCTTGGCGGCCGCCGCCTCCTCGACGGCGATGGACCCCCGCACGGGGGGTTCACCGACCACGTAGGCGACGGCGAAGGCGAACAGACCCGCGATCAGGCCCGCGAGCATGCCGCGGACCAGCAGACCTCTGACAGTGGAGGCGTACATGGTGCGCGCCTCTCAGTGGCAGGGGAAACCGAGCAGGTGGCGTCCGTCGTGCACCCACTCGTGGACGGCCTCGCCCGAGAACACGGCGGTGGCACCCTGCTCCGCGCCGACGAAGTACAGGGCCACGAGCATCAGCAGGCCGACGAACAGCGCCCAGGGCAGGACGGCCTTGACGGGCAGCGGCGCGGACGGGGAGAGAGCGGGGGCGGATACGGCAGCGGAAGCGAGAGCCTCGGCCATGGGGGAACCTCCTTGGGGAACAACGCGTCCCATGTGGTGGTGCGTTACGACGGTCCGAGGGTCTGACTCGCCGCGGCCGCCACCCCGAGGGGGGTGCCGTCGCAGCACACAGTGGCGCGACCATGCCGGATTCACACCGGACTTCCGTCTCGCCGTCGTCGCTATGTCTTTATGTCGCCGTGACGCTACAACCCCGCGGGCCCTCCCACCAAGCGGATGAGTCGCTGATCACACGGGCCGTCCGGCCCGCGGGACGGCCCTCACCGCGCCCGCGGACCGGTCCGCTCCGTGAGGGTGCCGTACAGCTCGGGGCGGCGGGTGCGCATCAGGCCGAACTCCAGCCAGTCGCGGCGCTGGTCGAGGTCGAGGTCCGCGACGAGGACGGCCGGGGTGTGGCGCGGCGCGCGGAGCATGACCCGGCCGTAGGGGTCGGAGATGAACGAGGAGCCGTAGAAGACGGAGCGGCCCTCGGTGCCCACGCGGTTGGGGACGATGGCGAACAGGGCGTTGGCGAGCCCGTTGGCGCTGATGGCGTGCTCCCACAGGGGGCGGGTGTCGAAGTCCGGCAGGTCCACCTCGGAGCCGATGGCGGTGGGGTGGACGAGGATGTCCGCGCCGGCCAGCGAGTACGCGCGGGCGAGCTCCGGGAACCACTCGTCCCAGCAGGTCGGGAAGCCGAAGCGGGCGCCCTGGTGGGCGACGACCGGGAAGCCGCTGTCGCCGGGCCGGAAGCAGAGGTCCTCGCGGTAGCCGGGGAACGCCGGGATGTGGTTCTTGCGGGTGCGGGCGATGAGCTCGCCGCCGGAGTCCACGCAGACGGCCGTGTTGTAGCCGAGGCCGCCGTCCTCCGCGCGCTCGTAGAGGGAGGCGTGGACGGTGATGCCGAGCCCGGTGGCCAGCTCGGTGGCCAGCCGGACCGTGGGGCCGGTCTCGACGTCCTCCAGCCAGCGCTCGGCACCGTCGGCCATCGGGTCGTCCGTGTTGCAGAAGTACGGGCTGCGGGTCAGCTCCGGCAGGCACACCACCCGGGCGCCCTGGGCGGCGGCCAGCGCGACGCCTTCGCGCAGGTGGTCGTCGTGCTCGGCCGGATCGGCGTGCCAGCGCATCTGGACGAGCCCGACGCGCAGGACCTCGCGCTCGGCCGGCCGGGTCCGGCCGGGGGAGCCGAGCGGGGATCCGTAGGAGGTGAGGACTGAGTAGCCGGGCATGCGTGGTCCGCCTTCGGGAGGGTCGTCGGTTCACCGGGGCGTCCTGACTGAGAATTCAGTCAGGACGCTGGGCGAGGGTCTGCCGGAACCTTCCGGCAGGGGTGAATGTAGACCGTGCCGGAACGTTCCGGCAAGGTCCGGTCCAGGGCGCCTAGAATGCGGGACCGTGACCGCCCGTACCGTGACCCTGTTCGACGTCGCCCGTGCGGCAGGCGTCTCCAAGAGCACCGCCTCCGACGCCCTCCAGGGGTCCGGGCGGGTGGCCGGAGCCACCCGCGACCGCGTGCGCGAGGCCGCGGACCGGCTCGGCTACCGCCCCAACAGCGCCGCCCGCCGCCTGCGCCGGGCCAGCACCGGAGCGGTCGGCCTGTACCTCCCGCAGACCGCGACCCGGCTGGACTACTACATGAACCTCGCCTTCGGGGCGGTCGAGCGCGCCCAGGAGGAGGGCCTGGACGTGGTCCTCCTGGGCTCGGCGGCCGCGGCGCACGGGCCCCTCGCCTCCCGGGTGGACGGCCTCCTCGTCATCGACCCGGAGACCGGCGATCCGGCCGTCCCGGGCCTGCTCGCCGCCGGAGTCCCGGTCGTCACCGGCGAGCGCTACCCCGGGCACACCCCCACCCCCACCGCGGCGGTGGTCTGCGACAACGCCGCCTCGCTCACCGCGCTCCTCGACCACGTGCACGGCCGCGGCGCCCACGCCCCGGCCCTGCTCGCCCCCGAGGCCACCTCCGCCTGGGCCCAGGCGCTGCGGACGGCCGCCGCCTCCTGGAGCACGGCGCACAAGATCCCCGTCACCGTCCACACCGTTCCCTTCGCCGCCACCCCGGCCCAGGCGGGCGAGCGCACCCGCGCCCTGCTGTCCGCCGATCCGGCCGTGGACGCCGTCATCTGCGCCCCCGACGGCGCGGCCCCCGGGGTGCTGCGCGCCGCGGCCGGCCTCGGCCGGACCGTCGGCCGCGACTTCCAGGTCGCCTCCTGCGTGGACGGCGTCGCCGCCCGCAGCTGCGACCCGCCCGTCACCGCGATCGACCTCCGCCCCACCGCGTACGGCAGGTCCTGTGCCGACCTGCTGTGCGACGTCCTCGCCGGGCGGACCCCGGCCGACACCCTCCGGCGGCACGACTGGGCGCTGGAGACCCGCGCCTCCACCCGGCTCGGGACCTGACGGCCCGCGGTGCGGGAAACCGTCCAGGCGTCGTACGGCACCCGCATCCGTCGACCACGGCTGGGCCCCGCACGCGGCGGACGTCCTCGTCGTCCCGGGCGGCGGCTACGCCCGCCACGAGGACCCCAGCGTCCGGGCCGGGATCCGCCGCGGCACCTTGCCGCGCGCCCCTGGGCGCGGCGCCCCGCGCCGGACTGACGGTCAGCGCCCTGTGTGCACGGGCGTCATGCTGCTCTCCGCCGCGGGACCCACCCGCGGGAGGCCCTGCACCACCCACCACAAGGCACGGCCGGACCTCGAACAGCAGGGCGGCGTGCTGAAGAACGCCCGCGTCGTCGACGACGGGGACCTCGTCACGGCCGCCGGCATCACCCCGGGACTGGAACTCGCCCTGTGGCTCGTACGCCGTGAACTCGGCCCGGACACGGCGACCGCCGTCGAGGCCATGCGCGAGTACGAGGCCCGCGGGACCGCGTGGACCCGGTGGCACCCCTCCCGCACGCGGGCAAGGGGCGGCGCGGCCCGTCGTTACGGCGGTCCGCGCAGCCCCGCGGGCGGTCACCCGTCAGCAGTCGTCGTCGTCGTACCCTCCGCCCCAGTCGTCATCGTCGTCGTACCAGCCGCCGTGGTCGTCGTCGTCGTCCCAACCGCCGCCGGTCACATAGGCGACGGAGTGAGTGGGCACCGCCGCCGAGGCCGTACCCGCTGCTCCGACGGCGCCGCCCGCCATCAGGGCCGCGATCGCGGAAGCCGCGAAGAGCTGCTTCACTCTCAGTGCACGCATGGTTCGAAACCCTTCTCGTCACCGCGCCGCCCGTGCGGCGCGGAACGCCTTCGGCCTTCTTCCGTTCCAGCACGGAGTTCTGCCTTTGTGGGATGGATGTGCGCAGGGTGCGTCCGCCGTCAACGCGGCTGTTCGAGCCGCGGACCATGGGGGCTGGATCGCGCGTTCCCCGGGCCGCGTGAATCACCGCGGGCGAAAGGCCCGTTCCCGCGATGGCGGCCGTCTCCTGTCCATGCTAGTCACCTGCGTGTGGGTCGTCACCTCGGGAACGGGGGACGCGGCGCGCGTCACCGGCCGGAGGGCCGCCACCGTGCGGTATACGTCTCCTCGGGCCCGCCGGAAGGACCGCGAAGGCGAAGGGGTGTGCTGCTGTGGCCGCTGCTGGAGAACGCACGACGTGCTGTGTGGTGGGGGGCGGACCGGCCGGCATGGTGCTGGCGCTGCTGCTGGCCCGGGCCGGGGTCGAGGTGACGGTGCTGGAGAAACACGGGGACTTCCTGCGCGACTTCCGCGGCGACACCGTGCACCCCTCGACCCTCTCGCTCCTGGACGACATCGGCCTCGCCGAACGCTTCGCCCGGCTGCCGCAGCGCCGGGTCTCCTCGGTCCAACTGCCCCTCGGGCAGGACCGGTCACTGGTCACCGTGGGGAACATCGCGGCGCTGCCGGGGAAGTACAACTACATCGCGATGGTGCCCCAGTGGGACCTGCTCGACCTGCTCGCCGACGAAGCCCGCAAGGAACCCTCCTTCCGGCTGCGCATGGAAACCGGCGCGACCTCCTTCCTCGTCGAACGCGGACGGGTCACGGGTGTGCGCTACCGCACCGCCGACGGCCGCACCGGCGAACTGCGGGCCACCCTCACCGTGGCCTGCGACGGCCGCGGCTCGCTCGCCCGGGCCCTGCCGGAACTCGGCCTGGAGGGCTTCCCCTGCCCCATGGACGCCTGGTGGTTCCGCCTGCCGCGCGAGGAGGACGACCCCAGCGGGCTCGTCGGCGCCCTGGGCGACCGCTTCTTCACCGCCCTCATCGACCGCGGCGACTACTGGCAGTGCGCGGCGCTCATCCCCAAGGGCACGGACACCGCACGCCGCGCGGAGGGGCTGGAGCGCTTCATGACCCGCTTCACGGACGCCGCGCCGTGGCTGGCCGACCGGGCCGGCGCCGTCACCTCCTGGGACGAGGTCAAGCTGCTCGACGTACGGCTCGACCGGCTGCGCCGCTGGCACCGCCCCGGGCTGCTGTGCATCGGCGACGCCGCCCACGCCATGTCTCCCGTCTTCGGCATCGGCATCAACCTGGCCGTCCAGGACGCGGTGGCCGCCGCCCGCCACCTGGTGCGCCCGCTGCGCGCGGGCACCGTGGGGCTGCACGACGTCCGCCGCGTGCAACTGCGCCGCTGGCCCACCACGGTGCTGACCCAGGGCCTCCAGCGCCTGGCCCACGCCCAGGTCATCGAACCCCTGCTGGCCGGCGAGACCGCCTTCGGCGACCCCCGCCGCGCCAAGCGCATGACGGAGCTGATCACGGAGTCCCGCTGGCTCAACCGCGTCCCGGCCTACTTCATCGGCTACGGCGCCCTGCGGGAGCGGCCGCCGCGGGAGTCCCTGCGCTGACCCATGCGCGCTCCCGCCCGACCATCTCCTGCACCGTGTCCCGCACCTCGGAGCACAGCAGCCGGGCGGCCTCGGACCGGGCGCCGAACCCCCGGGGCCGCTCCGTGCAGGGCCGCGACCGCGAACCCGGGATCGAACGGCTGGAGCCGGTAGCGCTCGCGGAACGGTTTCTCCAGCCCGGCGACGCCCTCAGGGAACACGGCGATCAGCTCACCGGCGCCCAGCCGCTGCATCGCCGCCCTCGGAGATGACATCGGCCGGACTCTCGGACACGAACGCCCCTCTTCCTTCACCGTCATGGTCGGCACTGCCAAGTCGCCCTTTTGACATGGGCTTTCACGGTGAACGGGTCAGGCGGCCGTTTGATCACGAGGACCGCCCGGATCCGGCGTTCGGCTCTTCGTTCGATCCTTACCCCGCCGCCGGGTCTGGAGGACGCCGGGCGGGTCGGCGAAGATGGCACCGTCCCGGCCGATCGAGTGAGGAGCCCCGCGCAGATGTCCAGTCCCGGTTCCGGTCCCGGCGCCGCTCCCGCCGAGGGCTCCCGCCGACGGCCGCCGACGATCGCCGACGTCGCGCGGGCCGCGTCGGTGTCCCCGACCACCGTGTCCCACGCGCTGAACGGGCTGGGCAAGGTCGACCCCCGGACCCGCGAACGCGTCAAGCGGACCGCCGCCGAACTCGGCTACCGGCCCAACCTGCGGGCCCAGCGGCTGCGCCAGGGCCAGGCGAAGGCCATCGCGCTCGCCTCCTCCATGCCCTTCTCGGTGGCCGCCGGCCCCTCCCGGCTCGGGTTCTACATGGAGATCGCCGCCGCCGCGGCCGAACGCGCCATGACCCACGGCTACGCGCTCGTCCTGGTCCCGCCCGTGCGGTCCGGATCGGCCCTGCACTCCCTCGACATCGACGGCGCGATCGTGGTCGAGCCCGGCGAGGACGACCCGGCCGTCACGCAGCTGCGCGAGCGGGGCCTGCCGTACGTGGCGCTCGGCCGCGAGGTGTCCGCGCCCGGGGACGCCCCGTACGTCGACCTGCGCGGCGGCCCGGTCACCGAACTGCTGCTGGGGCACCTGCGCGACCAGGGCGCCCGCCGTCCGGCGCTCCTCATCGGCGCGGGCGGCCGGCACTCCTCCGTCGACGCCCGCGCCGCGTACGAACGCGCCGCGGCCGCGGGCGGCTGGCCGCCCGTCGTCGTCACCGCCCCGGAGGAGGGCGGCGAGCAGGCCGGCTACGACGCCTGCGCCGCCCTGCTGGCCGAACACCCGCGGACCGACGCGGTCTGCGCCCTCGTGGACGTCTTCGCGGCCGGCGCCGTCCGCGCGATCCGCGACAGCGGCCGGCGCGTCCCCGAGGACGTGCTGGTGGCCACCCGGTACGACGGCCCGCGCGCCCGTACCTGCGAACCCCCGCTCACGGCCGTCGACCTCCAGCTGGACCGGGCGGCCACCGACGCGGTGGAACTGCTCCTGGCACGGCTGCGCGGTGCGCAGGCCGCCGTCGCGGCGCCGCCCGAGCCCCGTCTCGTGGCGCGGGCCTCGTCGCTGCGCGTCACGGCGCCAGGATGAGCACGGCGCCGGAGACGAGCGCGAACCCGAGCACCAGGGGGCGCATCCGTGCGGCGTCGACCCGGTGGTGCGCCAGCCGGCTCAGCCACGCCCCCGCCGCCAGGGCGGGCAACAGCAGCACGGCCCAGCCCAGTTGTGCCGGGGTGCCCCGCCCGGTCGCGAGGAGCAGGGCGAGCGAGACCACCTCGCCGATCAGGAAGCACAGGGCGACCGTGGCACGCAGCTCCGCCGGCGGACGGTGCTGGTAGACCAGGGCCAGCGGCGGCCCGCCCACCCCGGTCGCGGTCTCGGTGAGCCCCGTGACGACCCCCGCCCCCAGATAGGCGGCGCGGCCGGGCACGAAGGCCGGGGCCGCGAGGCTCACGGCCGCCGCCAGGAGGGTCGCCACGCCGACGACCAGGCCGAGCCGCCGCTCCGGCACGGCCCAGAGCAGGGCCAGCCCGCCGGGGGTCGCCGCGAGCCTGGCCGCCGTGATCCAGCCGGCTCCGCGCAGGTCCAGGGACCGCCGCTCGCGCCAGGCCACGTACACGTTCAGCGGGATCATCGACGCGAGGACGAACACCGGGAGCAGGGAGGGGTCGAGGAGTCCGGCCACCGGTGCGACGACCAGCGCGAACCCGAGGCCGCTGGTGCCCTGGACGAACGCGGCGGCCGCCACCACCAGGGCGAGGACCGCCACCGCCTGGGCGCTCACCGGGCGGCGCTCCCCGCCCGGGCGCGCGTGGAGGTGGGGTGCACGCGGGTCACCCGGGCCCGCCCGACGACCTCCGCGGCCAGCTCGGCCGCCCGCTCGACGAGCGCGCGGTCGTCCCAGCCGACGGCCCGGCCCCGCCACATCCGCAGCCGGCCGGCCGTGAACACCGCGGTGATCTGGTCGCGGTTGCCGCGGCGGACCAGCTCCCAGGGCAGGTCCCAGGACGCCCGCATCTCCGGCCCGCTCACGTCGACGAGCAGGAAGTCGGCGGCCGCCCCGGCGGCGATCCGGCCGGTGAGCGCGCCGAGGCCGACGGCGTCGGCGCCGCCCGCGCCCCCGCGGTCCAGCCAGGACCAGCCGGCGCCGCAGGACGAGTCGCCGGTGGCCAGGCCGTAGGCGAGCCGCTGGGCGAACTCGGCGGCCTCGGCGAGGCGGAAGGCGTCGCCCCGGGTGCCGTCCGTGCCCAGGCCGAAGCGGATCCCGCGTTCGGCCATGGTGGTGGCCGGTGCCACGGCGTTGCCCTTCCAGGCGCTGGCGACCGGGTTGTAGCTCACGGCGGTGCCGGTGTCGGCGAGCAGGGTCAGCTCGGCCGGGGTGACCAGGGTGGCGTGCGCGGCCAGCAACTGCGGTCCCAGGGCGCCGGCTTCGCGCAGGTACTCCAGGGGGCGCAGGCCGTGCCGGACGAGGGAGCGTTCCACGGCGGCGAGGTGTTCGTTGACGTGGACCTGGACGACGGCGCCCGCTTCGGCGGCGAGCCGTGCGGTGTCCCGCAGGGTCTTCGCGGTGGCGGCTTCCGGGACGGAGACGGCCAGCGACGGGTGTACCAGCTCCGCGCCGGCGTACCGGGCGAGGTGCTTCTCGGCGGCGGCCAGGACGGCGGTGCGGTCCGTGCGCGCGGTGCCGTCGGCATCGTTGCAGACGAGCCCGAGCACGCAGCGGATGCCGGCCTCGGTGGTGGCGCGAGCCAGGGCGTCGACGTCCACCGGGGCCCGGGTGCCGGCGTCGGCGACGGTGGTGAACCCGCCCCGCAGGGATTCCAGGGCGGCCAGCTTCGCGGCGACGTGCGCGGACTCCTCGTCCAGGGCGCCCTCCAGGGGGACCCACACGCGGCTGAAGATCTCGGAGGGCTCGCCGAAGGCCAGCGCCGCGCCGAAGCTCTGCGTCAGGTGGTGGTGCGCGTCCACGAAGCCCGGCATCAGCACGTGCCCGGGCAGCCGGACCGGGGTCAGGTCCGGATGTTCGCGTTCCAGCCGGGCGGCCGGCCCGACGGCGAGGAAGGAGCCGTCGGCGACGACGGCCGCGTACCGCTCCACGGGGCCCTGGGGCGTCATCACGAGGGCGGGTGCCAGGAGTTGTACGTCCGCCGTCAGCCGGGACGCGGTCAGCGGGGCTTGCGCGGCGGGGGAGCAGGGTGTGGTGCCGGCGGTGTCACGGCTCATGGGGTGGGTCATCTCGTCCTTCGCGTACGGGTCACGCATGGGGCAGGGGGCGGGGGCCGCCGGCGTCGACGGGGGAGTGCGCGGGCCGTGCGGTGCGGCCGGCGGACAGCCGGGGCCTGACGTGGTGGAAGAGGACGTTGAGGACGGCGGCGGTGAACGCGCCCACGGCGACGCCGCTTTCGAGCAGGATCCGCGCGCCGGACGGCAGGCCCGCGTAGACGCCGGGGACGAGGATCGGCAGCAGGCCCAGGGCGAGGGCGACGGCGCAGATGAAGGCGTGGGAGTGCCGGTCGAGTCCGGCCCTGCCGAGCATCTGGACGCCGAGCACGGTGATGACCGCGAAGACCACCATGGCGGTGCCGCCGACGACGGCGGACGGGATGACGCTGATGGCGCGGATCACCGGGGCGAGGAAGCCGATGACGATGAGCACGACCCCGGCGGCCGCGGTGACGAACCGGCTGCGGACGCCGGTCACCCGGACGATGCCGATGTTCTCGCCGCTGGTCACCATCAGCGGCAGCCCGAGGAAGCCGGCGAGCAGGGAGACGAGGGCGTCACCGCGGATGGTCCTGGGCACGTGCGTGCGGCGGTCGATCTCCTTGCCGACGGTCTCGGCGTTGATGACGGTCTGCCCGGTGGCCTCCGCCATGGAGGCCAGGCCGTACAGCATCAGGGGCAGCGCGGCGACGAGGTGGAACTCGGGCGTGCCGAACGGCATCAGCTGGGGCGCGCTCAGTACCCCGCCGTCGGTGATCCCGCCGAAGTCGAGCCGTCCGAGGGCGAAGGCGAGCAGGCTGCCGGCGATCAGGCCCAGCATCACCGCGAGTTGCCGCAGGACGCCGCTGAACAGCCAGTAGAGGGCGACGGTGAAGCCGATCGTCGCGAGTCCCAGCGCCAGGTTCGCAGGGTCGGCGAAGCCGGGAGTCCCGGGGCGGCCGGTGACGAGCAGCGCGCCCACCTTCACCAGGTTGACGCCGACGATGACGATCATCGTGCCGATGACCAGGGTGGGGAAGAACCTCAGCAGGCGGGAGAAGACCGGCAGGACGACGAAGTAGAACGCCGCGCTGATGATCACCGCTCCGGTGGCGGTGCGTACGCCGTGCTCCTCGGCGATGGCCAGGAACAGGATCAGCGCGGCCCCGCCGGGCAGCATGACGAACGGCAGCCGGGGCCCGAACTTCCAGGGGCCGAGCGACTGGATCAGCGAGCCGGCCCCCGAGAGCACGAAGGCCGCCGAGAGCAGGTTCACGGTGAGGCCGGGGTCGAGGCGGAGGGTGGCGCTCATCAGGAAGATCGCCGAGACGGGGGTGGCGGCCATGACGAGGACGTGCTGGACACCGAACAGGAGGATCCGGCTCAGTGGGCGGGACTGGTCCACGGGGTGGGGGAGAGTGCTGGGACTGGACACGTTCGAGCTCCGTTCGGCTCGCTCCGGCGTTGGGCCGCGATCCGGCTCGCAAGGGAGCCGGATCGAAGGGGCCAAATCGATTTGGCCGTCAGTATGTGAGGGCCCGTGAAACCCCGTCAAGGGTTGCGGACTCACCGATTCCATCCGTCTCGGCGAGGACAACGCCCCGGCTTCCCCGCCCACTTGGAAGCCGTGGGGAACGCCGGAAAGCAGACTGTCGGGGCCCGTCGGGAGCCGTCGGGAGACCCCGTCCCGCAGGTCAGGCCGTACGCAGGCGGGTCGCGGCCGCCTCGGCCTCCCGTACGACGCGCCGGGTGTCGACGCCGACCAGCCGGCCGCCGAGCTTGAGCGCGCGTCCGTCCACGAAAACGGCTTCGACGTTCTCGGGCCGCCCGTTGAAGACGATCTGCCCGACCCAGTCGAAGCGCGGCGCGAAGTTCAGCGCGGCCGGGTCGACGACCACGACGTCGGCCCGCTTGCCGGGGGTCAGGGAGCCCACCCGGTCCTCGATGCCGAGCACCTCGGCGCCGCCCAGGGTGGCCATCCGCAGCACGTCGGACACCTGCGGGAAGACCCCCGCCCGGGTCGTGCGGACGCGCTGGAGGCCGACGGCGGCCTTCATCAGCGCGTGGAAGTCGGAGCTGTCGTTGGTCCCGCCGTCCAGCCCGAGCCCGACCTTGACGCCCCGGCCCGCCAGGTCGGACAGCGGCATGATGCCGGAGGCCAGCCGCATGTTGCTGAGCGGACAGTGGGCCGCGCGCACGTCGTGCCCGGCGACGGCGGCGATCTCCGCGTCCGTCAGGTGGACGGCGTGGTTGATCAGCAGCCGCGGGCCCATCGCGCCGATGTCGGCGAGCACCCCGAGGGGATCGTCGGCGCGCTGCTCGGGCCGCTCCAGGACATGGGAGTTGAGCATCACCCCCAGCTCCTGGGCGGCCTCCCAGTGGGCGCGGTTGTGGGACTCGGCGGCCCGCGCCGCGTGCGTGGCGACCTGGAAGGAAGCGAGCGGCAGCGGGTCGACGAGCTCCCGCTTCACCTTCGTGAGCAGGACCGCGTCCGGGGCCGGCGGGTACATGGCGTACGTGAACCGCAGCCCGGTGCCGGCCAGCGCCCGCACGTAGCTCTCGATCAGGTCGTACGAGAAGATGTCCACCCAGTCCAGCAGCGTCGTCACGCCCGACTGGACGGCGTCCAGGGCGGCGAGCCGCACGATGCTGTGAAGGTCCGCCGGGGTCAGGCGCCCGCGCAGGGGATCCGTACACCCCCGGAACCAGCCGAACAGGTCCCGGTCGGTGCACCCGCCCCGGATCGCCGCCTGCCAGAGGTGGTTGTGGGTGTCGACGAACCCGGGCATCACCAGCCTGCCCGGGACCTCCACCACCCGGGCACCGGGCGGTGTCGGCAGCGCCGGGCCGACGGCGGCGATGGCGCCGTCCCGCATCAGCACGTCCGCGTCGCCGACGGCGCCGAGGGGACCGCTGCCGAGGGCGGGATCCATGGTGAGCACCAGGGAGGCCCCGCGGAGCAGGACCGTACGGCCGCCCCGGGCGGCGGGCGAGAGCTGGTCGAGGGGTGCGCGGCGGGGCGCGGCGCCGAGGACGAGCGGGGCCGCGGCGGCCAGACCGAGGCCGGCGAGGAGATCGCGGCGGCTGGGGGCCGAGGGCTTCGTGGGGGCCGAGTGCATGGCGTGGTGCCTCCCGAGGGCTCAGAACGGAAGGCCCGCCCGGGCGGGGCGCTGAACGGGATGCCGGGACGGAGCGACGCCGGGAGGGGGCGCCGGGCCGGGGCGGGAGATTACCCGCAGCATTCCCAGCGCACGGGCATTCGATAGGCGCCGGTGGAAAACTTTTTCCATCGCACGGTCCCCGCGGGGCCCGGGACCCGGGCCCCGGCCGCGCCTCTGGGCCCGCGGCGGGCCCGGTCACTAGCCTGACCCCATGACTCCCGCCGCCCGCCCCGCACCCGACCGGTACACCGTCGTCCTGCGCCCCGGCCCGCCGGGCACCGCCCAGGACGCCAAGGGGCACGGTGCGGTCCTGCGCACCGCCCGCGTGGAGGCCACCGGAGCCACCGGCGTCTCCGGATACCCCCGCTACCAGGGCGAAGGGGTCCAGGCCGAGATCGACCCCGAGAGCCGGGCCGTCGAGGCCGTCACCGTCGACGGCGAGGAACTCCCGTACGGCTGGATCGCCCAACTGGCCGACTGAACCCGGCGGCGGAGCCCCCCGGAAGGGCGCCACCGGGTCCGTCCACGGCGGCTTGACCGATGGACCTGCGGCAACGTAGCTTCTGCCGGACCGGCTCGTGAGTGGACGTAAGGAGGCGAAGTCGGATGTCGACCCCCTCCGCGGCGCTTCGCCTCGCCCACCAGGTCGCCTGGGCTCCGGGCCGTGTAGCACACGGCTGCTGAACAGCCCCTCCCCACCGGCGTGCCCGATTGCGGCCCCGGCTCCTTTTTCGATTCTCTGTCACCGCCTGAGGCGCGCCGTCGCGCGCCCATGTGCGCTCTCCGGGTTCTCCGGCCGCGCCTCCGAAACAGAAGGCTCCTGAAAAATGGCGACTAGGACGATCAGCTCCACCGCGCACCGAGACGAGGACCGGCCGTGGTAGCGGCACGGATCACCGTCAACGGGAAAGAAACCCCCATCGCGCCCGCGACGCCCCACACCACCGTGCTCGACTTCCTGCGCGAGCGCGGCCTCACCGGCACCAAGGAGGGCTGCGCCGAAGGCGAGTGCGGCGCCTGCTCCGTCCTCGTGGCCCGGCCCGGCGTCGACAAGCCCACCGACTGGGTGGCCGTCAACGCCTGCCTGGTCCCGGTCGCGGCGCTCGACGGGCAGGAGGTCGTCACCTCCGAAGGCCTCGCCACCCCCGGCGCCCCCGGCACCCCGCCCGCCCTGCACCCCGTCCAGGAGGAGATGGCGGTCCGCGGCGGCTCCCAATGCGGCTACTGCACACCGGGGTTCGTCTGCAGCATGGCCGCCGAGTACTACCGGCCCGGACGCTGCGCACACCCGGAACCGGCCGCCGACGCCGAGCACGGACCGAACGGCTTCGACCTGCACGCGCTCAGCGGCAACCTGTGCCGCTGTACCGGCTACCGGCCCATCCGCGACGCCGCCTACGCCGTCGGAACCCCCGCCGAGGACGACCCGCTGGCCCTGCGCCGCGAACAGTCCCCGCCCGCCCCGGCCACCACCGAATACACCCTGGACGACAGCGCGTTCCTGCGCCCCGCCACCCTCGACGAGACACTGCGGCTGCTGCGCGACCGGCCCGACGCGGTCGTCGTGGCCGGCAGCACCGACTGGGGCGTCGAGGTCAACATCCGCGCCCGCCGCGCCGACTGCGTCGTCGCCGTCGACCGGCTCCCCGAACTCCGCGAACTGCGCGTCGAACCCGACTCCCTCGTCATCGGCGCGGCCCAGACCCTCACCGAGATCGAACGCCGCCTCGACAACACCGTTCCCCTGCTCGCGGAACTCTTCCCGCAGTTCGCCTCCCGCCTCATCCGCAACAGCGCCACCCTCGGCGGCAACCTGGGCACCGGCTCGCCCATCGGCGACAGCCCGCCGGTGCTGCTCGCGCTGGAGGCGTCGGTGCTCCTCGCCGACGCCGACGGCGAGCGCGAGGTCCCCCTCGCCGACTACTTCACCGGCTACCGGCAGAGCGTCCGCCGGCCCGGCGAGCTGATCCGCGCGGTGCGCGTCCCGCTGCCCCTGTCACCCGTCACCGCCTTCCACAAGATCGCCAAGCGGCGCTTCGACGACATCTCCAGCGTGGCCGTCGCCTTCGCCCTCGACATCGAGGACGGCGTCGTCCGCAAGGCGCGCATCGGCCTGGGCGGCGTGGCCGCCACCCCCATCCGCGCCCTCGCCACCGAGGCCGCCCTGGAGGGCCGCCCCTGGACGGAGGAGACCGCCCGGGCCGCCGCCGCGGTCCTGCGGGCCCAGGGCACCCCGATGGACGACCACCGCGCCAGCGCCGAGTACCGCTCCGCGATGCTCGGCCAGAGCCTGCTGAAGCTGTACGCACAGACCACCGAGGCGGTGCCGTCATGAGCCACCTGTCCGAACGCCCCGAGAAGCCCGCGGTCGGCCTCCCGCTGCCGCACGAGAGCGCGGCCCTCCACGTCACCGGCGCCGCGCTCTACACCGACGACCTGGTCCACCGCACCAAGGACGTCCTGCACGCCCACCCGGTCCAGGTCATGAAGGCCCGCGGCCGGATCACCGCCCTGCGCACCGGGCCCGCCCTCGCCGTCCCCGGCGTGGTCCGCGTACTCACCGGCGCCGACGTGCCCGGCGTCAACGACGCCGGCATGAAGCACGACGAACCGCTCTTCCCCGACGAGGTCCAGTTCCACGGCCACGCCGTGGCCTGGGTGCTCGGCGAGACCCCGGAAGCGGCCCGGCTCGGCGCCGCGGCCGTCGAAGTGGAACTCGACGAACAGCCCTCCGTGGTCACCCTGGAGGAGGCCATCGCCGCCGGCAGCTTCCACGGCGCCCGGCCCGAGATGGTGACCGGCGACGTCCAAGCGGGCTTCGCCGACTCCGCCCACGTCTTCACCGGCGAGTTCCGCTTCTCCGACCAGGAGCACTTCTACCTGGAGACCCACGCCGCACTCGCCCATGTCGACGAGGCCGGGCAGGTGTTCGTCCAGAGCAGCACCCAGCACCCCTCGGAGACGCAGGAGATCGTCGCCCACGTCCTCGGCCTGCACAGCCACGAGGTCACCGTGCAGTGCCTGCGGATGGGCGGCGGCTTCGGCGGCAAGGAGATGCAGCCCCACGGGTTCGCGGCCGTCGCCGCACTCGGCGCCCGGCTGACCGGCAGGCCCGTGCGGCTGCGCCTCAACCGGACCCAGGACCTGACCATGTCGGGCAAGCGCCACGGCTTCCACGCCGCGTGGAAGATCGGCTTCGACGCCGAGGGCCGCATCCAGGCCCTGGACGCCACCCTGACCGCCGACGGCGGCTGGAGCCTGGACCTCTCCGAACCGGTCGTGGCCCGCGCCCTCTGCCACATCGACAACACCTACTGGATCCCCAACGCGCACGTCCGCGGCCGCATCGCGAAGACCAACAAGGTCTCCAACACCGCCTTCCGCGGCTTCGGCGGACCCCAGGGCATGCTCGTGATCGAGGACATCATGGGCCGCTGCGCCCCGCTCCTCGGCATCGGCCCCAGGGAACTGCGCGAACGGAACTTCTACCGGCCCGGCCAGTCCACCCCCTACGGACAGCAGGTCAGGCAGCCCGAACGGATCTCCGCCGTCTGGGAGCAGGTCAAGGAGAACGGCCTCCTGGCGGACCGCGAACGCGAGATCGCCGCCTTCAACGCCGCGCACCCGCACACCAAGCGGGCCCTCGCGATCACCGGCGTCAAGTTCGGCATCTCGTTCAACCTCACCGCCTTCAACCAGGGCGGCGCACTGGTACTGATCTACAAGGACGGCTCGGTCCTGATCAACCACGGCGGCACCGAGATGGGCCAGGGCCTGCACACCAAGATGATCCAGGTGGCCGCCACCTCCCTCGGCATCCCGCTGCACAAGGTGCGCCTCGCGCCGACCCGGACCGACAAGGTGCCCAACAGCTCCGCCACCGCGGCCAGCGCCGGCGCCGACCTCAACGGCGCGGCCGTGAAGAACGCCTGCGAGCAGCTGCGCGGACGGCTGCTCCAGGTCGCCGCCACCCAGCTCGGCGCGAATGCCTCGGACGTGCGCATCGTCGAGGGCGTCGCGCGCGTCGTCGGCGGCGACAAGGAGCTGGCCTGGGACGACCTGGTGCGCACCGCGTACTTCCAGCGGGTCCAGCTGTCGGCGGCCGGCTTCTACCGGACCGAGGGGCTGCACTGGGACCCGAAGTCCTTCCAGGGCTCGCCGTTCAAGTACTTCTCCCACGGCGCCGCCGCCGCCGAGGTGGAGGTGGACGGCTTCACCGGCGCGTACCGTATCCGGCGGGTCGACATCGTGCACGACGTCGGCGACAGCCTGTCCCCGCTGATCGACATCGGCCAGGTCGAGGGCGGCTTCGTCCAGGGCGCGGGCTGGCTGACCCTGGAGGACATGCGCTGGGACACCGGCGACGGGCCGAACCGGGGCCGGCTGCTGACCCAGGCGGCCAGCACCTACAAGCTGCCGAGCTTCTCGGAGATGCCCGAGGAGTTCAACGTGACCCTGCTGCAGAACGCCACCGAGGAGGGCGCGGTCTACGGCTCCAAGGCGGTCGGCGAGCCCCCGCTGATGCTGGCCTTCTCGGTACGGGAGGCGCTGCGGCAGGCCGCGGCGGCGTTCGGGCCCGCCGGTGCCAGTGTGGAACTCGCCTCGCCCGCGACGCCGGAAGCGGTGTACTGGGCGATCGAGTCCGCCCGTCGCGGCGGCGCGCGCGGCGCCGGCGGGGTCCCCGCCGACGCGAGCGTCCTGAGCAATGTCTGACATGACCTGGGTGGCCGCGGTCGCGCGGTTGCGGGCCCGCCGGGAACCCGGCGCGCTCGTGACCGTCGCGGCCGTGCGCGGCCACGCACCCCGCAGGGCCGGCGCCAAACTCGTCGTGGGACGGACCGCGACGTGGGGCTCGATCGGCGGCGGCAACATCGAGGCCGTGGCGATCGACCGCGCCCGCGAGGTGATCGGCACGCCGGATCCGGAGCCCGAGCTGATGGACTTCGCCCTCAACGACAAGGTCACCGGCCCGCACGGCGTCCAGTGCTGCGGGGGTGCGGTCAGCGTCCTGCTCGAACCGCTGCCGGTGGTCCCGGCCGTGGCGGTGTTCGGGGTCGGGCACGTCGGCCTGGAGCTGGCGCGGATCCTGGCCCGCCACGATCTCGACCTGCACCTGATCGACACGCGTCCCGACCAGCTCTCGGACGAGCGGCTCTCGGTGCTCGCGGACGCGGTGGCACAGGTCCACGTGCACCAGGTGCCGCTGCTGCCCGAGGAGGTGCTCGGGGAGCTGGCGCCCGGCACGCACGTCCTGATCATGACGCACGACCACGCCGAGGACGCCGCCCTGTGCGACGCCGCCCTGCGCACCCCCGGTCTCGGCTCGGTCGGGCTCATCGGCTCGGCCGCCAAATGGGCCCGGTTCCGCCGGCGCCTGGAGACCGAGGGCGGCCATGACGCGGCCGCCATCGACCGGATCAAGACCCCGATCGGGATGACCGAGATCACCGGCAAGGAGCCGGCGGTCATCGCGGTCGGGGTCGCGGCGGACCTGCTGCGGACCTTCGAGCGGGACGCCGGCTGAGTCACCCGCGCGCGAAGCGGTCCCGGAGCCAGGCGAGCAGGGCCGCGAATGCGGGGGACATGGCGGCGTCCGACTGTTCGAGGACCGTCGAGCGGCCGCCGTCCTCCACCGTGATCGCGTAGCCCTTCGCATCCCTGGCGCGGCCGGGATCCTCCGGCGGGGGCGCCGCCGCGGCCGCGGCCACCAGCCGTTCCAGCTCGGCCGCGGCGCCCTGGGGCAGGGCGGCCGAGTCCAGCACATCGGGTGGCCGGCGGAGGCTGGCGGCCGCCGCCAGCCCGCCGTACTGCTCCAGGGTGACCTTCATCGTCACCTGGAGCCCTTCAGGGTGGCCACTTCCTTGGCCAGTCCCGTCACCTTGTCGCTGAGCGTGGCGATCTGCCGGGTCAGGGCCGCCAGATCGGCGTCCCGGCCCGCACCTCCGTGCCCGTTGACCGCGAAGGACCGCGCACCCGCGAGCCCCGGCGGGACTCCGGTGATCTGGATCTCCACTTCCCGCCAGCCCGCCACGACGGCCGCCTGTTCGGGGCTGCCGGCGCCGAACAGCCTGCCGGCCTGCTGGAAGGTGTGGTCCGCGAAGACCTGGAACGTGTCCCGGCGCCCCGACGTCCTGAGCGCCTCGTACCAGATCCGGCCGCTGAGCTCCCACGGGAATCCGCCGATCCCGATCGCCGTCGCGTAGAACGCCTTGTTCGGAATGCCGGAGTTGAAGTGCACCCCGCCGTTGTCCCCCCGCGGCGTGTCGGGCAGGTGGACGAACTTGCTCATCCGGTCCGGCTGCGGGTCCTTGCCGACCAGCGGGTTGTTGTAGGCCGTGCCCGGCGCCTTCATGGACCTCAGGGCGTCTCCCTCGATGCCCGGCGTCCACACGTCGGCGCCGATCAGCCAGTCGGCCTCCTCGGCGGTCTGCTTCATGGACCACTGCTTGACCAGTGAGCCGAAGACGTCCGACATCGACTCGTTCAGGGCCCCGGACTGGTTGTGGTACTCGAAGTTCGAGGTGTGCTCGGTGACACCGTGCGTCAACTCGTGGCCGACCACGTCGAGGGACCCGGTGAGGTTGCTGAACTCCACCCCGTCCCCGTCGCCGAAGAGCATCTCACCGCCGTCCCAGAATGCGTTGTTGATCCGTACACCGAAGTGGACGAACCCGTTCAGGCGCATCCCCCGGTCGTCGATCGAATTGCGCTGGAACACCTCCTTGTAGAAGTCCCGGGTCAGGCCCAGCGCCTCGAACGCCCGGTTCACGGCCTCGTCCGGGGACTCCGGGCCGTCCTCCGACCGGGCCGCGACCGCGTCGGCGAGGTCTTCGCTGTGCTCGCAGTCGAAGACGGTGCGCCGGGAGTCGCCGGGGGCGGCGGACAGCGCGGAGAGTCCCGCGCGGATATCCCGTTCGCCCCGCAGGCGGGCGGTGGTCAGCAGAGTGTCCAGCGCCGCCTGCCGCACCTCACTGTCTTCGCTCTCCATGAGCTTGTCGAGGATGTACGGCGGGATGATGCAGTTGATCGGTCGGGTCCTACTCATGGGGCACCTCCTGAGTGAGAGGACCAACGGTTGACGGTTCATCGTCTTCGCCGCAGGATTTGAGATACCGGAACGCAGGGGGGCCCTTGACTTCCAACTGGCCAGGGGAGGTCGAAGCGTTGGCGCCGACCAGCCCTGATTCCCGCGGCGGGGCCACGCTGACAACACCAGTCTCCTGCCGCCCGTAGCGGCTGGCAAACGCTCCGGGCCCCTGCCGCCCTCCGGCCTCCGCGAGGCCGGTTCCTCAGCGCCGGCGTCTCCGGGGACGGGGTGCCTCGTCCTCGTACTCGTCCTCCGCGCCCTCGTCGTCCTCCTCTTCGCCTTCCTCGTCCTCGTCCTCGTCCTCGGCCGGCTCCTGGTCCTCCGCGTCCTCGTCCTCGTCCTCGTCCTCGGCCGGCTCCTGGTCCTCCGCGTCCTCCTCCTCGTCCTCGTCGTCTTCCTCCGGGTAGTCCTCGGCGTCCTCGCCGGCCTCGTCGGCCTCGCCGTCGTCCTCGTACTCCTCGTCCTCGTACTCCTCGTCCTCGGGTTCGCCCTCCGAGGCCTCCTCGTTCTCCAGGGCCTCCTCGTGGGTGACCACGACCTCGCCGTCCCGGATCTCCCCGCGCCAGCCCTCCGGCTCATCGGTGGCCAGGGTGACGTAGCGGTCGAAGTGCTTCAGGTCCAGACGCAGCCGGCGGCCCTGTGCCCGCCAGAGGTTGCCCGTCCTCTCGAAGAGCCCGGAGGGGTAGTACTCCACTACCAGGAGGATCCGGGTCAGGGACGGGGCGAGCTCGTGGAAGCTCACGCAGCCGCGCGTGGTCCCCTTGGGGCCGTCGGTGGTCCAGACGATCCTCTCGTCGGGCACCTGTTCCTGGACCGTGGCCTTCCAGTTGCGGGTGGACGGGCCGACCTTGACCCTCCAGTCGGAGGTCGTGTCGTCGCCCTGCGAGACGCTGCGCACGCCCTTCGCGAAGCTGCTGAAGTCCTCGTACCGGGTCCAGTGGTCGTACGCGGTACGGAGCGGTACGCCCACGTCCAGCGACTCGACCATGTTGATGGCCTTGGTACTGCCCTTGCGGCTCCGGCCCTTGCCCTTGCCGCCGCCGAGCAGGCCGGATCCCAGGTCCGTGACCTTGTCCTTGAGGCCCCCGAGGGTCTGCCCGACGACGGCCTTGACGGGCGAGTCGCCCTGGAGGAGCCGGCCGCCCACGCCGGCCAGCGAGCCGCCGTTCTCCGCGACGTCGTACAGGCCGTCGGTGAGGTCGCCGACCTTGTCGACCGCCTTGTCCGCCAGTTGGCCGGCCTGGGCGGAGAGGTAGGAGGACAGTTCGCCCATCAGTTTGTCGAGACCGGACTCGGCGCCACCGGCGCCCTGTCGTGTGGTGGCCATGGTTCACCTCACCTCCGCGCGGCCGGCTTGCGACGGGCCGTCGTCTTCTTCGCCGCGGTCTTTTTGGCCGTGGTCTTCTTCGCCGCGGTCTTCTTGGCGGCGGACTTGGAAGCGGGCCGGGCGGCCGAGCCCCTGCTCGCCGTCGTCTTGCTCGCCGCGGTCTTCTTGGCCGCCGTCTTCTTGGCCGCGGTCTTCTTGGCCGCGGTCTTCTTCGCGGGCGGGCCGGCCGCCTTCTTGGCCGGAGCCCGGCCTCCGGCGCCGGAGGAGGCCGTCCCGGACCTCGTGCCGCTCGCCGTCTTCTTCGCCGGGGCCCGCTTCGAGGCCGCGCCGACCGAGGTCTTCCCGGTGCCGCCGCCGGCCTTCTTCGCGGGTGCCGCCTTCTTCGCCGGTGCCGCCTTCTTCGCGGGTGCCTCGCGGGCGCGTGCCCGGCGGGGTGCCGTCCCGGCGGTGCGGGGGGCGGGAGCGCGGCGGGCGGGCCGGCGGCGAGCCGGGGGCTCTTCCTCCTCCTCGGGCTCTTCTTCTTCCTCCTCCTCTTCGGGCTCTTCCTCCTCCTGTTCCGGCTCCCGGTCCTCGTCCTCGGGCTCCTCCTCGTCCTCGGGCTCCTCTTCCTCGTCCTCCGGCTCCAGGTCCTGCTCCTCGCCTTCCTCGTCCTCCTCGTAGGGCTCCTCCTCGTCGTCGTAGCCCTCCTCCGGCTCCTCGTAGGCGTCCTCGTCCTCCTCCTCGGCGCCCGACTCGTCACGGCCGCGGGTGAGGGCGAGGGTGCGGTCGTGGAGCGTGTCGGCGAGCTGGGACAGCCCCCGGTTCGCCGCGGCCGAGACGGCCTTCCGGCCTGCGTCCAGGGCCTCACCCCTGAGCTGGTCGCCGAGCTCGGCGACCTGCGGCATCTCGCCGAGCTTCTTCACGCCCTGCATCGCGAGCTCTTTCGGGTCGAGGCCCAGCCGCCGGCCGGCCGCGTAGGTCGCCAGACTCAAGGCCAGACGTCCCTTCTTCGCCCGCCCCAGTACGTACCCTCCGACGATGGCAGCCGCCAGAGCGATCTTCGTCGTGTCGTCCATGAACCTGTTCCCTTCACGGTGCGCGGATACTTCGCGAGGAGAGTGGCTCATGGCCGCAGCAGAGCCGGCCCGCCGCCGACGCCCCACGGACGACGACGGCGCCCCGGACGCCCAGACCAGCAGGCCGCGCCGCAAGGCTTCGGCGCGCAGGGCCCCCGCGCCCCCGCGCGGAGGTGTCACCGGCGCCGCCGCGGCCATGCGCCTCGCGGCCGGACAGCTCGCCCAGCTGCTGGGGCGCACACCCGAGTCGGTGTCCTCCCTCAGGCCCACCGAAGACGGCTGGGAGGCGCAGGTGGAGGTGCTCGAACTGGAACGCATCCCCGACACCACCAGCGTCCTGGCCAGCTACAAGGTCACCATGGACGAGGACGGCGAGCTGATCTCCTACGAACGGACCCGGCGGTACAGCCGGGGCATGATCGACAGGCCGGGCTGACGGACCGGCCCCGAAGGGAAGCGGCCATGACTGTCATGCCGCAGGGCGGAAACAGCCTCAGCAGGAGCGCGGGCGCAGGCGTCGGCGCCGGCGGAGGCACGAGCAACCTCTACGACGTCCTGGAGCTGATCCTCGACCGCGGCCTCGTCATCGACGTGTTCGTACGCGTCTCCCTGGTCGGGATCGAGATCCTGAAGATCGACGCCCGGATCGTCGTCGCGAGCGTCGACACCTACCTGCGCTTCGCCGAAGCCTGCAACAGGCTCGACCTGGAGGCCGGCCGCAAGGCTCCCGCCCAGCTGACCGACATCGTCGGCGACGTGGTCGAGAGCGGCTCCCGGGGCAAGAGCAAGGGCGTGCTCGGCGGAGCGGTGGACGCCCTCACCCAGTCCCTGGGCGGCAGGTCCGACCAGGAGGAGGAGCCGGAGGAGCCCGAAGAGGAGCCCGAGGAGCAGGAAGCCCCCCGGCGCCGCCGCCCGGCCCGGCGTCCCGTCCGGCGCGAGAAGGAGTAGGCGATGGTCCTCTACGTGTACTCGATCGTCGCCGCCGGCCACCCCTGCCGGCTGGACGGCCTGACCGGCGTCGGCGCGGACCCCGCGCCGCTGCGCGCCGTCACGGCCGGGAGCCTGCGCGCGGTCGTCAGCGACGTCGACGAGGAGATCAGGCCCAGACGCCGGGACCTGGCCGCCCACCAGGAGGTCCAGGAACGCCTCATGGCCGACGGAACGGTGCTCCCCCTCCAGTTCGGATACACCGCCCCCGACGACCTCGCGGTCACGGAGGTGCTCCAGGAGGGCGCCGACGCCTACCTGGAGGCCCTGGAGCGGCTCGACGGCTGCGTCGAGTACAACGTCGCAAGGCCTCCCGGGCCGAAGAGGGGCTGCTCAGGGAGATCCTCGAGGACTCGGCCCAGGCAAGGCTGCTGAACGAGCGCATCAAGGCCGGGGACTCCGACCCGCGGCTGCCGCTCCAGCTCGGCGAACTGGTCGCGGCGCAGGTGCGCGAGCGGCAGGAGGAGCTGGCCGCCGCGCTGGTGCGGGCCCTCATCCCCCTCGCCCGGGACCACAGCGTCAGGGCTCCGGCGGACGGCGACCTGCTCAACCTGTCCCTGCTGGTCCCCGACGACCGGAGGAACGCCTTCGTCGAGGCCGGGGCCGACCTCGCCCGGCAGGCCGACGACATCGATTTCCGCTTCACCGGGCCACTGCCCCCCTACAGCTTCGTGTAGCCGCCGGGAGGAGCCATGGGACTGCTGACCAGCCTGGTCACCGCGCCGCTGGCGCCCGTACGCGCCGTGATGTGGGTGGCGCAGCGTGTCGCGGACAAGGCCGAGGCCGAGTACTACGACCCGGCGCCGGTGTGGGCCGCCCTGGCAGAACTCGACGGACAGCTGCGGCGCGGCGAGATCGACCAGGCCGCCTTCGACGGGGCGGAGGAGGAACTCCTCGACCGCCTCGACGAGATCGCGCGCTTCAGGCAGGGCCTGCCGTGACCGGGGAGGTGGGGGACCGTGACTGACCCGCTCGTGAGCCGGCTGGGCCCCCTTCCGTCGCGGGCCGGCCCGGCGTCCTATCCGCCCGCCTCCTCGGGCAGCCTGGCCGACATCCTCGAACGCGTCCTGGACAAGGGCATCGTCATCGCCGGCGACATCCGCATCAACCTGCTCGACATCGAGCTGCTGACGGTCAAGCTCCGGATCCTCATCGCCTCCGTGGACAAGGCCAAGGAGATGGGCATCGACTGGTGGGAGCACGACCCCTCGCTCTCCTCCGGGCACGCCCGGGACCCGCTCGAACAGGAGAACCGGCGACTGCGCGCCGAGCTGGAGGAGCTGCGCCGCGAGCGCACGGACGCCGACGCCCCGAGGAGGCCGTCCCGTGACGCCTGAACCGGCCCTCACCTACGTCTACGCCGTCGCCGGGGCCACCCCCGGGCTCGAGGGGCTCCTGGCCGGGCTCCGCGGGGTGGCCGGGGCCGCGGTCGCCCTCCTCGCGCCCGACGGCACCACGAACGGAGCCCCGGCGTTCGTCGTCAGCCGGGTCCCGGGCGCCGAGTGGGGCGAGGAGGCGCTCAGGTCCCGCTTCGAGGACCTGTCCTGGCTGGAAGGGACCGCCAGGGCCCACCACAGCGTCATCGAGGAACTCATGGGCCGCACCACGGTCCTGCCCCTGCGCATGGCCACCCTCTACCAGGACGACCAACGGGCCCTGGGCGCACTGCGCGAGCAGTACGACGCCTTCGCCGAGGGACTCGCCCTCCTGGCCCGCCACGCCGAGTACGGGGTCAAGGTCTACATCCGCCCGGACGCCGGCCCCCCGGACCCCGGCGGAACCCCGCCCGCCGGCGAGGATCCCGTCAGCCCCGGCAAGGCCTACCTGCGGGCCCGCAAGGCCCAGCACCGCGCCCACGAGGACCGGGGCCGCCAGGCCGGACGGGCCGCGGAGCGCATCGCCGACACCGCCGGCCGGTACGCCACCCACGTCGTGCGGCACCCGCCCCAGACGGGCCCGCTGGCCGGCGGCGACGGCGGCGAGAACGTCCTCAACGACGCCTACCTCGTACCCGACGGCGAAGCCGACGCCTTCCGCGCCGCGGTCCGGCACGCGGCCGACGGCCTGCCGGGCGTCCGCGTCGAACTCACCGGCCCCTGGGCGCCCTACTCCTTCGCCGTGCCGCAACCCCGGCACGGCGGTCCGTCATGAACCCCGCCGAACGGGACGAGACCCTGCCGGGCCGGCAGGTCGCCCTCGTCGACCTCCTCGACCGGCTCCTGGCCGGCGGCGTCGTCATCGTCGGGGACGTCGTCCTGTCCGTCGCGGACATCGACCTCGTACGGATCTCCCTGCGCGCCCTGATCACCTCCGTCGGCCCCACCGCCCGGGGCGGCGAGCAGCCGTGACCGCCGAACGCCCCGCGCGGCCGCACCGCCCCCCGGACCTCACGCCCGTCGGCGACACGCTGGCCGACGCCTTCCGCCTGCTGCGGGCACCGCCCGAAGCCCCGGACGGGCCCCGGACACCGGCCCGCCGCGTCCGTACCGGCCCCGAGAGCGCGGGGGAGGACCTCCTCAAGCTCGTCCTCACCCTCGTGGAACTCCTGCGCCAGCTCATCGAACGCCAGGCCCTGCGCCGGGTCGACGCCGGAGACCTCACCGACGCGCAGGAGGAGGAACTCGGCGCCACCCTGCTCGCCCTGCACGAGCGCATGAGCGAGCTGTGCGCCGAGCACGGGTACGCCCTGGAGGACCTGAACCTCGACCTGGGCCCGCTCGGCCCCCTCCTCGACCCCTGACGACGAAGGCCCCGCCCGGGGGGGCGGGGCCTTGATCTGGGACGCCTCCTGCGCGGCGCCCTCCGTCACCGTGTGGCGCGGCTGAACAACCGGAAGAGGGCGAGCAGGATGAGCGATCCGACGATGGCGGCGATCCACGTGGAGAGCTCGAAGAACCCGTCGATGGAGTCGACGCCGAATATCACCTTGCCCAGCCATCCTCCGAGCAGTCCGCCCGCGATTCCGATGAGTATGGTGACGATGATTCCGCCCGGGTCCTTCCCCGGCATCAGCATTTTGGCGATGATGCCCGCGAGCAGCCCGATGAGGATCCAAGCGATAATGCCCATGGCACCTTCTTCTTCTCGTCGCGTGAAGTCGTGGTCAATCTCGCTTCTACACCGTAAACGGGATTTCAAACCTGGCCGGGCCGCTACAGTGCGGCCCGCAGCGCGCGCCGCAGCGCGAACCGGACCCCCCGTGCCATCAGGCGCAACCCCAGGACCGCCAGCCGGCCGCAGGCCCTGCGGGCGACGGCCCGGGGCGTCCACCGGGCGAGCGCCCGGCGTCGGCGCCATCGGCGCATCCGATGCCCCCGCGTGAACTTCACGGGTCTCTCCTGAATGGCGGAACGGAAAATGCCGGCGCCCCCGCGCCGTCCGGCCGGGCCGTTCGGCGGACGGCGGAACGAATACCGCCGGAGGCCGCAGGATGCGGCTACCCGGATTCCCCGCCGGAAATCCCCGGGAGGGGCATCGGAAGGCAGCCCGGCATGGAACGGCGGCTTCGGGGCAGGCGCCGGGTGCAGAACGCCCGGGTGCGGCCGCGGCGCCCGGGCACGGTATGCGAGGCGGTGTGTACCCATGGACATCCGGCCGGCCGCGTTGCGCGGCGAACGCACCCCGGAACCCGAGGAACTCCTGGAGATCGCCTACGACGTGGGCCGCGACTACCACCGCTGGCGGCCCAGGCTGGCCGAGGCCGAAGGCGAGGGCTGCTGGCTCCCGCTCCACCGGGCCGACGCCCTCGGCGTCTGGGCCCTCGGCTGGGACTGCCTGCCGCCGGGCGCCGCCTACCTCGACCACGAGCGGATGCGGGGAGCGGTCTTCGTGGCCCGGGGCGCGCTCACCCACGAGCGGGCGCGGCTCGGCAACGCCCCGCACACCGACGAGGTGGGCGCCGGCAACGGCTTCTGCTTCGACGAGACCTTCTACCACCGCATGCGCCCGGTCGGTGAGGCCGGCCCGACCGTCACGGTGCACGTGTTCGCGCTCACCGCACCGGAGGCCGTGGCGGGCCACGACCCCGCGTGCCCCGCCCTCTGGCTGGGGCTGCCGTCGACGGCGGCGGACCGGCGGGTCCCGGGCGGGGGTGCGCCGTGCCCGTGACCGTCGGCACCTCGGGGTGGCAGTACCGGGACTGGAAGGGTGTGTTCTACCCGCCCGACCGGCCCCAGCGGCTGTGGCTGGAGGAGTACGCGGAGCACTTCCGCACCGTGGAGAGCAACAACGCCTTCTACCGGCTGCCCTCGCCCGAGACCTTCGCCCGCTGGCGCGAGCGCACCCCGCCCGGCTTCCTGATGGCGGTGAAGGCCAGCAGGTTCCTCACCCACGTCAAACGCCTGCGCGACCCGGCCGAACCGGTCGGCCGCCTGATGGCGCACGCCGCCTGCCTGGGGGACCGGCTGGGCCCGGTCCTGCTCCAGCTGCCGCCGACGCTGCGGTGCGACCCCGAGGCGCTGGACCGGTGCCTGGGCTGCTTCCCCGCCGGGACCAGGGTGGCCGTCGAGCCCCGGCACGAGTCGTGGTGGACGCCCGCCGTGCGCTCCGTGCTCACCGGCCGGGGCGCCGCCCTGTGCTGGGCGGACCGGGGCTCACGTCCGGTGACACCGCTCTGGCGCACCGCCGACTGGGGCTACGTCCGCTTCCACGAGGGCCGCGCCGACCCCTGGCCCCGGTACGGGCGCACCGCCCTGCGGAGCTGGGCCGCGCGCATCGCCGACACCTGGCCCCCGGAGGCCGACGTCCACGTCTACTTCAACAACGACCCCGGCGGCGCGGCCGTCACCGACGCCCGCGCCTTCGTCCGCCTCGCCGGCGTTCCCGCCGGCCGGCTCAGCCCGCCGGGGCGGTGATGCCGGGATGCGGGAGCGTGGCCTCGCCCCCGGTGCGTACGGCCAGCAGCACGGCGTCGTGCAGGGCGCGGCTGGCCTCCTCGCTCGGGCAGGGGGCGGGGCTGCCCGCCAGGGTGAGCCACTCCGTCGCGCCGCTGTGCTGGACGGCGACGCGGGCGAGGCGGTCGTCCTCGGTCCAGGTGGTGTGGACGTCGAGCTCACCGGTCAGCAGTACCGACTCGGCGGTCCGCACACCGCCGCGACCGGCGAAGACACCGCGGGTGGTCCATGATGCCCAGGTCATCAGGCCTCCAGGAGCCGTCCCGTACCGCTACGGGACCTCGGGGTTCGGGCTGGCGTCATACCCGGCCTGGACGGGATATATGCATGCAAACCACCTGATTTTTACAACGGGGGCTCTTCCGCCGTCCCCCGCTCCACGACCCGGCGGGCGGCCTCGTGCTCGGCGGCCGGCGGCGACAGCTCGTCCAGCGTGTCCAGGTCGGTGTCCCGCTCCAGCTCCCGCTCCCAGTCGGCGGCGAGCCGCTCCTGCTCCGCGCGCGGCAGGCCGCCCACGGCATCCCGATGGGCCGGGTCGAGAGCGGCCAGGAAGCGTTCCACCACGTCCGATGACATTCCGTACTCCTTGTCGCTGGGCGAGGGCCCCGTACGCGACGGCCCGCGCCCAGCATGCGCGGCCGGGCCCCCCGCCCCGGGCAGGCGCGGCCCACCACTGCCCCGAACGGCGCCGGGATCCCCGCCCCCTACGGCAGCCCCACCAGCCCCCAGCCGCGACGGGCCGCCTCCCCGGTCACGTCGCCCCACTCGCCCAGCAGCGCCGTGAACTCCTCGAAGACCTGCGGACGGCAGGCCCAGCCGACGCACTCGGCGGCGAACGCCCCGCGCAGCGCCTCCAGCCGGGAGCCCACCCGCCCCCACGCGGCGGCCCGCTCCGCCACCGCCCCCGGCGGGCTGACGAGCAGGACCCCCGACCGCCCGCCGGGCACCGGCGGGAACACCCCGTCTCCGCCGCCCAGCGCGGGGTCCCGCGCCTCGTCCGCACCCCACAGCAGACCGCCCAGGAAGACGTCCAGGTCCTCGCGCACGGACGGGTCGACCAGCGGCCGCATGTCGGCCCACCCCCGGCCCGCGTCGGAGTGGAAGCGTGCGGAGCCCGTGGTGCCGAAGAAGCAGTACTCCGCGCACCACGCCGACTCTGGGCCCGGCGGCCAGTTCCAGCCGTCGACGAGGCGCTGCCATCCGAGGCCGTCCTCGGCCGGCGGCCGGACGGCGTCCCCGAGCGCGTCTGCCTGCTCCCCGACGGGGAAGGCGCGCAGCCGTGCCCAGTCCGCCGTGAACAGCGTGAGGTCCAGTCCCATGGGCCGCAGCATAGGCAGGACGGCGCCCCGGCCCCGCAGGGTTTTCCGGCCGCTCAGCCGTCGGCGCCCGACGGGGCGAGGACCACGAAGTCGGCGTTCCACGGGTCGAGGCAGACGGCGAGCCGGCCGACGCCCTCCACGTCCTGCGGGCCCGTGCGCGTGGTGCCGCCGTGCGCGGTGACCGCCGCCACCGCCGCGTCGCAGTCGGCGACGGCGAAGACCGGGTGCCAGTACGCGCGTCCCCGCGTGAGCGCCAGGTGCTCCTCGTCGAGGCGCGTCAGGCCGCCGTGCATCCGCTCCTCCGGGAGGCCGGCCGGGGTGATGAGCGCGTACGTGCCCGCCCCGCCCGGCAGCTCCATGTCACTGAAGCGCCAGCCGAGGACGCCGCCGTAGAACTCCCGCGCGGCCGCGGCGTCGCTCGTGAACAGCTCGGTCCAGCACAGCGAGCCCGGCTCGTCCACCAGCTCGGCGCCCCGGTCCGTGCCCGGCTCCCAGACGGCGAACTGGCCGCCCTGGGGGTCGCTGTACTGTGCCATGCGGCCCGCGTCGTCCAGCGTCATCGGAGCCACCCGGACGGTGCCGCCCGCGGCCTCCACGGCCCGGGTGGCGGCGTCCGCGTCGGGGACGCCGAAGTAGATCATCCACGCCGAGCGCGCGCCCCGCTCGGTGAGCCTGCCCAGCCCGGCGACGGTCTTGCCGTCCCTGCGGAACACCCCGCCCTCCATACCGCCCATGGACGCGTACGCCCACCCGAACACGGCGCCGTAGAAGGCCGCGGCCGACGGCACGTCCGGGGTGCCGAGGTCGAGCCAGCAGGGGGAGCCGGGGACGTAATCGGTGGTGATCATGGTGCCGGCCTTTCACGGGTCCGCGGGGTCCCCAGCCTGGCACCGGACCCCGGCCCCCGCCCCTCGGCCGTCAGGCCCCCGCGCGGGCGGCGTACGCGCGCACGTCCGCGTCCGGGTCGGCCGTCGCCGAGGCCAGCGCGGTCCGGGCCCCGGGGTCGTCGTCCCGGTGGCGGAGCAGGGACAGCACGGCCGCCTTGCGGACGTCCGCGTTGCCGTCGTCCAGGGCCTTCGCCAGCGCCGGGACGGCCCGCGCCGGCGGGGCCGCCCGCAGGGCCGTCGCGGCCCCCGCCCGCACCTGCCACGCCGGGTCGCCGAGCGCGGATCCCGCCAGCGCGGCGTACCCGGGCGGGCACCCGGTGGCGGCCAGCGCCGCCAGGGCCGCGCCCCGGACCAGCGGGTCGGCGTCGCCGAGCAGCGGGTCCAGCGGACCCGGGGCCGGGTCGTGGACGGCCGCGAGGCCCCGCGCCACCGCGACCCGGACCTCGCGGGCGGGGTCCGCGGCGGCCGCCGCCAGCTCCGGCACGGCGTCCACCGAGACCAGCGCCCGGACGGCGGCGATGCGCACCTCGATCCCGCCATCGGCGAGCGCGGCCGCGTACACCCCGGCGTCGCCCAGCCGCAGCGCCCGCAGCACCTCCAGCGCGGCGGCCCGCACGGCCGGATCCTCCGAGGCCAGCGCCGCCCGCAGCCCCGCGCCCAGCTCCGGCTCCGCGGGCAGCACCTCCACCAGCTCGCGCAGCGCACCCGCCGCCGCGGCCCGCACCTCGGGCGCCGGGTCCCGCAGGCACCCGGCGAGGGCCGGCCCGGCCCCGTCCGGCACGGTCTCGGCGAGCACCGCCACGGCGGCCGCCCGCACCCCGGCGTCCGCGTCGCCCAGGAACGGGCGCAGCGCCTCCAGGTCGGGCGCCTCCTCGGCCAGCGCCAGCAGCCGCGGCAGGGCGGGGCTCGGCGCGGGGACGGCCCCCGCGGCCGGATGCCCCGCGGCCGCAGCCGCCGCGGTCCCCGCGGCGGCGGCCCCCGGCCGCGCCGCCGGAGCCGCGTCCCTCGGCCCGGCCGTCGCCACCGGGACCAGCTCGACCTCGCCGAGCCACCGCTCCGGGCCCGCCACCGGCGTGAACTCCGGCACCGGCACCGTGTACGGCTCGACCGGCCGCGCCGTGAACTCCATGGCCCCGGACGCCGACCTGCGCAGGTCGAGGTGGTGCAGCCAGCCGGCGTCGTCCTGCTCGGGATGGTCCATCCGCTCGTGGTAGAGCCCCCACCGGGACTCGGTGCGGGCCAGCGAGGCCCGGGCGGCCATCTCCGCGCAGTCCCGGATGAAGGACACCTCGGCGCACCGCATCAGCTCGTGCGCGGTGCGCGCCCCCATCCCGGCGATCTCCCCGGACATCCGGGTGAACGCCTCCACGGCCAGGGACAGCTTCGCCCCCGACTTCGGCGGTGCCACGTAGTCGTTGACGAACCGCCGCAGCTTGTACTCCACCTGCGGCTGCGGCGGCCCGTCCGGGTTGCGCAGCGGCCGGTAGACCAGCTCGTGGGCGGCGGCGACCTGGTCCCGCGGCAGCTCGCCCTCGTACGCCCGGTACCGCGCCGCGTCCTCGCCGGCCAGGTCCCCGTACACGAACGCGCCGATCATGTAGTTGTGCGGTACGCAGGCCAGGTCGCCGGCCGCGTACAGCCTGGGCACGGTGGTGCGGGCGTGGTCGTCGACCCGTACCCCGGAGGCGGAGTGCCCGCCGCACAGCCCGATCTCCGAGATGTGCATCTCGATGTCGTGGGTGCGGTAGTCGTGGCCCCGGCCCTCGTGGAAGGTGCCGCGGGTGGGCCGTTCCGTGCTGTGCAGGATGGACTCGACGGCGGAGACGGTCTCCTCCGGCAGGTGGCTGAGCTTGAGGTACACCGGCCCCCGGTCGGAGGCGAGTTCGGCCGCGAACTCGGACATCATCTGCCCCGACCAGTAGTCGGACTCCACGAACCGCTCGCCGTGCCGGTTGACCTGGTAGCCCCCGAACGGGTTCGCCACGTACGCGCAGGCCGGCCCGTTGTAGTCCTTGATCAGCGGGTTGATCTGGAAGCACTCGATCCCGGTCAGGGCCGCCCCCGCGTGGTAGGCCATGGCGTAGCCGTCACCCGCGTTCGTGGGGTTCTCGTACGTCCCGTACAGGTAGCCGGAGGCCGGCAGCCCGAGCCTGCCGCAGGCGCCGGTGGCGAGGATCACCGCGCCCGCCCGTACCGTGACGAACGCGCCCGTGCGGGTGTCGAACCCGGCCGCGCCGACGGCCCGGCCGTCGTCCGGGTGGGTGAGCACCCGGACCGGCATCACCCGGTTCTCGATCCGGATCCGCTCCCGCATCTCGCGGCGCCGCAGCTGCCGGTAGAGGACCTTCTTGACGTCCTTGCCCTCCGGCATCGGCAGGACGTAGGAGCCGGAGCGGTGGACCTGGCGGACCGCGTACTCGCCGTGCTCGTCCTTCTCGAACTTCACCCCGTACGACTCCAGCCGCTTGACCATGTCGAAGCCGCGGGTGGCGGTCTGGCGGACCGTGGACTGGTCGACGATCCCGTCGTTGGCGCGGGTGATCTCGGCGACGTAGTCGTCGGGCTCGGCCCTGCCGGGGACGACCGCGTTGTTGACGCCGTCCATGCCCATGGCGAGGGCGCCGGAGTGCCGTACGTGCGCCTTCTCCAGCAGCAGTACGTCCGCTCCGCGCCCGGCGGCGGTCAGCGCGGCCATCGTGCCGGCGGTGCCGCCGCCGATGACGAGGACGTCGCAGGACAGCTCGGTCGCGTCGGCGGGGGAGGGGATGGCCAGGGTGTCCACGGGGGTGCCTTTCAGAGGAATTCGAGGATGCTGCGCCGCAGTTCGGCCGTGCCGGGCGCGTGCTGCGCGTCGCGCCGGCGCGGGTGCGGCACGTCCAGCACCCGCCCGGAGCCGAGCAGGGCCACCCGGTCGCCGAGGTGCAGCGCCTCGTCCACGTCGTGGGTGACGAAGACGACGGTCGCTCCGGTGCCCGCGAGGATGTCCACCAGCAGGTCCTGCATCTCGGCGCGGGTGCGGGCGTCCAGCGCGCCGAAGGGCTCGTCCATCAGGACCGCCCGCGGCCGGCCGGCCAGCGCGCGGGCCAGCTGGACGCGCTGGCGCTGCCCGCCGGAGAGCTGGTGCGGCAGCTTGTGGGCGTGCTCGGCCAGCCCGACCCGCTCCAGCCACTCGGCCGCCGACCGGCGTCGTTCGGCGCGGGGCACCCGCCGGATGGCCAGGGGCAGTTCCACGTTGGCGCGGACGCTGCGCCAGGGCAGCAGCGCGTCGTGCTGGAAGACGAGCGCCCGGTCGGAGGCGGGCCGGGTCACGGGTTCGCCGCCCTGCGTGACCCGCCCGTCGAGCGCGGGCAGCAGCCCGGCGAGGGTGCGCAGCAGGGTGGACTTCCCGCAGCCGGAGGGCCCGACCACGGCCAGCAGCTCGCCCGGGGCGACCCGCAGGGTGACGGTGCCCGGCAGGGCCGCGCCGCCCGGATGCCCGAGCCGTACGTCCTCCAGGGCGAGTTCGGTGCCGGCCCGGGCGGGCGGGGCGACGGGCGGGGCGGTGGTGCTCATGCGACCGGCTCCTTCCGGGGAACGGCGGTGGGGGGCGCTGCCGCGCGGCCGCCGGTGCGTGCGGCCGGGCGGGGCAGCCAGGCGGTGGCGCGGCGGCCGAGCAGCTCGACCGCGGTGGAGGTGAGCCAGCCGAGGGCGCCGATGGTGGTCATGCCGACGAACACCGCGGGGTAGTCGACGACCGTGTAGTCCTGCCAGGTGCGGTAGCCGACCCCGTACTCGCCCGAGATCATCTCGGCGGAGATCACACAGATCCACGAGACGCCGATGCCCACCGACAGGCCGCCGAAGATGCCGGGCAGGGCCCCGGGCAGCACCACCGAGAACAGCACCCGCGCCCGTCCGCCGCCCATGGTCAGCACGGCCTCCTCCCAGACGGGGGTGAGGGCGCGGACCGCGTGCCGGGTCGAGACGGCCACCGGGAAGAAGGCGGCGGCGAAGGTGATGAACACGATGCCCTGCTCGTTGGTCGGCAGCAGCAGGATGGCGACCGGCACCAGGGCGATGGCGGGTACCGGGCGCACCACCTCCACCAGCGGGCCCAGCAGGTCGGCCGCCCACCGGGAGCGGGCCACGGCCGTGCCGACCGCCACCCCGAGCACGGCGGCCAGCACGAAGCCCACCCCGATCCGGCGCAGGCTGTGCCCCAGGTCCTGCCAGTACGCTCCGGTGCCGACCCGGTCGGCGAAGGCGGAGGCCACCTCGCCGACCGTCGGGAACTGCTCGAAGCGCAGCCACAGGTTCACGTCCAGCGAGGTCAGCAGCTGCCACAGCCCGAGGGCCGCGGCCAGCGAGGCCCCCCGCAGCAGCCAGCGGCCCGGGCTCATGAGGCCAGGCCCACGGCGTCCTGGTAGCCGATGACGCGGGCGCCCGGGTGCTGCCCGACGTACGCCGTGGCGCCGGCCGCGGTGACGAAGGCGCGCGGCTCGGCGCCGTCCGCGACCCACACCGCCTTGTCGGCGAACCACAGGGTGCCGGTCACCGCGTCCGGTACGTACGCGGCCCGTACGTCGGCCCCCTTGGCGGCCTTCAGCAGCTCCTTGGGGCTGTCGAAGGAGGCGGTGGTGGCCTGGCCCCTGAGCCACAGCTCGGACCTCGCGGCGCCCGCCTTCGGGTACCCGGGCCCCTGAACAGCCCGCTTCAGCGGCGCCGGGTCGACGAAGGCGTCGACGTCGACGTCGCCCACCAGCCCGGCGCCCTTGAGCACCGGCACGTCCTCCTTCAACGCGGCGATCAGCTCGGGGCGGAGCTCCGGGTCGAAGGTGGCGATGCCGTTCGCACCGTTGTAGAGGTAGACCACCTCGGCCGGCAGCCCGGTCTCCTTGGCGACCGACTCGGCGGCCGCCACCGGCCGCTCGCGCAGGTAGTCGGTCGCGCGGCGCTGCGCTTTGAGGAAGTCGTCGACGACGCCCGGCCGTTCACCGGCGAACCTCTGCCGGACGGTGACCCCGTGAAAGGTGGGCAGGTTCAGCTCGGCCCCGTCGTACAGGGCTTTCGCCCGGCCCTCGAAGGCCAGCTGGCCCGGCCAGGCCACGAACTGGGAGAGGGCGTCCGCGCTGCCGGCCTGGAGGGCCGAAGCGCCCACGCTGGGCTGCTGGTTGAGCTTCTGGACGCCCTTGTCGGGGTCGATCCCGGCGCGCTGGAGGGCCCGTACGAGGGTCCCGTCGGCGGCCGATCCCACGCTCGTGGACACCTTCTTGCCGCGCAGGTCGGCCAGCGACTCCAGCTTCGAGTCCGGGGCGGTCACCACGGTGTTGAGGCCGCCGCGCAGGTTGTAGCCGGTGACGGAGACCAGCGAGGTCGGCTGCTTCAGCTCCTTGCCCCGGACGGCGTTGAGGAGCAGCGGGAAGTCGCCCATCGAACCGATGTCGATCTTGCCGGCCGTCATCTGCGCGGTGATGGGGGCGCCCGTCGCGTAGTCCTGCCAGTCGACCCTGTACGCCACCCCCTCCTTCTTCCCGCGGGCCGCCAGCTCCTCCTCGAAGTAGCCGAGGGAGCGCAGCAGGGTGCCGGCGGTGACCGTGTTGATGGTCTTGGACTGGTAGCCGACGGTCACGGTGACCGTCTTCGACGGGCTGCCGCCCGCCGCGCCGCCACCGCCCCCGTCGGCGCCGCCGCAGGCGGCGGCCAGGGGGAGGAGCAGGGAGAGCGGGACGGCGGTGCGCAGGGATCTGCGGAGGGATCTGCGGCTCATCGGGGCCGGGCCTTTCATCGGAGCAGGTAGGGCATGTTGACGGTGACCGCGCCGGTGGGACAGCGTGCCGCGCACGGGCCGCAGTACCAGCACTCGTCGACGTGCATGTACGCCTTGCCGTTGTCCTCGCGGATCGCGAGCGAGTCGAGCGGACACATGTCGACGCAGAGCGTGCAGCCGTCGATGCACTTGGACTCGTCGATGGTCACGGGCACGTCGCCGCGCTGGGGGACGAGGGGCATGGCTTCTCCAAGGGCCCGCGCGCAGGCGGGGAACGGGGGAGGGGCGGAAGGGGGAGGTGCTCAGAGGGAGCGGCGCAGCACGCCGCTCATGGTGATGCGGTCACCGCGGAAGCGGATGAACTCCAGGTCCACCGGCCGCCCGTCGGGCAGGCACGTCAGCCGCTCCAGCATCAGCACGGCGGTCCCGCGCGGAGCCTGGAGCACGGCGGCGGAGTGCGCGTCGGCGTTGACGGCCTCCAGCGTGATCTCCGCGTGGCCCAGCGGGCCGCCGGTCAGCGCCTCCAGGAGCCGGAACACGTCCGTGTTCTCCAGGTCGCAGCCGAGCAGCTCACCGCCCACGTCCATGGGCAGGTAGGACAGGTCCAGGGACAGCGGCAGTCCGTTCAGCCGGCGCAGCCGCTCGATACAGAGCACGTCGGTGTGCTCGGGCAGGCCCAGCCGGTGGGCGACCGGGCCGGGGGCGGTCACGGGCCCGACGGTACGGACCTCGTTGGTGACCCGGCCGTGCTCGTGCAGGGTCTCGGCCAGGCCCTGGAGGCGGTCCAGTCCGTGCGGGTACTTCTCGCACACCACCACCGTGCCCACCCCGGGCTGCCGGGCGACCAGCTGCTCGCCGCGCAGCAGGTCCAGGGCTTGGCGGACGGTGTTGCGGCTGGCCCGGTAGTCGGCGGCGATGACGTCCTCCAGGGGCAGCACCCCGCCCGGGAAGCCGCCCGCCAGGATCTGGTGGCGCAGCAGGTCGGCGAGCTGCCGGGCCTGGTCCGCACGCAGCCGTCGACGGCGCGCGGCGGCGACCGGGCGGGCGGCGGGGGCGGGTTCGGCTGGCATGGCAAGGAACGTACCGGGAGAGCCCCCCGGGTGGTGTTGCCGCAGTATTGCGCCACCTGACACCGCATGCGTACGGCTCTGACCTGCTGTTTCCACGGAAGGGCGGCAAGATCCGCCACTACGGCGCCCAGTATGTGGAACGCAGGGCGGCCACGATGCGAACGGCCGCCGGCCGCCCCTCACCCGGCGGCCGCGCGGGCCGGCCGGGGACGGTTCACCCGCCGGCCGGCACCCGGCCCGGGCCGGAATCCGTGAACGCGCGCGCGGGCTGCGCGCGTTCCGCGAGCAGCCGGCGAAAGCCCGGCATCGCGTACCGGTCGGCGGTGGCCGACGCGGGGCCGGGCAGGCCCGCGATCCGCGCCATCAGCTCCCGGGGACGTGGCTGCCAGCCGACGACCAGGACCCTCAGGCCCCGGTCCTCCGCGCGCCGGTGCAGGTCCAGGAGGTGCAGCAGACCGCCCGCGGTCATGACCGGGACCCCGTGCAGATCGACCATGAGGACCCGCTCGCCGGGAGTGACGTGCTCCAGCGCCTGCCGCAGGACCCGGCCCGACTCCTCGTCGAGCTCTCCTCCGGCGCTGACCAGGACGGTGGTGCCGCGGTACTCGACGTCCATGGTGATCAATACGTTCCCCTTTCCCTCACCCGCGCGGACGACGGCCCGCGGGGCCCCATCCTGGCGCGGAGCCGGGCGGAGCGGGTAAGAGGCTCGCTGACGTCGGGGCCGCGTTTTGTCAGGTTTCGCTCAGGACGGGCCGGCCTGCGGCACGCTCCCGGGCGCGGCCGGCTCCGACGGGCGGCCGGACGTCCGCCAGGGTGGTGGCGCCCCGCCCGCGGACCGAGTCCAGGAAGCTGTCGTGCAGGCGCCTGCTGGCGTACCCGTTCGGGCACGGGACCGGACTTCCCGCCACCGTGTGCCAGGCGGAACCGCCGCGCGGGCGGACGGCCACGTACGCGAGGCCGTCGGACCAGTCGGTGCGGACCTCCAGCTCGCCGGTCAGCACGCCCGCTCCCGTCGTCCGTACGCCGCCCCGTCCCGCGACGACGGATCGGGTCGTCCACGAAGCCCAGCCCATGGTGCTCGCCTTCCTTCCGCTGCGGCCCCGCGCACCGGGCCCGGTGCCGTCACCGGCCCGGCACCTGCGGGGGAGGGGAGTGCGCTGCCGCTCGGTCGGCGCGTTCCCCCGTGGCCGGGGCACAAACCGCGCGGCGCCGCCAGGCCCGGGCCACGCCCGAGGACAGGGCCCCCATCCGGTGGGCGGCCCACTGCTGCGCGCTGCGGGCACGGGCCTTCCCGTCGAAACGCCCGTGCGCGCCGAAGTCGCGCTCCGCGTCGAGCGGAACGAACAGGTTGCCGGGGGAGTCGGACCGGCGGCGTTCACCGGTCTGCTGCGCGGACAGGCCGGTCCGCGCCAGGTAGCGGTCCAGCAGACCGGGCGCCAGCGCGTTCGCGATCAGGGTGGCGGCCGTGCTGCCGCCCACCCAGTACTCGCGCCGCCGCGGATGGTCGGCCGCGAAGAGCACCGCCCGGGCCGCGACCTCCGGCTGGTAGACCGGCGGTACCGGCTGCGCGCGCATCGGCAGCCGCGAACGGACCCGGTCGGACTGCGGCGTGTTCACCGCGGGCATCTGCACCATCGTCGTGCGCACCCGCGTCCCGGAGGCCGGCAGCTCGCAGCGCAGCGCCTCGTGCCAGCCCTGCAGCGCGTGCTTGGCCCCGCTGTAGGCGCTCTGCAGCGGGATCCCCCGGTAGGCGATGGCGGAGCCGACCTGTACGACCGTCCCCCGGTCGCGGGGCAGCATCCGCTTGAGCGCCGCGCGCGTGGCGTACACGTAGCCGAGGTAGGTCACCTCGGTCACCCGCCGGAACTCCTCCGGGGTGATCTCCGTGAACGGCGCGAACACCGAGGTGAAGGCGTCGTTGACCCAGACGTCGACGGGCCCCAGTTCCGCCTCCGCCCGTCCGGCCGCCGTCTCGACGGCGTCCGGGTCCGCTACGTCGGCCTCCAGGGTGATCACCTTGGCCGCTCCGGCCGGCTCGGCCTCCCGCCCGGCCGCCCGCAGCCCGGCGCGGCCCCGGGCGATCAGGGCGAGCCGGTCGCCGCGCGCGGCGAACGCGAGGGCGCAGGCCCGCCCGATGCCGGCGCTGGCGCCGGTGACGACCACGGTACGGGGGGTGTGCCGGGGGTGTGGTGCCATGCCCCGCGCCTGTCCCGCCGCGAGGGCCGCAAACCCCCCGGCAGGGCGGGCGGCACGGTCAGAACCGGTCGTGGTGGGCGGCCAGCCAGGTGGCGAAGTCCTGGAGGGCCGGGTTGATGCGGCGGACGGCGTCCAGGTCCCGGGCGCCGGTGAAGGAGGCCTCGCAGTCCGCGTAGAACTGGAACATGTTGCCGGCCTCTTCGGCACCGGGGAAGCCGAGCGCCCGGAAGGCGTCCGGGGTCAGGGGCCGGTAGTGGACCGGCCGGCCCAGGGACTCGGTCATGGCCGCGGCCATGTCCGCGAGCCGCAGGTGTTCGCCCGCGATGCTGATGGTGGCGGCGACGAAGTCCGCGCCGCCCTTGAAGACGGCGTGCGCGGTCTTGCCGATGTCGTCGACGGCGATGCCGGAGAGCCGCTTCTCGCCCATCGGGAAGACCAGCTCCAGGCTGCCGTCCTGCGCCCGCTGCGGCGCGAAGGCGCCCAGCAGGTTCTCCCAGTAGAACGTGGTCCGCAGGAAGGTGACGGGCACGCCCGCGTCGAGGAAGTACTGGTCCGCCTCCGCCTTGCCGTCGAAGTGCGGCACCTTGTACTGCCCCTGGAGCGTCGGCATCCGGGCGTCGTCGACCGGGATGCAGTGGCGGGTGTCCTCCAGGGTGGACCAGATCGCGTGCTGCACGCCCGCGTGGCCGGCCGCCCGGGCCAGGGCCGCCGCCTGCCGCTTCTCGTGCGCGGCGTCCATGTCCTCCCAGAAGTTGGTCACCAGGTACGCCCCGTACGCCCCTTCGAGCGCGGGCCCCAGGCTCGCCTCGTCGTCCAGGTCGGCCGCCACCACCTCCGCCCCGAGCCGCTCCAGCTCCCGCGCCCGGTCCGAGTCCGGGTGGCGCGTAACGGCGCGTACGGCGAAGTCGCCGTCCCGGTCCTCCAGGACGGACCGGGCCAGGGCACCCCCCTGCTGCCCGGTCGCGCCGAACACCGTGATCGTCCGCTTCCCGGTCATCGCCGGTCACCCACTCCCGCACACGTTCCGCGCCCCCGCGGGGGCGTCCGTGCTGCGAAACCTACGGGTGGCGGGCCGGAGCGGCGGGCGTCACACGCCGGGCCCGCCCGTATGGCCGTAAGGCGGCGCAAAGGCCGGCAAAGACCCGGCCCGGGCCGTCCACGGCACGAATGGGCCAGGTTGTCGCGGGCAGGCGCCGGTCGACGGGGGGCGAACCCGACGTGGAGGGAGCAGCACGATGAAGGTCGCCGACCACTTGTTGCGGCGCTTGCGGGAATGGGGTGTCGAGCACGTCTTCGCCTACCCCGGGGACGGCATCAACGGCATCCTCGCCGCCTGGGGGAGGGCCGGGGACCGGCCGCGCTTCATCCAGGCCCGCCACGAGGAGATGTCCGCCTTCCAGGCCGTCGGCTACGCCAAGTTCTCCGGCCGCACCGGGGTCTGCGCGGCCACCTCCGGCCCCGGCGCCATCCACCTCCTGAACGGCCTGTACGACGCGAAGCTCGACCACGTGCCGGTGGTGGCGATCGTCGGGCAGACGGACCGCAGCGCCATGGGCGGCGCCTACCAGCAGGAAGTCGACCTGCTGTCCCTCTACAAGGACGTGGCCTCCGACTTCTGCGAGATGGTCACCGTCCCCGAACAGCTGCCCAACGTCCTGGACCGGGCCATGCGCATCGCCGCCGCCCGGCGGGCGCCCACCGCGCTGATCATCCCCGCCGACGTGCAGGAACTCGAATACACGCCCCCCGCCCACGAGTTCAAGCAGGTGCCCTCCAGCCTGGGCACCGGCACCTACGCCCCCGTTCCCTCCGACGAGGCCGTAGCCCGGGCGGCCGAGATCCTCAACGCCGGGGAGAGGCCCGCGATCCTCATCGGACAGGGCGCGCGCAACGCCCGCGCCGAGGTCGAGGAGGTCGCCGGCCGGCTCGGCGCCGGCGTGGCCAAGGCGCTGCTCGGCAAGGACGCGCTGCCCGACACCCTGCCGTACGTCACCGGCTCCATCGGACTGCTCGGCACCCGGCCCTCGTACGAGATGATGCGCGACTGCGACACCCTGCTCGTGATCGGCTCCAGCTTCCCCTACACGCAGTTCCTGCCGGAGTTCGGCCAGGCCCGCGCCGTGCAGATCGACATCGAACCCGCCCTGGTGGGCCTGCGCTACCCCTTCGAGCTCAACCTCGTCGGCGACGCCGCCGAGACCCTGCGCCGGCTCGTCCCGCTGCTGGAGCGGCGCACCGACGGAGCCTGGCGCGAGTCGATCCGGCAGGGCGCCGAACGCTGGTGGGAGGTCATGGAGCGGCGCGCACGGGTCCCCGCGGACCCGGTCAACCCCGAGTACGTGGTCCACGCGCTGGACGGACTGCTGCCCGGCGACGCGATGCTCACCGCGGACTCCGGTTCCGCCGCCAACTGGTACGCGCGCCACCTGCGGTTCCGCGACGGCATGCGCGGCTCGCTGTCCGGCACCCTCGCCACGATGGGCCCCGGGGTGCCGTACGCGATCGGCGCGAAGTTCGCCCACCCCGGCCGCCCGGCCATCGCCCTCGTCGGCGACGGCGCGATGCAGATGAACGGGCTCGCGGAACTCATCACCGCCGCCAAGTACCACCGGGAGTGGAGCGACCCCCGCCTCGTCGTCGCGGTCCTCAACAACCGGGACCTCAACCAGGTCACCTGGGAGATGCGGGCCATGCAGGGCGCCCCGCAGTTCGAAGCCTCGCAGTCGCTCCCGGACGTCCCCTACGCCGCCGTCGCCGCCCACTTCGGCCTCGGCGGGGAGCGGGTGGAGAAGCCCGAGGACGTGGTGCCGGCCTGGCGGCGGGCGCTGGCCGCGGACCGCCCGTACGTCATCGACTTCCGCACCGACCCCGCCGTGCCGCCCATCCCGCCGCACGCCACCTGGGACCAGATCAAGGCCACCGCCGGCGCCGTCCTGCACGGCGACAGCGACCGTGGCGCCGTCCTGCGCCAGGGACTGAAGGCCAAGGTCCAGGAGTTCCTGCCCGGCAGCGGCGGGGGAGGCAGGGAGTGACCTCCGCCGGCCCGCGGGCCTTCGTCCACGCCCTCCTGGCGGAGACCGCCGTGCGCCTGGGGTCCGGGGTCAGCCGGTGAAGGAGCCGTGCCGGCCCGCCCCGGACGCGAAGCGCGCCGCCCCCGCGCCGGTCTCGCCCGCCTCCAGCGGGACCATGCCGTGCCGCAGTTCGGCCGCCAGCGCCTCGGGCTCGGGCAGGCCGTGCTGCTCCCGTACGGACAGCCGGTCGTGGCGCAGGCACAGCTGGGGGAACGCGGCGATCTCCCGGGCCAGTTCCTGCGCCGCCTCCCGGGACCGCCCCGACGGTACGAGGCGGTTGGCGAGCCCCATCGCGTAGGCCTCGGCCGCGGGCACCGGGCGGCCCGTCAGGATGAGGTCCATCGCCCGGCTCTCGCCGATCAGCCGCGGCAGCCGGACCGTGCCCCCGTCGATCAGCGGCACCCCCCAGCGCCGGCAGAACACCCCGAAGACCGCGTCCTCCTCCGCCACGCGCAGGTCGCACCACAGGGCGAGTTCCAGGCCTCCGGCGACGGCGTGTCCGGCGACGGCCGCGATGACCGGCTTGGTCAGCCGCAGCCGCGTCGGTCCCATCGGGCCGTCGCCGTCGGGCGCCACCCGGTTCCCGCGGCCGGTGCCGACGGCCTTGAGGTCGGCGCCCGCGCAGAACGTCCCGCCCTCGCCCCACAGCACCGCGACCGAGGCACCCTCGTCGGCCTCGAACGCCCGGAACGCGTCGGCCAGCAGGGTGGCGGTCGGCCCGTCCACGGCGTTGCGGGCGCCGGGCCGCGACAGCACCACGGTCGTCACGGGCCCGTCGCGTTCGACGCGGACGGAGGGGCCCGAGGGGGCGCAGGGGGCGGCGGGGGGTTTCGTCATGCCGGCATTCTGACGCGGCCGGGGACCCGGCGGCCAGAGTGTTTGAAGCCAATGGTGCTACTGTCAATGGCACCATGCTGCTGAGACTGAACACCGCGGACGGCCGGCCGCTGCACGAGCAGGTGGCCGGCGCGGTCCGGCGCGCCATCGCCGACGGCGAGTGCGGCCCGGGGGACCGCCTGCCCTCCGCACGGGACCTGTCCCTGGCGTTGGGGGTCAACACCAACACGGTCCTGCGCGGCCTGCGGGCCCTGCGCGACGAGGGCGTGCTGGAGTTCCGGCGCGGGCGGGGCGTGAGCGTGGCCGCCGGGGCGGACCTGCGGTCGGCGCTGCTCGACCGGGTGCGCGAACTCGTCGCGGAGGCCGCGCACTCCGGGTACAGCAGGAGCGATCTCATCGAAATGATCAGGGGGTTGCCGTGAAGGGTGTGAACGGGAGGGGCCGGTGGGGGAGCGGCGCGATGTGGGTGGCGGGGCCGTCCGCTGTGCTCGTCGCCCTGCCCTGGGCGGCGAGCGGCCGGCTGCCGGACCGGCTCGCGACCCACTGGAGCGGGGACTCGGGCGGCCCGGACGGCTCGATGCCGCTGTGGGCCGCGGCGGTCCTGCCGGCCCTCGTCTGGGTGGCCCTCGCCGTCCTCGCCCTCGGCCTCGTCCGCCCGCGCGGGAGCGCGGCGGCGCACGCCACGCTGGCGGCGGGGGCCGTCTTCCTCGTCGGCGCGCAGGCCGGGGTGGTCCGGGCGAACCTGGACCGCACGGACTGGCACCGGGCGGGCTCGGTGAACCTCGCGGTGGCCGTGACGGCCACGGTGGCGGCCGCGGTCGCGGGCCTTGCCGCCCGGGCGGCGACCCGGAACGGTTCCACCCCGGCGGCCCGGCCGGCGGGTGGTGCGCCGGGCATGGAGATACCGGCCGGCGAGACCCTCGTATGGCTCTCCCGCACGGCGAACCCCTGGCTGCTGGCCCTCGCGGCCCTGACCGGGGCGGGCGCGCTCGCCGCCGCCCTGGCGGCCGTCGCGGGCCTGGTCGCCCCGCCGTGGGCGCTCATGGCCCCCCTGGCGTTCGCGTCGCTCGCCGTCCTGGCCTGCTCCTCCGTACGGGTGCGCGTCAGCGACCGGGGCCTCGAAGTGGCCTTCGGCCCGTTGGGCCTGCCGGTCCGCCGCTGGCGGGCCGAGGACATCGAGTCGGCGTACGCGGAGCACCGGACCCCCGCCCAGGTGGGCGGCTGGGGGTACCGGCTCGGCGGCAAGGGGACGACGGTGATGCTCCGGGCGGGCGAGTGCCTGGTCGTCCACCCCCGCAGGGGCGCCGACTTCGCCGTCAGCGTCGGGGACGCGGAGCGGGGCGCGGCCCTGCTGAACTCCCTGGCCGCGCGGGCCCGCTGACTACTGGCCGACCCGGCCGTCCACGCACTCGCGCAGCAGGTCGGCGTGCCCGCAGTGGCGGGCGTACTCCTCGATCCGGTGCACCATCAGCTCCCGGACCGCGGCGGGACCGCCCGCCGGGCGAGCCGCTCGGGGTCCAGGCCCTCGCGCCGGCGGGTGAGCCGCGTCTCACCCGGGGCCCGGGACTTGTCTATGCAACGAGTTGCATAAGAGGATCGGGGGCATGGCGCTCGACCACGCGATCCTCGTCTCCCTGCTGGAGATGCCCGGCTCCGGATACGAACTGGCCCGCCGGTTCGACCGGTCCATCGGCTACTTCTGGACCGCCACCCACCAGCAGATCTACCGCGTCCTGGGCCGTATGGAGCGCGACGGGCTGCTCACCGCCCGCGCGGTGGCGCAGCAGGGGCGGCCGGACAAGAAGGAGTACTCCGTCGCCGGGCCCGGCCGGGCGGCGCTCTCGCGCTGGCTGCACGAGCCGATCGAGCCCGAGAGCATGCGCCACGACCTCGCCGTCAAGATCCGCGGGGCCGCCTTCGACGACCCGGCCGCGCTGATCCGCGAGGTCGAACGGCACCACCGGGTGCACGGTGAACGGCTCGCGCACTACCTCGCCGGGGAGCTGCGCGACTTCACCGGCCCCGAGGCCCCCGCCCCGCTCGACGCCGGGCAGGAGCTCCAGCACGCCGTACTGCGCGGCGGCATCGCCTACGAGCGGATGACGATCGCCTGGCTCGACGACGTCCTCGCCACCCTCCGCCGCCTCGGCGCCTGACACACGCGGCACCCACCATCCACACCACGGAAGGCGACCCCTCATGGCCGACGCCCTGCTCTTCAACCCGCGCACCTACGACCCCGCGCACTTCGACCCCGAGACCCGCCGCCTGCTGCGCGCCACCGTCGACTGGTTCGAGGAGCGCGGCAAGCGCAAGCTGATCGAGGACTACCGCTCCCGCGCCTGGCTCGGGGAGTTCCTCGCCTTCGCCGCCAAGGAGGGCCTGTTCGCCACCTTCCTGACCCCGGCATCCGCCGCCGGACGGGAGGACCAGCGCTGGGACACCGCCCGGATCGCCGCCCTCAACGAGATCCTCGGCTTCTACGGCCTGGACTACTGGTACGCCTGGCAGGTCACCATCCTCGGCCTCGGCCCGGTCTGGCAGAGCCAGAACGCCGACGCCCGCGCCCGCGCCGCCGAACTCCTCACCCAGGGAGAGGTGTTCGCGTTCGGCCTGTCCGAGCGGACCCACGGCGCCGACATCTACTCCACCGACATGCTGCTGGAGCCGTCCGCCGACGGCGGCTTCCGCGCGAGCGGCTCCAAGTACTACATCGGCAACGGCAACGCCGCCGGCCTGGTCTCCGTCTTCGGCCGCCGCACCGACGTCGAGGGCCCGGACGGGTACGTCTTCTTCGCCGCCGACAGCCGCCACCCGGCCTACCACCTGGTGCGCAACGTCGTCGACTCCTCCAAGTACGTCAGCGAGTTCCGCCTGGAGGACTACCCGGTGGCCGCCGCCGACGTCCTGCACACCGGACGCGCCGCCTTCGACGCCGCCCTCAACACCGTCAACGTCGGCAAGTTCAACCTCTGCACCGCCTCCATCGGCATCTGCGAGCACGCGATGTACGAGGCCGTCACCCACGCCCAGAACCGCATCCTCTACGGCCGCCCTGTCACCGCCTTCCCGCACGTGCGGCGCGAACTGGCCGACGCCTACGTCCGCCTCGTCGGCATGAAGCTGTTCAGTGACCGCGCCGTCGACTACTTCCGCTCCGCCGGCCCCGACGACCGCCGCTACCTCCTCTTCAACCCGATGACGAAGATGAAGGTGACCACCGAGGGCGAGAAGGTCATCGACCTCATGTGGGATGTCATCGCGGCCAAGGGCTTCGAGAAGGACACCTACTTCGCCGAGGCGGCGGTCGAGATCCGCAGCCTGCCCAAGCTCGAGGGCACCGTCCACGTCAACCTCGCGCTGATCCTCAAGTTCATGCGCAACCACCTGCTGGAGCCGGTCGACTACCCGGCCGTGCCCACCCGCCTCGACGCGGCCGACGACGACTTCCTCTTCCGGCAGGGCCCGGCCCGCGGCCTGGGCTCCGTACGCTTCCACGACTGGCGGCCCGCCTTCGACGCGTACGCCGACGTGGCGAACGTGGCCCGGTTCCGCGAACAGGCCGACGCCCTGTGCGAGTTCGTCGCCACCACCGCCCCCGACGAGGAGCAGAGCCGCGACCTCGACTTCCTCCTCTCCGTCGGCCAGCTCTTCGCCCTGGTCGTGCACGCCCAGCTGATCCTGGAACAGGCCCGCCTGACGGACCTGGACCCGGACGTCCTCGACGAGCTGTTCTCCGTCCTCGTCCGCGACTTCTCCGGCCACGCCGTCGAACTGCACGGCAAGGACTCCGCCACCGAAGCGCAGCAGGCCTGGGCGCTGGGCGCCGTACGCCGTCCGGTCGTCGACGAGGCCCGCGCGGCGCGGATCTGGCAGCGCGTCGAGGCGCTGTCCGGGGCCTACGAGATGGCCCCCTAGCCCCCGACCCGAGCCGACCACACACCACAGGGCCACCCGCTGCCGGCCGGCGGCGGGTGGCCCCCGCGGTCGTCACACCGTCCAGCGCAGCACCGCCCCCACCCCGCCCGCCGGTCCCGGCATGCCCGCCGGGACGACGAGGACCTCGCAGCCGGCCGCCGCCGCGGAGCGCAGCAGCGCGTCGTCCGCGCGGGCCCGTACCGGCTTGCCGACGCCCATCGCCCGGGCCTGGCCGCGCTGCACCGCGACCTCGTCCACGCCGGGCCCGATCCACACCTCCCGCCCCGCGTCGGAGCCCTCCGGCCCGAGCAGCAGCGTCGCCACCTGGTGGCTGCGGACCGCGTCCACCACCGCCGGCATGCCCTCGGCGGCCTGGCCCGGTCCGGTGTCCACGGTGGACTCCCGGTGCTCGCCGGGCCGGCCCCGGCCCGCGCGGAACCGTTCCAGGGCGGCTTCCAGCCGCTCGCGCGCGAAGCCCTCGCGCACCCGCGCGATCTCCCGTTCGAGGACCTCGCGGGAGGCGCCCGGCGAGCGCCCGCCGCCATCTGCCTCGACGGCCACCGCCCGCATCGGTTCCGGCAGCCGGCCGTGGACGGCCCGCCGCTCCCGGGCGTCGCCGGCCAGCACCAGCAGCCCGGCGCCGCTCCCGTGCCACTGCCGGGACAGCTCGGCGGCGACGGCCCCGGCCGTCTCGTGCCAGGCGTTCTCGGCCCGGTTCCGGTAGTGCCACTCGTACCGGTCCGTCGGTACGCCCCGGTGCCCCCGGTCCTGCTCCCCGCTGCCCCGCACCCGGCCCAGGGCCGTACGGCGGGTGCCCTCGCGCAGTTCCAGATCGGCGCCCGCGCGGTCGAGGTACGCCACCAGGCAGGCCGGCTCCTCCCCGCGCAGCCCGGCCAACGGGGCGATGTGCGGCAGCACGGTCCAGGTCGCCTCGGTGGCCGCCGGCGCCTTCGCCAGCGGCACGTCCAGCAGGACCTCGGCGCCCGAGGCGAACAGCGCCCGGCCGGGCGGCGCCCCGCTGACCGGCTCCCCGAGGAGCCGGTTCACCACGGCCCGGACGGTGTAGGCGTCGGCGCCCGCGTCGATCAGCTGTGCGGCGACGGCCCGCTCCCGCAGGGCCCGGATCCGCTGCGCGTCCTCCGTCGCGCGGCTGCCTTCCTCGTACACGGAGGCCCAGGGGCCGGGGCGGGAGAAGAGCGGTTTGAGGAAACCCAGTTCCATGACGTCCCCCAAGGGGTTCGGTAAGGCACGCGGGGTCCTCCTCCCAGGATGCGCCGCCCGCCGGGGGCGTGCCCACCGGCCGGCCCGCGGGGGGCCGGCCGGGCCGGGTCACGCGAGGTCGAAGCGGTCCAGGGTCATCACCTTGTCCCACGCCGCCACGAAGTCGCGCACGAACTTCTCGCCCGCGTCCTGTGACGCGTACACCTCGCACAGGGCCCGCAGCTGGGAGTGCGAGCCGAAGACGAGGTCGACCGCCGTCGCCGTCCACCTGACCTTGCCCGTGGCGCGGTCCCGCCCCTCGAACACGTTCTCGTCCGTGGCCGAGGCCGTCCACTCCGTCGCCATGTCCAGCAGGTTCACGAAGAAGTCGGTGGTCAGCGCCTGCGGCCGGTCGGTGAGGACGCCGTGCCGGGCGCCCCGGAAGCCGGCGTCCAGCGCCCGCATGCCGCCCGTCAGCACCGTCATCTCCGGTGCGGTCAGCGTCAGCATGTTGGCCCGGTCCAGCAGGAGCGTCTCCGGCGACAGCTTCTCTCCCGCCCGGAGGTAGTTGCGGAACCCGTCCGCCCTGGGTTCGAGCACGGCGAACGACTCCACGTCGGTCTGCTCCTGGGAGGCGTCGGTACGCCCCGCCGCGAACGGCACCGTCACCGGGTGCCCGGCGTCCTTGGCCGCCTTCTCGACGGCCGCGCAGCCGCCCAGGACGATCAGGTCGGCGAGGGACACCTTCTTCCCGCCGCTCTGCGCGGCGTTGAAGTCCTGCCGGATCCGGTCGAGGGCCGCCACCGTCCCCGACACCTCGGCCCCGGCATTGGCCTCCCAGTCCTTCTGCGGCGCGAGCCGGATCCGGCCGCCGTTGGCGCCGCCCCGCATGTCGGTGCCGCGGAAGGACGCGGCCGCGGCCCAGGCCGTGGCGGCCAGCTGGGAGACGGACAGACCCGAGCCGAGCACCCGGGCCTTGAGGTCGGCGATCTCGGCGTCCCCGACCAGCGCGTGGTCGACGGCGGGGACCGGGTCCTGCCACAGCTGCGGCTCGGGGATCCACGGGCCGAGGTAGCGCGAGACGGGACCCATGTCGCGGTGCAGCAGCTTGTACCAGGCACGGGCGAAGGCGTCCGCGAGCTTGGCCGGGTCCTCGTGGAAGCTCCTCGCGATCGGGCCGTAGACCGGGTCCACCTTCAGCGCGAGGTCCGTCGTCAGCATCATCGGGGCGTGCCGGCGCGCCGGGTCGTGCGCGTCCGGCACCGTGTCCCGGGCCGCGGGATCCGTCGGCGTCCACTGCTGCGCGCCGGCCGGGCTGCGGGTCAGCTCCCAGTCGTAGCGGAACAGGTTGTCCAGGTAGCCGTTGTCCCACTTCGTCGGCTCGGTCGTCCAGGCGCCCTCCAGGCCGCTGGTGATCGTGTCGACGCCCACGCCGGTACCGGACGAGTTCGTCCAGCCGAGCCCCTGCTGCTCGATGGGCGCGGCCTCGGGCTCGGGGCCGACGTATTCGGGATCGACCGCGCCGTGGCACTTGCCGAACGTGTGCCCGCCCACGATCAGGGCGACGGTCTCCTCGTCGTTCATCGCCATGCGCCCGAACGTCTCCCGGATGTCCCTGGCGGCGGCGACGGGGTCCGGGTTTCCGTTCGGCCCCTCCGGATTGACGTAGATCAGCCCCATCTGCACGGCACCGAACGGGCCGGTCAGCTCCCTGTCGCCGCTGTAGCGCTCGTCGCCGAGCCAGGTGTCCTCGGAGCCCCAGAAGATCTCCTCCGGCTCCCAGATGTCCTCCCGGCCGAACCCGAAGCCGAACGTCCTGAACCCCATGGACTCCATGGCGCAGTTCCCGGCGAAGACGAGGAGGTCCGCCCAGGAGACCTTCCGGCCGTACTTCTGCTTGACCGGCCACAGCAGGCGGCGCGCCTTGTCGAGGCTCGCGTTGTCCGGCCAGCTGTTGAGGGGGGCGAAGCGCTGCGCGCCGGAACCGCCGCCGCCGCGGCCGTCGGCGATCCGGTACGTGCCCGCCGCGTGCCAGCTCATCCGGATGAAGAGCGGCCCGTAGTGGCCGTAGTCGGCGGGCCACCAGTCCTGCGAGGCCGTCATGACCTCGATGACGTCCCGCTTCAGGGCCTCGACGTCCAGGCCCGTGAATTCCCTCGCGTAGTCGAAGTCCTCGCCCATCGGGTTCGCCCGGGGGGAGTGCTGGTGGAGAACCTGCAGGTCCAGCTGGTTCGGCCACCAGTCCCGGTTCGTCATGGGGCGGCGGGTCGGCGTCGCGGCCGGGGAGGGGATTGCGGGGTTCTCGCTTTCGCTGCCGGACACGTCCGTCCTTCTTCCTGTCTCGGTGTCTCCACCTGCGGGCTGCTTGCTCTCGGCGTCCGTATGGTCGCGCACTGTGACCCGTGCGGCGGACAGAACACGCAGGGCACCTCGCCGGGGCAGGAACACGGGCATCCTGGCCGCGGGCCCCGAGGGGGCCGAACGGGTGAGGGCCGCCGCCGGAGCCGGGCCGCCGGACAGGAGTACGACGCCCGCCCCTGCCTCCCCGAGGGGGGGAGGCCTGCGGAACCCGAAGCGGGCCGCCGCCGGCTGCCGGGGGTGCCCCCTCTTCCGGAACGCCACCCAGACCGTCTTCGGCACGGGCCCCGCCCGCGCGCGGCTGATGCTCGTCGGCGGGCAGCCCGGCGACCAGGAGGACCTGCGGGGTGAACCCTTCGTGGGTCCGGCGGGCCGCCTGCTGCGCGAGGCCCTCGACGAGGCCGGGCTCGGGGACGAGGGCGCGTACCTGACCAATGTGGTCAAGCACTTCAAGCGGCCGTGGCTCCTGGAGGAACTGCGGCTGGTCGCCCCCGAGGTGCTGGTGCTGCTGGGAGGCACCGCCGGCAAGGCCCTGCTGGGCTCCTCGTTCCGGGTGGGCGAGAGCCGCGGCCAGCTCGTGCCGATGCCCCCGCCGGCCGGCCCGGGGGAGGGCGCGGCGCCGGGGCGGCTGCTGGCCACGGTCCACCCGTCGGCGGTGCTGCGGTCCCGGGACCGCGCGGCGGCCTTCGCGGGCCTGGTCGCGGACCTGTCCGTGGCGGCCGTCGCGCTGGGACGGCCGGGGGCCTGAGCGCGGCTGAATGAGCCGTCCGCACCCGGGCAGGCGAACGGCGTGGACCCGGATCCGCCGGGTCCGCCCACGCATACCGACACGAAGAGGAGGGGGCCATGCCCCGCGGATCCAGCCCCAAGCGAGAACGCCAGTACGAGCACATCAAGGAGAGCGCCGAACAGCGCGGCGAGAGCACGGACCGCGCCAAGGAGATCGCGGCGCGGACGGTCAACAAGGAACGGGCCCGCTCCGGCGAGTCGAAGACCGCCAGCCGCTCCTCCACCCAGGACACCTCCTCCTCCAAGCGGGGCGGGCAGCGCTCGCACAGCGGTTCGCAGGGCCCCACCAAGGAGCAGCTCTACAACGAGGCCAAGCAGAGGAACATCGAGGGCCGCTCGAAGATGGACAAGTCCGAGCTGAAACGCGCCCTCGGCCACTGACGCGCCGACGCACCACGACACGAGGCACGTCGGGGAGACGATTTCCATGCCTCCGCATCCGGCCCACCCGAACCCGGCGACGCTCCACCTGCCCCTGCACGGGGAGAGCGCCGCCGCCGACGCCCGTCATGCGGCCCGCGCCTTCCTCGACCCGCCCGCCGGCGGCGGCCACCCGTTCCCGGCACCGGTCCTCGACGCCGCCCTGCTGGTGGTCAGCGAACTCGTCACCAACGCCGTCCGCCACGCCGGCGGCCGCTGCACGCTGGACATGCGGCTGCGCTCCGACGGGATCGACATCGAGGTCACGGACGGCAGCCGCGAGGAGCCGCTGGCCCGCCGGCCCGATCAGCAGGGCGAGGGCGGCTGGGGCTGGCACCTGGTCAACCGGATCTCCACCGACGTGGAGATCCGCCACCACCACGGACCGCCCGCGGGCAAGACGATCCACGTACACGTCGCCCGGGGCTCCCTCGGGGGCTGACTCACCGGACACCCGTCCGGCGGCGGGCCTCGGGCACCGCCGCCGGACGGGTGTCCGGGCGGGGACGGCGCCGCAGCAGGGCGGCCGGGACCAGCCAGCACACCCCGCACCACAGAGCCAGCCCCGCGTCGAGGAGCAGGGCCGTGCCCGGGGCCGTGACCTGGCGCAGCAGCACCAGGATGCCCAGGGAGGTCATCGCCGGCAGCAGGGCCATGCCCGCCGTGACGAGCCGGGACGCCCAGGCGACCGTCTCCGGCTTCAGCCTCAGCCCCGTCACCAGGCGGTGCAGGGCCACCGGCCCCGTCAGCGCCGCCATGGCGCCGACACCGCACAGCCCGCACACCACGTAGAGCAGCCGGTCCGTCCCGCCCAGGTGCCCGAACGCGTGAACGCCACCGCGAGCAGGAACGCCAGCAGCAGCTGGACGGCGGTCAGGGAGACGCGTACCTCGTGCATCAGCTCCAGCCACAGCCGGTCGGCGCGCTCGTCACACGTCTCCCGGCGCTGCCCCACGTTCGACGCCCGGGCGATCACGGGACACCGCCGCGGTCCGGGCCCCCGGATCCAGCTCCATGGCCGACACCTGGGACACCTCCTGATGTGGCGCGTGCCCCCCGGCCGGGACCGGCCGGGGGGCACGTTCGTACGGGGCGTGAGGGGTCAGGTGCCGTGGCGGCGGCCGCGCAGCGAGTCGCCGACTCCGCGCACGCTCTGGTCGGCCTTGCCCGCGGCTTCCTGAGCCTTGCCCTTGGCCTGGTCGACCTTGCCCTCGGCCTTCATCCGGTCGTTGCCGGACACCTTGCCGAGGGTTTCCTTCGCCTTGCCCTTCGCCTGCTCCATCTTGCCCTTGGCCTTCTCAGCCATGGCGGACTCCTTTCAACAGCCTCGTCCCGCGCCTGCCCAGGTTCCGCCGTCCGAACCCGATCGGGTGGAACCGGACGCCGAAGCGTTGCGGCGCACCCCCAGCCGGTTAGACGCCAGGGGACGGGGGAACCGCGAGGAGAGGCAGGCGCTTCGTCATGGACGGCCAGGAGGCCACGCACTCGCAGGTCACGCTCCACGTCAACGGCGAACGCCACGCACTCGACCTGGACCACCGCACGACCCTGCTCGACGCGCTCCGCGAGCGGCTGGACCTCACCGGCGCGAAGAAGGGCTGCGACCACGGCCAGTGCGGGGCGTGCACCGTCCTCGTCGACGGCCGGCGCCTCAACAGCTGCCTGCTGCTCGCCGTCGCCCACGACGGCGCACAGGTCACCACCGTCGAGGGCCTCGCCGACGAGGACGGGCGCCCGCACCCCCTCCAGGAGGCGTTCGTCGCCCGCGACGCCCTCCAGTGCGGCTTCTGCACGCCCGGCCAGCTCTGCTCGGCCGTCGGGATGCTCGCCGAACTGGCGGCGGACGGCGCGGAGGCGACCCGCGAGGCCGTCGCCGAGCGCCTCAGCGGCAACCTGTGCCGCTGCGGCGCCTACCCGCGCATCGTCGACGCCGTACGGGACGTGATCACGTGAAGCCCTTCCGCTACGTCCGCCCCGCGAGCCTCGCCGAGGCGGCCGAGGCCCACGGCGGCCGGCCCGGCTCCGCCTACCTGGCCGGCGGCACCAACCTCGTCGACCTCATGAAGCTCGGCGTCGCCCGCCCCGACACCCTCGTGGACGTCGCCCGGCTGCTCCCCGCCGGGGTCGAGGCCACCGCCCCGGGCGGCGTACGCGTCGGCGCCGGAGTCCGCGGCACCGACCTCGCCGCACACCCCCTCGCCGGGGCCCGCTGCCCGGTCCTCGCCCAGGCCCTGCTGTCGGGCGCCTCGGGACAGCTGCGCAACGCCGCGACCACCGGCGGCAACCTGCTCCAGCGCACCCGGTGCGGCTACTTCCAGGACGTGTCCAAGCCCTGCAACAAACGCGACCCCGGCAGCGGCTGCGCGGCCCTCGACGGCGTCAACCGCGAACACGCCGTGCTCGGCCACTCCCCGCTCTGCGTCGCCACCCACCCCTCCGACCTCGCGGTGGCGCTGAGCGCACTGGACGCCGAGGTGGAGGTCACCGGCGCCGACGGCATCCGCACGGTGCCGCTCGACGGCTTCCTGCGACTGCCCGGAGAGCGGCCCGACCAGGACACCACCCTGCGGCACGGCGAACTCGTCACCGCGGTCCTGCTGCCGCCCGGAGCCTTCGGCGCGCCCAGCGCGTACCGCAAGGCCCGCGACCGGGCCTCGTACGCCTTCGCGCTCGCCTCGGTGGCCGCGGTCCTGGAGACCCGGGACGGCCTGGTGTCACGGATCGCGCTCGCCTTCGGCGGGCTGGCGCACCGGCCCTGGCGGGCCCGGGCGGCCGAGGAACGCCTGCTGGGCGAGCGGCCCACGGCCGAAGCCGTCCGCGCGGCCGTGGACGCCGAACTCGCGGCGGCCCGCCCGCTGCGCGACAACGCCTTCAAGGTGCTCCTCGCCGGCAACCTCGCCCGCCACGTACTGGCCGGGCTCGCCGGGCCCGCGCGGGACTGAGCCCCGCCGGCCGGGCGGGGAGCGACAGGAAAGAGGAGACGGACCATGGAAGGCACCCCCGCGCTCGGCTCGCCCGCCCCTCGGCGGGAAGCCGCGCTGAAGGTCACCGGCGCCGCCCGCTACGCCGCCGACCACACCCCGCCCGGCTGCCTGTACGCCTGGCCGGTGCCGGCCACCGTGGCCGCCGGCCGGACGGTCCGCGTGGACACGGCCGCCGCCGCGGCGCTGCCCGGGGTCGCGGCCGTCCTCACCGCCGCCGACGCGCCCCGGCTCGGACCCACCGAGGACGGCGAGCTGCGGCTGCTCCAGGACGACCGGGTACCCCACCACGGCTGGTACGTCGCCCTCGCCGTCGCCGACACCCCCGAGCGCGCCCGCGCCGCCGCCGAGGCCGTGTCCGTCACGTACGACACCGCCGGCGCGGCCCCCGACGTCCGTCTGCACGAAGGCCACCCCGGCGCCTACGAGCCCGAGCAGGTCAACGGCGGCTACCCGGCACGCCGCGAGCGGGGCGACGCGCTCGCCGCGTACGAGGCCGCCCCGGTCCGCCTCGACCTCCGCTACGCGGTGCCCCCGCTGCACAACCACCCCATGGAGCCGCACGCCGCCACCGCCGTCTGGGACGCCGACGGGGAACGGCTGACCGTGTACGACTCCAGCCAGGGGGCCGGGCTCGTGCGCACCGTCCTCGCCTCACTGTTCGGCCTGGCCGAGGAGCGCGTCACCGTGCACTCGGAGCACGTGGGCGGCGGCTTCGGCTGCAAGGGCACGCCCCGCCCGCACGTCGTGCTCGCCGTGATGGCGGCCCGGCACACCGGCCGGCCCGTCAAGCTCGCGCTGCCCCGCGCCCACCTGCCCGCCGTCGTGGGCCACCGCGCCCCCACCCTGCACCGGCTGCGCCTGGGGGCGCGGCCCGACGGCACCCTCACGGCCCTCGCGCACGAGATCACCACCCACACCTCGCGCATCCGCGAGTTCGTCGAACAGGCGGCCGTACCCTCCCGGGTCATGTACGCGGCCCCCGGCCTGCTCACCGCGCACCGCGTCGTCCCGCTCGACGTGCCCACCCCCTCGTGGATGCGGGCACCGGGGGAGACGCCCGGCATGTACGCGCTGGAATCGGCGATGGACGAACTGGCCGACGCCGTGGGCGTGGACCCCGTCGAGCTGCGCGTGCGCAACGAGCCCAACGCCGAACCGGACAGCGGGCGCCCGTACAGCAGCCGCGGCCTGGTCGCCTGCCTGCGCGAGGGAGCACGGCGCTTCGGCTGGCCGGACACCCGCGGCCCGCGCACCCGGGACGGCCTGCTGACCGGTGCGGGCGTGGCCGCGTCCACGTACCCGGTGTACCTGGCCCCCTGCCAGGCCCTGGCGCACGCCCTGCCGGACGGCAGCTACCGGGTGGAGGTGGCCGCCACCGACATCGGGACCGGCGCGCGGACCGTCCTGGCCATGGTGGCGGCGGACGCGCTGGGCGTGCCCGCCGACCGGGTGGCGAGCGTGGTCGGACACTCGGACCTGCCCCCGGCGTCGGTGGCGGGCGGCTCGTCCGGCACCGGGTCCTGGGGGTGGGCGGTGCACGAGGCCTGCCGCGCCCTCGCGCTGAAACTCGCGCGGCGCGACGGGAAGGTACCCGAGGGCGGCCTGTGCGCGTCCGCCGACACCACGGCGGCCGTCAAACAGCGCTCGCCGTACGCCCGGCACGCCTTCGGCGCCCAGTTCGCCGAGGTGTCGGTCGACCCGGTCTCCGGCGAGGTACGGGTGCTGCGCATGCTGGGCGTCTTCGCGGCCGGCCGCATCCTCAACCCGCTGACGGCCCGCTCCCAGTTCGTCGGCGGCATGGTGATGGGCCTGGGGATGGCGCTCACCGAGCACTCCCCGCTGGACCCGGTGCACGGGGACTTCACCGCGCGGGACCTGGCCTCGTACCACGTGCCGGTGCACGCGGACGTGCCCGACATCGAGGCGCACTGGGTCGACGAGCACGACAAGCACCTCGACCCGATGGGCAGCAAGGGGATCGGCGAGATCGGCACGGTGGGAGCGGCCGCCGCCATCGGCAACGCCTTCGCCCGGGCGACCGGCCGCCGCATCCGCGAACTGCCCCTCACCCCCGACCGGGTCCTGGCCGCCCTGGCGGCCGGCGAAGGCCCGGACGGCGGCTGAGCCCGGCCACGGCCGAGCGGCCGCTGACGGTTGTCCTCGCCCAGCGCGGGTAGCCGACGGTAAGGAGCCGTCCGGGAGGAGTCCCATGATCCAGGTCTCGATACCGCTGTTTCCCGCGGACGACGGCGGTCTGCTGATCCCCGCGGACCACGTCACCGCGCTGCTGCGGCAGCTGGCCGAGGACTGGCTGCACGCCACCGAGACGGGCGAGATGCCGGCCGACGAGGAGACGGTGTCCGAACTCGCCGACGTCCTGACCGAGCTCGCCGATCAGATCGACGTCGAATGCATCGGCTGCGCCTCGGAGTAGCCCCCACGCCACCCGCGTCCGGAACGGCGGGGAGCGCGGAAGCCGAAGCTTCCGCGCTCCCCGCCGTTCTGCGCCCGGTGGGCCGCCCCCGGGGCGGTCCCCAGGTCCTCAGGTCTTCAGCAGCCGGTTGAAGAACGACCGGTAGTGCTGGAGCGCCCTCCGCAGCTCCTCGGTGGGTACGCGGTCCCCGCTCTGCCACTGGCCTTCCAGGTCCTGCTTGTGCGCGGCGAAGGTCCCGGCGAGGTTCTGCATGACCTCGGCCACCAGGGTGTCCGCGGACGTGACGGCGTCCTTGGGGTCGTCGACGAAGCGGCCCTGGATCTCGGCCCATTGCGTGCGGTAGCGCTCGGCTTCCTCGGCGGCGAGCAGCGGCTGCTCGTCCCCGGCGTCCGGTTCCACGGGCTCCCGCCCCAGGGGCTCCTCGTCCTGGGCGGCCAGGCCCTCGTCGTCCCGGCGGGGCAGGCCTGCGCCGCTGTCCTCACCGGCCAGGCCTGCGCCGCGCTCGGCCCCGGCGTCCGTTCCGGCGTCCGTTCCGGCGTCCGTCCCGGTGTCCGGGGACGCCTCGCCGGGGTAGACCGGCGCACCGCGGCCGTCCGCCACGCCCGTGCCCGCGAGGTCCTCCGTGCTCAGGGGGGTGTGTCCGGCGCGCGTGTTCTCGTCGTGCGTCTGCATGTCATCGGCTCCTCTGATCCGTGAGCAGTTCGTCGAACAGGGCGCGGTAGTGCACCATCGCGCCGCGCAGCTCCTCCGTCGTCGCCCGGCCGTCCACGCTCCGCGTCTTGACGTCGTGCGCCGCCCGGTAGTGCTCCAGCGTGCGGCCGTGCTCGACCGACAGGTCGCGCACCGCTCCCTGATAGCCCTCGGTGGGGTACCCGCGCTCCCGCATCAGCCGGGAGACCAGGTCGTCCGCCTCGCCGACGGCGCCCGCCGGGCGGTCCACGAAGTGCTCTTGGACGGCGGTCCACTGCTCGGTGTACTGGCGCCGGCGGTCCGGAGGGAGTTCTTTGATGTCGAGCCGGTCGTGCCGGGCCTCCCGGGCCCGCAGCTCGCGCTCGGCGGCCAGGGCGCCGCCCTTCTCCTCGACCGTGCGCTCGTATTCCGGCCCGAAGCGGTCGCGCAGGTGCCGCCGCCGGGCCAGCAGCCACATGATCGCGGCGAGGGCGATCACCACGACCACCCCGGCGGCGATGACTGCGATGAGTGTGCTTGTGGACATCCTGGGCCTCCGTCCTGGGGCCTTTCGCCTGTATGGGCGCGGCTGCCCACCCTCGTGCGGGACAAACTCGTGCCGGACCGGGCCGCCCCCCGGGACCGGCCGGCGCGCTCCGCGCTGACGCGGGCCGTCGCTCGCGGCCAGGGCACCGCCCGCGTGGCATGCTCGATCTATGGAGGGCGAGTCCGTGCTTCCTGCCGCCGGTGACGCCGCGGCCCCCGAAGTGCTGGCCCTGGCCAAGGTCGTCGCCAGGCTGCGCGCGGAGGTGGTGGACCTCGAGGGCGTCGTCTCGATGACGGCCGTCCTCGAACGGGCCAAGGGCGTGGTGATGGCCCGGGCCGACGTCTCGGCGGACGCCGCCTACCAGCTGCTGGCCGACCGCGCCGCCGAGCACCGGCGCAGCCTCCTGGAGGAATGCTGGATCACGCTGGGCCGCGCGGGCCGCGGCCCCGCCTCCCCGCACCCGTGGGGGCGGGACGGGGCGGCGGAACCGGCCCCGGCGCCGCCGGAGACCGACGTCTCGGCGTTCCGTTCGGGCGGGTACCTCGTCGAGGCGGGGCGGCCGGCCGGCAGCCGGCAGCTCCTCGCCCACCTGGCCCGGGGCCTGGCCGAGGTCCGGACCCCGGACGAGGTCGCGGAGCTGCTGCGCGCGGAACTCGGCGGACCGGAGGACGTGGACGCGGTGATGATCTACACCGTGGCCTTGGCCGGCAGCCTGGAGCTGGTGGGCCAGGCGGGTGCCGGAGAGGCGACGGCCGAGCAGTGGAGGCACATCCCCCCGCTCGGCGGCGTCGCCGCGCTGGAGGCCATCGCGGCCGGGGAGGCCGTGTGGCTGGAGGACCCGGAGCAGGACGCCGAGCAGTACCTGCTGATCGGGGACCCGCCCGAGCGGTGGCCCTCCCGCGCCTGGCTGCCCGTGCCCGCCATCGGGCCGGTGACGACGGTCGTCGGGTTCTTCCGCACCCGCCCGGGAGCCTTCGACGCCCGTACCCGGACCCTGTTGCGCAGGGCCGTGCGGCTCTGCGGGGTGCCGCTGCGCGAGGACCGGGGTCCGCACGGGACCTACCTGCCGCACGAGGACGTGGCCTCCGTCCAGGCGGTCCTGGACGCCGTCTCCGGACCGGCGGTGCTGCTGACCCCGCTGCGCTCCCCGTCGGGGGAGGTCGAGGACTACCGGATCGATGCCGCCGCGCCCGAGTCGCTGGACGTGGCGGGACGCAGCGGCAAGGAGCTGATCGGGCGGCGGATCCTGGAGACGTACCCGACCGTCGCGGGCAGCGCCCTCTGGGAGGGGTACCTGGACACCCTGACCACCGGGGCGGTGTACGAGGGCGAACCGTTCGTCTACGAGGAGGTCACCGCCGGGGTGCCGCAGCAGTCCGTGTACTCCGTCCGGGCCGCCCGGCTGGGGGAGCGGCTGGTGGTGTCGTGGATCCGCCACGACACGAGCGAGCGGGAGACCCGCCGGCTGGCCGAACTGCAGCGGCTGGGGAACCTGGGCTGGGCGAGCTGGAACCTGGTGACGGACACCATCACGTGGTCCGACCAGGTCTACGCGATCTTCGACCGCGATCCGTCGCTGGGCCCGATGAGGCTGGAGGAGTTGCCCCTGCACCTGCTGGCGGAGGACCTGCCGAGGCTGGCGGCGGCGGTGCAGCGGCTGCTGGCCGACGGCGGGGCGATCGACCATCCGTTCCGGATCGGCACCGACCACGGGGTGCGGCACCTGCGGATCGTGGCGGAGGCCCAGACGGACGCGGACGGCAGTCCGGTCGAGGTGCACGGCTTCTTCCAGGACCTCAGCGCGCTGCGCGACGCGGAGCTGGCCCTGCGCGAGAGCGAGCGGGCCAACCTCGTCCAGCGCGGCATGCTGAAGGCCGAACGGGCCCTCGCCGCCCGGCTCCAGGACACGCTGCTCCCCGTCGCGCAGCAGTCGCTGGAGCTCGCGGGCCTGCGCGTCGACGTCGCCTACGTCCCCGCCGACCGGGGCGTCAACGTGGGGGGTGACTGGTACTCGGCAATCGAACTCCCCGACCGGAGCGCACTGTTCGTCGTCGGGGACGTCGCCGGCCACGGTCTGCCCGCGGTCGGGACCATGGCCCAGCTGCGGTTCACCACCAAGGGGATGACCATCACCGGATCTCCCCTGCCGGACGTGCTGCGCCTGCTCAACACCCTCCTGCTGCACACGGCCGGGGAGCAGCAGGGGGCCACCGCGACGATGGTCATGGGCTGCTACCAGCCGGGGGACCGCCGGCTGAACTGGGTCCGGGCCGGACACCTGCCGCCGCTGCTGGTCCGGGGCGGTGTCGCGAGCTTCCTGCCACAGCCGGTCGGCACCCTGCTGGGTGCCGACTTCGACTCCTCGTACGGGCAGGACACGTTCGAGCTGCTTCCGGGGGACCACCTGCTGATGTACACGGACGGTCTGGTGGAGGATCCGGGCGAGGACATCGAGGCGGGGCTCGACAGGCTGGCCGAGTCCGCCGTACGGCTGCTGCGGGAAGGACGGGGTGGCAGCCTCGCCCGTTCCCTGGCCGCGCTGCGGCCGGGGAACCGCGACGACATCTGCGTCCTCGACATCCACCTGCCGGACGACGCCTGAGGGGCGGCGTCCCGGCGCGGCCGGTCCGGGACGGAGCCGGGGGCGACCCCCCGGTGATCATGAAATCCGGGTGATGGGGGAGAATCGCGTCCACCGGACATGACCACCGAAGAAGGACAGGAGCACGCCCGTTGAACGAGGAGAGGCGCCAACAGGCCCGGCAGTTCCTCCAGCCGGGAGAGCACCTGATAGCGGCCTGCGCCCACGAACTCGGGCCGGGCGTGCCCACCCCGCCCGAGTCGATGCTCGCGCCCCCGGACCCCTCCGACCTCCAGCGGCGGATCGAGGCCCGGCTGCCCGGCCGGCTGCGCCAGATCGCCAAGTCCCGCGTGCTCGACCCGCGTCGGTCCCGGCCGGCCGCCGTGGCGGACGCGGTCGACCGGGTGCCCGACGCGCTGGACCAGCTCGGCACGCGCCTGATGCACGGCAAGAACATGGAAGGCGGCTGGCAGAGCGCCGCCGGACACCTCGTCATCAGCCGTGCCAACCTGCGCCGTTCCCACGCCTGCGTCCTCGTCCTCACCGACCGGCGCTGGTTCGGACTCGGTGACGTCTCGCCGCTGTGGCAGTCGGCGCCGGTGATGAAGCACTACTGGGAGGTGCCCCGTTCGGCGGTGGCCGCCGTACGGGCCAACCCGACCGGCGTGCTGCAGAAGGGCCGGATGGACATCGAGTTCACCGACGGCTCCTGGGTCGCGCTGCTCGCCACGGCGCCCCAGCACGCCACGCCCTTCGCCGCCGCTTCCGCCCGCTACCGCTGAACCGGACCCGGGCAGGGCTCCGCGCCGAATCGGTGGGATAATCGGACACAGGGGGACAGGTGCGGCGTACCGCGGTCCACGGTACGCGGATCCCGGGCTACTCGAAGGAGGAGCGTCGTGGTGAGCACCCCCGCGGCTCGCGCCGAGGACGTTCCGGACGGCGTTCCGCCGCCCCCTGATGGTCCAACCGTCAACATCACGGTGGTCTGGGGCGACCTCGTGGAGGTCGCCGCCGATCTACACGTCACCGGGCACTACCAGTCGGTCGTCCCCGACGCTGCGGAACTCGCACTGGACCGCGCCATATCCGCCGGCCCACGCCCACTGATCACGGAGCACAACCGGCTCGGCTGGATCGACGCCCAGCTCGGGGAGGTCACCTACTTCCCGTGCAGGGAGGGCCCGGTACGGGCGGCCGCCGTCGTCGGCATGGGCCCCATGGGCACCCTCACCGAACGCCGTGCCGTCCAGATGTACGCCTCCCTGCTGGGCGAGGCCACCGCCCTGGGCCACGTCGCCACGATGGCGACGGTCCTCATCGGCGCCGGCGCGGGCAACCTCTCCGTCGGCGGGGCGGCCCGGGCCCTCGTCCGGGGCTTCGCCGCCGCGCTGGCCTCGGCGAACCCGCTGGCCCCCACACCCAGGCTCACCGAGGTGCTCGTCGTGGAGGTCGACCGGCTGCGCGCCGAGCAGCTCCTGCTCGCCCTGACCGGCGCCGCCAAGGACCAGAAGCGGCTGTCCGTCACCCCGGGCCTGCGCGAGGAGGGCGGCGGCAGGCTGTTCGTCCCCTCGGCCGCCGTGTACGCCCTGGCGGCGCTGTCCGGACTCGTCCGCCCGGCGGCGGGCGGCCCGGTCCCGCGGGAGGGCGCCGGGCCGCCGGACCGTGCCGGTCCGTCCGCCGAGGAAGCCCTGCGCACCGTCCTCGCCGGATTCGAACCCGGTATCCGCGAACAGGTCCGCGAGCAGCTGGCCCAGCTCGCCGCGGTGCGGCACACCGACCTGACCCTGACGGTCCGGGGGCCCATCCAGGCCCAGGACGACTCCGCACCCGTACGGATGTCCGTCCAGACCGGCCCCGGCGCCCTGCGCTGGGCCGCCCTGACCGGCGGCGCGACCGTACCGGAACGGGTCGCCCTGGTGGACACGGACCTGCTGCGCGAGCTCGTGGACCGGCTGACGGAACCCACCGTCGAGGACGCGCAGGCACTTCCCGAGATGCTGTCCCGCTTCGTCGTGCCCACGGAATTCCAGCGGCTGCTCACCGACGACGCCACCGTGCTGCTGGAACTGGACCGCGACACGGCCTCCGTGCCCTGGGAGTTCCTGCGGGATGCGCAGCAGGTCGGCGGCAAGAAGCCCGAACCCCTGGCGATCCGCACCCAGCTCTCCCGCCAACTGCGCACCACCTACGCGCGCGTGCTGACCGAGGCTCCGGCCACCGGCGAACTGTGCGCCCTGGTCATCGGGGATCCGGGAGACCCACAGCAGGGGCTGGACCTGCCCGGTGCCCGCGAGGAGGCCCGCCAGGTCGCCGACCAGCTCAGGAACCTGGGGGTGACCGTCAACCTGTTCGTCGGTGCGGCGAACTCCGTCCGCAAGCCCGACGAGAAGCCCGCGCGGCGCCTCGACGTCCTGAGGGCCCTGCTGTGCGGGGGCAACGACATCGTCCACTACTGCGGCCACAGCGCCTTCGACCGCTCCGGCACCGGACGGCGCTCGGGCTGGGTCTTCGCCGACGGCCTGCTGACCGCCCAGGAACTGGGCCGCCTGGACCGGCCGCCGCCGCTGATCGTCGTGGCGAACGCCTGCTACACGGCCCGTACGGGGGCCGCCGAACCCGCCGGGCCGCCGGACGGAGCCTCCCTCGTGGCCGACCACAGCCCGTGGGGGAACGCCCAGGCGGCGCTGGTACCCAGCCTCGCCGACGAGTTCCTGTGCATCGGAGTCGGTCACTACATCGGGTCGGCCTGGCGGATCCCCGACGACCAGGGGATCTCCTTCGCGCAGGAGTTCTACCGGCACCTGTTCAGGAGCGGACCTTCCGAGGACCCCCGCACGGTGGGGGCCGCCGTCCGGTCCGCGCGCAAGGCGCTCTACGAGAAGCGGGCCGAGGACGACTGGCCGGACGGCGGGCAGGAACCCCAGCGGTGGAGCGCCTGGGCCGCCTACCAGCACTACGGGGACGCGTCCGATCCGTTCGTCCCGCCCGCGGACCCGTCCGACGCGCAGAAGAAGGGCTAGGAGGCCGGCTCATGGGCAAGAACCCGATGCCCGACGTCGTCGTACTGCTCCCCGGGATCACCGGCAGCGTACTGACGCGCGACGGAAAGGACGTGTGGGCCCCCTCGGCCTCGGCGGTGATCGGAGCCCTGACGAGCCTCGGCCGCTCCGTGGCGGAACTGGAACTGCCGGACGGCCAGGACGACTGGAGGGAGGACGACCTCGGTGACGGCGTCGTCGCCACCCGGCTGGTGCCCGACCTCCACACCCTGCCCGGCCTGTGGAAGATCGACGGCTACACGGCCATCGAGGAGTTCCTGCTGGACCGGTTCGAGCTCAGGCGCGGCGAGAACTACTTCCCCTTCCCCTACGACTGGCGGCGCGACAACAGGGCCGCCGCCCGGCAGCTGGCCGAGCGGAGCCGGGGATGGCTGCGCGCCTGGCGCGAGAAGAGCGGCAACCCCGCCGCCCAGCTCGTCCTGGTCGGGCACTCGATGGGCGGCCTGGTGTCCCGCTACTACGTCGAGGTGCTCGAAGGCTGGAAGGACACCCGGGCCGTGGTCACCTTCGGCACCCCCTACTACGGCTCCCTCAACGCCGTCGAGTTCCTCTGCAACGGCTTCCACAAGCGCATCGGCCCCTTCGAACACGACCTCACCCGGCTGCTGCGCTCCTTCACCGGCCTGCACCAGCTCGTCCCCGTCTACCGCTGCGTGTACGGGCCGGACGGGACGGCCGCCCTCCCGGCGGACGCCGGGCTCCCCGGCTGGCAGCCGCAGTGGAGCAGCCGCCTCACCGACTTCCACCAGGAGATGGAGGAGGCGGCCGAGGCCAACCGGAAGGACAGCGGGTGGGAGGCAGGCGGGGTCGTCTACCACCCGATCGTCGGCATCGACCAGCCCACCCGGCAGTCGGCCAGGATCATAGGGGACAAGGTCGAGACGCTGTTGCTCCGCGGGGACGACGACGAAGGCGGCGACGGCACGGTGCCCCAGCTCTCCGCCGCCCTCTCCGACAGGGAGGACGCCCGCACCTTCGTCCCGCAGAAGCACGGCAGCCTGCAGAACCACGCGGCCATGCTCGACCACGTCAAGGGCATCCTCCAGTCGCTGCACGACGTGCACATCGCGGACCTGCGGTCCTTCGTCACCTGCTGGTTCACCTACCTCGGCGACGACCTCTACCTCGACGGGGAACCGGTGGTCTGCGAGATCGGGGCCGGCAGTTCACTGAGCGAGGGCGAAATGCCCGAGGTCCCGGCCCGGATCACGGTGACCAGCCGGACCACCGGCCTGCCGGTCCTCGACCGCGACGTCGACGTCCCGCGCGCACGGCAGCGGTTCGACCTCGGCCTGCTGCCCCCCGACACCTACGACCTGCTGATCAGCGCCGGGGCCGACGCCTCGCCGCTGTCCGACGTCTTCGTCGTCGCGCCCCCGGAGACGACCGTGGCAGAATGACGGAACGTGACCGAATCCCTCACCTCCGTCCTCATCGTCGACGCGGCCAACGTCGTCGGCTCCGTACCCGACGGCTGGTGGCGCGACCGCAGGGGCGCCGCCGAGCGGCTGCGCGACCGGCTCGCGGAGCGGACCGGTCCTGGTGGGCGGGGCGGCGAGGAGGTCATCCTCGTCGTCGAGGGTGCGGCCCGCGGCATCGCGTCCGTCCCCGGCGTCCGGGTCGAATCCGCGCCCGGCAGCGGCGACGACCGCATCGTGGAACTCGCCGCCGCCCACGCCGGCCGCCCCTGCGTGGTCGTCACCGCCGACCGCGCCCTGCGCGAACGGGTGAAGGCGTACGGAGCCCACTGCGCCGGCCCCCGCACCGTGCGACCGTCCCAGGAGGACACCCGCTAGAGAGCCGCCCCCGGTCGGAGTAACAGCTTCCGGCCACGCCCGCGGCTTCCACGGGCAAATCCACGGTGGCGAACTAGGCTGGTGGGTTGTTCTCCGCCGGACCGGAACAACCCGGGCAGACCCGGGCTCCACCGGCACCCCGGACGGGTCCGGGAGCGAGACGCGAGGGCCTATGGCAGCCACACCCGAACGCGGTGAACTCACCCTGACGGCCGACGGGGCCCTGCCCGGCGAGCCGGTGCCCGACGAAGGGGAGCCACCCGGAGAACCCGGCAAGTCCGCCCGGTTCTCCGCCGGACCCGCCGCCCCCGCCCGCACCCTCCTCGACGTCTTCGAGGCCACCGTACGGGCCCACCCCGACGAGCCGGCCCTCGACGACGGCACCTCCCGGCTCACCTACCGGGCCCTGGCCGCCCGCGTCGAACGCCGCCGGCGCGCCCTCGCGGCGGCAGGAGTGGGACACGGCGACCGGGTCGGCGTACGCGTCCCCTCCGGCACCAACGAGCTGTACGTGGCCGTCCTCGCCGTCCTCGCCGCGGGCGCCGCCTACGTGCCGGTCGACGCCGAGGACCCCGACGAGCGGGCCCGGCTGGTCTTCGGCGAAGCCGGCGTGCGGGCGGTGCTGGGCCCCGGCCGGCGCATCGACCGCACCGACCCCTCCGGCCACCCCCCGGCCGCTCCCGCGCCCGCCGTCCGGCCGGGTCCCCGGGACGACGCGTGGATCATCTTCACCTCCGGCTCCACCGGCCGGCCCAAGGGCGTCGCCGTCAGCCACCGCAGCGCCGCCGCCTTCGTCGACGCCGAGGCCGCCCTGTTCCTCGCCGACGAGCCGATCGGCCCCGGGGACCGCGTCATGGCCGGACTCTCCGTCGCCTTCGACGCCTCCTGCGAGGAGATGTGGCTGGCCTGGCGCCACGGCGCCTGCCTCGTCCCCGTACCCCGCCACCGCGTCCGCAGCGGCGCCGACCTCGCCCCCTGGCTGGTCGAACAGGAGATCACCGTGGTCTCCACCGTGCCCACCCTCGCCGCCCTCTGGGATCCCGCCGCCCTCGACGAGGTCCGGCTGCTGATCTTCGGCGGCGAGGCCTGCCCGCCCGAACTGGCCGCCCGCCTGGTCACCGAGGGCCGCGAGGTCTGGAACACCTACGGCCCCACCGAGGCCACCGTCGTCGCCTGCGCCTGCCCCCTGACCGGCGCGGAGCCGATCAGGATCGGCCTCCCGCTCGCCGGCTGGGAACTGGCCGTGGTCGACGCCTGCGGGGAGCCCGTCCCCATGGGGGGCAGCGGCGAACTCGTGATCGGCGGCGTGGGCCTCGCCCGCTACCTCGACCCCGCCAAGGACGCCGAGAAGTACGCCCCGCTGGAGAGCCTCGGCTGGCCGCGCGCCTACCGCAGCGGCGACCTGGTCCGCGCCGAACCGGAAGGCCTGGTCTTCCTCGGCCGCGCCGACGAGCAGGTCAAACTCGGAGGCCGGCGGATCGAACTCGGCGAGGTCGACGCCGCGCTCCAGGCCCTGCCCGGCGTCGCCGGCGCGGCCGCCGCCGTACGCACCGCCCGCGGCGGCACCCAGCTCCTCGTCGGCTACCTCGTCACCCAGGACGGCTGGGACCGCACCGCCGCCGTCGAACGGCTGCGCGCCGCCCTGCCCGCCGCCCTCGTGCCGCTGCTCGCCCAGGTCGACGCCCTGCCCACCCGCACCTCCGGCAAGGTCGACCGCGCCGCACTGCCCTGGCCCCTGCCCGGCACCGAGACCGCCGGCCCCGCCGAGCCGCTCCACGGCACCGAGGCCTGGCTCGCCGAACAGTGGACCGAGACCCTGGGCGTGCCCGTGACGAGCGCGGGCGACGACTTCTTCGCCACCGGCGGCAACAGCCTCGCCGCCGCGCAGCTCACCACCCGGCTGCGCAGCCGCTACCCCGCGGTGGCGGTCCTGGACGTGTACCAGAACCCGACGCTGCGCAAACTGGCCCGGCGGCTGGAGCGGTCCGTACGCGAGGACGGCGCCACCCGCACCGTCGCACCGGTCCCGGCCCGCGCCCAGGCCGCCCAGTGCCTCCTGCTGCTGCCGCTGTTCACCCTCGTCGGCCTGCGCTGGACCGTCGCCCTCCTGGCCCTCGGCAACCTGCTCCACCGCCTCGGACCGTACCCCTGGGCGCCCACCGCCTCCTGGTGGTACGTGGCCGCCGCGGCGGCCCTCCTGTTCAGCCCGCCCGGCCGCCTCGCCATCGCCGCCGGCGGCGCCCGCCTGCTGCTGCGCGGGGTACGGGCCGGCCGCCACCCGCGCGGCGGCAGCGTGCACCTGCGGCTGTGGACGGCCGAACGGCTCGCCGAGTACTCCGGCGCCACCTCCCTCACCGGCCCCTGGCTCCAGCGCTACGCCCGCGCCCTCGGCGCCCGCCTGGGCCCCGACGTGGACCTGCACTCCCTGCCCCCGGTCACCGGCATGCTCCGGCTCGGCCGCGGCTGCGCCGTGGAATCGGAGGTGGACCTCAGCGGCCACTGGCTGGACGGCGACCGCCTGGAGATCGGCCCCGTCCGGATCGGCGCGGGGGCCGTCGTCGGCACCCGCAGCACGCTGTTCCCCGGCGCCCGCGTCGGCAAGCGGGCCGAAGTGGCACCGGGCTCCGCCGTCGCCGGACAGGTCCCGGCCGGCCAGCGCTGGGGCGGCGCCCCCGCCGTCAGACTCGGCCGGGCCAAGCACGACTGGCCCGGGGAACGCCCGCCGCGCGCCCCGCGCTGGCGGGCCATGTACGGGGCCACCGGCTTCTGCCTCACCGCCCTGCCGCTGGCCGCCGCGCTCCCCGCGCTGCTCGTCGCCGGCCGGTTCGTACCCGCCGGAGCCGGACCCGCCCAGGCCCTGCGCGGGGCGCTGCTCGCCGTCGTGCCCGGCGCGCTCGCCTTCGCCCTGGCGTACGCGGTGCTCGTCCTGGCCGCCGTACGCCTGCTCAGCCTCGGGCTGCGCACCGGGAACCACCCCACCCACAGTCGCGTGGGCTGGCAGGCCTGGGCGGTCCTCCAGCTGATGGACCTGGCCCGGGGCACCCTCTTCCCGCTGTACGCCGGGCTGGTCACCCCCGTGTGGCTGCGACTGCTCGGCATGCGCGTCGGCCGGGGCGCCGAGGTGTCCACCGTGCTCGCCCTGCCCAGCCTCACCACCGTGGGCGACGGCGCGTTCCTCGCCGACGACACCCTGACCGCCCCTTGCGAACACGGCGGCGGCTGGATGCGGATCGGCCGCTCCGAGATCGGCCGCCGGGCCTTCCTCGGCAACTCCGGGATGACCGCGCCCGGCCGCAGCGTGCCCGACGGCGGGCTGGTCGGCGTCCTGTCCGCCACCCCGAAGAAGGCCAAGAAGGGCAGCTCGTACCTGGGCCTGCCCCCGGTGCGGCTGCCCCGTTCGGCCGCGGCCGCCGACCGCAGCCGCACGTACGACCCGCCCGCCCGGCTGCTGTGGGCGCGGGGCCTGGTCGAGGCCTGCCGGCTCGTGCCCGTCTTCTGCTCGGCCGGCCTCGCCGTCCTCACCCTGGCGGCGCTGTGCGCGCTGGCCGCGACGCCCGCGCTGGGGGTGCCGGGCGCCGCCCTGCTGTCCGGGGCGGTCCTGCTCACCGCGGGCGCGGCCGCCTGCGCGGTCACCGTCGCGGCCAAGTGGCTGCTGGTCGGCCGGCACCGGCGGTCGGAACACCCGCTGTGGAGCGGCTTCGTGTGGCGGAACGAACTGGCCGACACCTTCGTGGAGGTGCTGGCCGTGCCCTGGCTCGCCGGAGCCGTCCCCGGGACCCCGCTGCTGGTCCTGTGGCTGCGCGGGCTCGGGGCGCGCATCGGCCGGGGGGTGTGGTGCGAGAGCTACTGGCTGCCCGAGACGGACCTGGTGACCCTCGGCGACGCGGTCAGCGTCAACCGCGGCTGCGTGTTGCAGACGCACCTCTTCCACGACCGGATCTTGCGGACGGATACTGTGGTCCTCCGCGAGGGCGCCACCCTGGGCCCGGGCGGAATCGTCCTGCCCGGGAGCACGGTCGGGGCGCGCAGCACCCTGGGTCCCGCCTCCCTCGTGATGGCCGGGGAGTCCGTCCCCGCCGACACCCGCTGGCTGGGCAATCCGATCGAGGCGTGGCGGTCCTAGCCCGGGGACCGTGGCACGGAGCGGGGAGCGGAACCGGCGATGAGCGGCCAGAGCACGGCGGTGGACCCGTACTTCCCGGACAACGGCGACCCCCGCTACCGGGTGCACCGTTACGAGCTCGCCCTGGAGTACCGGCCCGGCCCCAACCGGCTGGCCGGCACCGCCCGGCTCAGCGCCATCGCCGGGCCGGCCCCGCTGGCCGAGTTCCACCTGAACCTGGCCGCCTTCCGGATCGGCCGGGTCCTGGTGGACGGCCGCGCCCCGCACTACACCCACCGGGCCGGCCGGCTCCGCGTCCGGCCGGCCAAGGCCCTGCGCGCCGGGGCCGCCTTCACGGTCGAGGTCCACTGGGCGGGCAACCCGAAGCCGGTGCGCAGCCCCTGGGGCGGCCTCGGCTGGGAGGAGCTGACGGACGGGGCGCTCGTGGCCAGCCAGCCCGTCGGCGCCCCGTCCTGGTACCCGTGCAACGACCGGCCCGCCGACAAGGCGGCGTACCACATCTCCCTGAACACCCCGTCCGCCTACACGGTGGCCGCCGTCGGCCGGCTGCTCACCCGGACCACCAGGGCCAGCACCACCACCTGGGTGTACGAGCAGTCCGCGCCCACCCCCAGCTACCTGGTCGGTCTGGCCATCGGCCAGTACCAGACGGTGCTGCTCGGCGACCCCGGCCTCGGCGGGGTGCCGCAGACCGCCCACGTGCCGGCGCACGCGCTGCCGCGGTTCTCCCGGGACTTCGCCCGGCAGCCCGCCATGATGCGGCTCTTCGAGGAGCTCTTCGGCCCCTACCCCTTCGGCGAGTACGCGGTGGTCGTCGCCGACGAGGAGCTGGACGTCCCCGTGGAGGCGCAGGGGCTGTCCCTGTTCGGCACGAACCACGTGGACGGCGCGCGCGGCTGGGAGCGGCTCGTCGCCCACGAACTGGCCCACCAGTGGTTCGGCAACAGCGTGGGCATCGCCGACTGGCGCCACATCTGGCTCAACGAGGGCTTCGCCAAGTACGCCGAATGGCTCTGGTCGGAGCGTTCCGGGGGCCGCGGCGCGCACGAGCACGCGACGGCCGCGCACCGGCTGCTGGCCACGCTGCCGCAGGACCTGCGGCTGGCCGACCCGGGCCGCCGGCTGATGTTCGACGACCGGCTCTACCAGCGCGGCGGGCTGACCGTGCACGCCGTCCGCTGCGCCCTGGGCGACGGGGCGTTCTTCCGGATGCTCCGCGACTGGGCGGCCCTGTACCGGCACGGCGTGGTGACCACGGCCGCCTTCACCGCCCATGCGGCGGGCTACGCCGCCGGGCCGCTGGACGGCCTGTTCGAGGCCTGGCTGCACGGCCCGGCCCTGCCGCCGCTGCCGCCGCCGCCCGGCGCGGATCCGGCCGCCTGACCGGGCACGGCCGCCTGACCGGGCACGGCGCCGCGGCGCCCGGCCGGGCGGCGGTGGGTCACTGGCCGGCGCGGCCGCTCACCAGGGGCCACTCGCGGTGCAGGGCGCCCAGCGGGACGCGCCGCTCGACGACCGGCGTACCGAAGACGGACAGCTGGAGCTGGAGCTGCCCGCTCAGGTCGAAGCCGCCGTACAGCGCCCAGGAGCCGTTCGCGGAGGTCTTCCCGTCGGTGGCGGCGCTCGCGGAGGCGTCGGCCTCACCGCGCAGGTACGGGGCGAAGTCGGCGGTGACGCCGACGGCCCCGTACAGGCCCACGGAGGCCTCGGCGCCGAGGGCGCTCCTGACCCGGCCGCCGGCGGTGACGGTCGCCTTCACCGGGGTGCTGTGCACGGCCGAGGAACTGACCGGGGTCCAGCCCTTGCCGGTGGCGTAGCTGCCGCCGACGCGGAAGTCGCCCTTGACGTCCTGCCGGACGTCGAGGGTGACCTTGCCGTCGGCCTCCACCTGTACGTAGCAGGTCAGTTCGAGGTTGACGACGACGGGCACCGGGCCGACCTGGAGGACCGGGTTGCTGTGCAGCTTGGCGAAGGGGATGCGCCGGGGTGCGCCCGTGCTCGCGGCGGCGCGGCCCTTGAGGGTCCACTGGGAGGACCAGTCGCCGCTCATGCCGAGGAACGCCGCGTCGGGGCCGTGGCCGGCGCCCTTGCCGCCGTCGTAGGAGAACTCGACCTGCGGGGCGAGCTGGACGAAGCCGGCCACCGAGGCGCCCGCCGACGCGGGGGCGTCCTTGGCGGTGTCGACGGCGGCGTCCACGTCGAGCCGGAGGTTGCCCAGGGGCAGCTTGGCGCCCTGGGGGCCGAACGTGACGCCGGATCCCTTGGCCCAGGAGAAGGTGACGCCCTTCATCAGGGGTTCGACGACCACCGAGGCCGGGTCGACGGGGACCTTGCCGTCGGCCTTGTCGTCGCCGAGTGCGGCGGCCAGGGTGGTGGGGGCGGTCTTGACCTCGGTGCCGCGGTCGGTCTTGCCGACGACCTCGGTGACCTTCGCGAGGAGGCCGTCGGGCGCGCCGGGTGCCGGGGCGCTGGCGATGACGTCGCCCACCGCGACGGGCTTGGCGGCCGGGTCCGAGGAGCCGGCCGACGGGCCCTTCGAGGGTGCGGCGGAGCGGTGGGGCGAGGCCCCGCCGCCCTGCGGGGCCGCGGATATGACGGCGCGTCCGCTGGCCTTGTCGTAGGAGGCGACCTTCAGCGGGGCCTTCTCCGGGCCCTGGCCGGCGCGCGTGCGGGCGATGGGGGAGGGTGCGGCCGCGCCCTGCGGGGCGGCGTCCACGTCCAGCCGCCGGGTGCCGTCGGAGGCGGAGGGGAGGGCCGCCGGGCTGCCCGGTCCGGCGGCGTTCACGGGGGCCGGGGAGGAGCAGCCGGCGGTGGTGAGCGCGAGGGCGGTCAGGCCGGGCAGCAGGAGGCGTCTGGCGAGCGTACGCACGTGGGTGTGACCTTCGAATTGGGGGGAAGTGCCGTTACTGGTAGGTAACGTGAAGGTTGATCATGCCACGGGTCCCCGGCGCCGGTCACATCGCCCGAGGGTCAACTCTCCTGCGGAGAAAGGTGGTTGAAGCTTCATTCATGAGGTTCCCCGGCCTGCCAGATCCGGCGGTACGCCTCGCGGTAGCCGGGAGGGTCCCAGGAGCCGGCGCCCCGGCTGTTGCCGGCCGTGGCGATGTGGACGGGCGCCACGTAGCCGCTCGCCGGCTGCCCGGCGAAGGCGCGGTTGAACTCGTCCACGATCTGCCACCCCTGCTGGGACAGCGGCTCGGGGACCGTGGCCGCCTGGAACTCCCCGCTGTTGACGCGCTGGAAGGCGGAAGGGTCCCCGTCGCCCGCGCCGATGTTCAGCGGCGGCCCCGCCCCCGGACGCCCGGCCGCCCGCAGCGCCGGGGCGGCGTCGGCGAAGTACAGGTCGTTGATGGCGACCGAGTGGGTCCAGTCCTTCCCGAAGCGGGCGAGCAGCGAGGACACCGCCTGCGGGGTGCGGCTGCTCGCGTCCGGGATCGGGATGTTCTCGTACGCCAGGAGCCGCACGCCGGAACAGGTGGCCAGCTCCCGCTCGATCAGGTCGGCCTTGTTGCGGGCGAAGGGGATCGAGTCGTCGGTGAACAGGACGACCCCGGCGTCACCCCCGGACCGGGCGATGATCCAGTCGGCGCTGATCCGCGCCACGTCCTCCACCTTCGTGGTGACGTTGGTGAACAGCGCGGGGTCCCGGCTGGGCCCGGGGGAGTCCACCGCGTGCCAGCCGATCACCGGGATGCCCGCGGCACGGGCCGCCGCCATCTGCCGCGACGCCGGACGGGGATCGAAGCCGCCGATGACGATGCCGGACGGTTCGAGGGTGACCGCCTGGCTCAGCGCCGCCTGGATGCCGGCCGGGGTGCCGCCCCCGTCGATCACCCGGACCGTCCACCCGATCGCCCTCGCCGCCTCCTCGACGCCCTCGGCGACTCCCGCGACGCCCGGGTTGGTCATCGTCTGCGCGACGTACACGAGGCTCTTGCCGGGCGCCGCCGCCGGGCCCGAGTCCGGCCCGTTCCAGGAGGCGTCGGCGGCCTCGGCCCGCCGGACGGCCGCCTCGGCCCGGGGCAGGACCCCGGGACAGCCGGCCTTCGACGGCCCGGTTGCGGACGGCGGCCCGCCGCCGCAGCCGGCCAGGAGGACCGCGGCCGCCCCGAGCAGGGCCGCGGCGGTGACGGGCGTGGTGGGGTTCGGGTGCTTGGGGAACACGGTGCTCCTGGCGTGGGTGCGCGTACGGGTACTACGACGGGCCGGCCTGGACCGGGGCGGGAGGCTCCTGTGCGTGCGGCCCGCGGGAGGCCGCGGCACCGGCGTCCAGCCGGCGGCGCGCCGTCCAGCCGGCCAGCCCCACGGCGATGAGCAGGGTCGCGCCGTTGAACAGCGCGGTGGCCCAGAACGGGGCCCCGAGCTGGCCGATCCCGGCGAGCCCGACGGCGAGCACGGCGACGGCCACGAGCGTGCCGACCGCGTTGGCGCGGCCGGGCCTGATCGTCGTGGAGCCGAGCAGGGCGCCCACGAACGCCGGCAGCAGGTAGTCCAGCCCCGTGCTCGGGTTGCCGGTCCGCTGCTGGGCGGCGAGCAGCACCCCGGCGAAGCCGGTGACCAGGCCCGAGCCGGCGAACGCGGCCACGCAGTAGGCGCGGGTGGGGATGCCGATCGCGGCGGCGGCCCGCGGGTTCGAGCCGATGACGTACAGGTACCGGCCGGCCGGCAGCCGCTCCAGCACCACCCACAGCACGGCCGCCACCCCCAGCACGTAGAAGGCCGGCAGCGGCAGGCCCAGCAGCCGCGCGTCGTACAGGGCGGTGAAGCCCGCCGGCATGCCCTGCGGACCGGGCACGATCCGGGCGCCGCCGGTGATCCACCCGGTGAGCGCGTACATCACGGAGCCGGTCCCCAGGGTGGCGATGAAGGAGTCGATCCGCCCGAACTCGACGATCACACCGGTCAGCGCCCCCGCCACCGCGCCCCCGCACACCACCACCAGGCAGGCCGCGGGCCAGGGCCAGCCCTCCGTGACGACCAGCCGCATCACCAGCACGTGCGCGAGGCCCAGCCCGTAGCCGATGGACAGGTCGAACCTGCCGGTGGCGACCGGGATCGTCGCCCCCAGCGCGAGGACGGCCGGGACCGCCTGGTTCGACAGGATCGCGGAGACGTTGTCGCGGGTGGGGAAGGTCTGCGGCAGGAGCAGCGAGAAGACCAGGAAGAGCAGCGCGGCCAGGACCGGCAGGCCGTAGCTGCCGACGTGGTGCCCGCGCAGCCGCTCCAGCGGGGACCGCCGTGGTGGGGAAGGGTTCATGGGCCCGTCGCGGTTCCGGTGACGGCCGGGATGGCCGAGGCGGCCCGGGTGAGCCCGGCCACGGTCAGCTCCCGGCCCGCGAGTTCGGCGCCCACCGCACCGCGGACGAGGACCAGCGCGCGGTGGCAGAGGTCCGCGACCTCCTCGAAGTCGGCGGAGACGAGCAGCACCCCCACGCCCGACGCGGCCGCCTCGTCGAGGAGGCGGTGGACCACCGCCTTGGCCCCCACGTCCACACTGGCCGTGGGCTCCTCCAGGACCAGCAGCCGCAGCCCGCCCCGCAGCCACCGGCCGACCATCACCTTCTGCTGGTTGCCGCCCGACAGCGTGGCGATGGGCACCTCGCCGTCCCGGGGCAGGACGGAGAACCGGTCGATCAGCGCGGCCGCCTCGGCGCGCTCGCGCCGCGGGGAGGTCCAGCGCCAGGCGGGCACGCCGGCGGCGCGCGGGTTCGCCAGGAAGTTCTCCCGTACCGTCAGCTCCGGGGCGCAGCCCTCCGCCTGGCGGTCGCCGGCCACGAAGCCGACACCGGCGCCGACGGCCTCCCTGACCGTACGCGGCCGGTACGGACGGCCCTCCAGCAGCAGCCGCCCCGCGCGCACCGGCAGGACCCCCGCCACCGCACGGCCGAGCTCCCGGTGCCCGGCGCCGGTCAGGCCGACCATGCCGAGGATCTCGCCGGCGCGCAGCTCCAGTCCGACCGGCCCGGCGTGCCCGGCCCGTACGCCGTCCAGGCGCAGCAGGGGCGGGCCGGCCGCGGGCGCCGCGGGCCCGGCCGGGCGGCGGACGGCCGGCTCGTGCCCGGCGACGGCCCGCACCAGCCGGCCCGGGTCGTACCCGGCGAGCGGGCCGTGCTCCACCACGCGGCCGTCGCGCAGGACGGCGAACGCGTCGGCGACCCGGTACACCTCGTCCAGCCGGTGGCTGACGTAGAGGATGCCGTGCCCCCGGTCGCGCAGGGCGTGCAGGACGCCGAACAGCCGGTCGCAGTCGGCGGCGGGCAGGGTGGCGGTCGGTTCGTCGAGGACGATGGCCTGCGCCCGGGCGGCCAGGGCGCGGGCGATGGCGACCAGCGAACGCTCCGCCGGGGCCAGGCCGGCGATCGGGGCACCGGCGTCCAGGTGCCCGGCGACGAGGTCGAGGGCCTCCTCGCAGCGCTCCCGGGTCCGCCGCCAGGAGATCAGGCCGGCCCGGCGCGGGTAGCCCGTGCCCAGGGCGACGTTCTCGGCCACCGTCATCCACTCGACCAGCCCGGGGTCCTGGTGGATGAAGGACAGGTGCCGGCCGGCCCCGTGCGAGCCCAGCGGCCGGCCCGCGACGGTCACCTCGCCCGCGTCGGCGTGGTGGACCCCGGCGAGCACCTTGATGAGGGTGGACTTCCCGGCGCCGTTGGGGCCGAGCAGCGCCAGCACGCTGCCGCGGTACAGGTCGAGGTCGACCGAGTCCAGCGCGAGGGTGCCGCCGAAGTGCTTGCGCAGACCGCGCACGCGGACGAGGGGTTCTCCACCGGGACGCGGAGGTGGGCTCATTCCTCGACTCTAGATGACCTCCCCGCCCGGACCGGGTCACGCCGCGTCCAGGGCGAACTCCGCCCAGATGACCTTTCCGTCGGGTGTGTAGCGGGTGCCCCACGCCTGGGCGAGCTGGGCCACCAGGAACAGGCCCCGGCCGCCCTCGTCGGTGTTGGCGGCCTGGCGCATCCGCGGGGCGGTGTTGCTGGCGTCGTACACCTCGCAGATCAGGGTGCGGTCGTGGATCAGGCGCACCCGTACGGGCCCGCCGCCGCCGTACCGGATCCCGTTGGTGACCAGCTCGCTGAGCAGCAGTTCCGTGGCGAAGGCGGACTCCTCCAGACCCCACCGGCCGAGCTGCTCCACGGCCGCGGCGCGGACGTCGCAGACGCGGGCCGGGTCGGCCGGCAGCTCCCAGGCGGCGATCCGGTCCGGGGGAGTGGCGCGGGTGCGGGCGACCAGGAGCGCGATGTCGTCGGCCGGGTGCTCGGGGGCCAGGGCGTCCAGGATGGCCCGGCAGGTGTCCTCGGGGGAGCGGCCGGGGTCGGCGGCGAGGGTGCGGTGCAGCTCCTCCAGGGTGAGGTCGATGTCGCGGTGGCGGTCCTCGATCAGCCCGTCCGTGTAGAGGACCAGCCGGCTGTTCTCGGGGAGGTGGACCTCGGCGGACTCGAAGGGCAGGCCGCCCAGGCCCAGCGGCGGCCCGGCGGGCAGGTCGGGGAAGGTCACGCTGCCGTCGGGCAGCAGCAGGGCGGGCGGCGGGTGGCCGGCGCGGGCCATCGTGCACCGCTGGGTGGTCGGGTCGTAGACCGCGTACAGGCAGGTGGCGCCGACGATCGCGGTGCTGCCGGCGGACGGGTCGTCCCCGCCCTCCTCGCGGTCCAGGCGGACCATGAGGTTGTCCAGGTGGGTGAGGAGCTCGTCGGGGGCCAGCTCCAGTTCGGCGAAGTTGCGGGCGGCGGTGCGCAGCCTGCCCATCGTCGCCGCGGCGTGCAGTCCGTGCCCGACGACGTCGCCGACGAGGAGGGCGACGCGGGTACCGGACAGCGGGATGACGTCGAACCAGTCGCCGCCCACCCCGGACTCGGCGGGCAGGTAGCGGTGGGCCACCTCGACGGCGCTCTGCTCGGGCAGCCCGTGGGGGAGCAGGCTGCGCTGGAGGCTCAGGGCCAGGGTGTGCTCGCGGGTGTAGCGGCGCGCGTTGTCGATGCACAGGGAGGCGCGGGCCGCGAGTTCCTGGGCGAGGGAGCGGTCGTCGTCCCCGTACGGGGCGGGGTTGCGGGAGCGGTAGAAGCAGGCCACGCCGAGGACGACGCCCCGCGCGAGCAGCGGCACGGTGATCAGCGAGTGGATGTTGTGGGCGAGGAGCAGCTCGGCGTGGACCGGGTCCTGGGCGATCCAGCCGAAGGCCGCCTTCAGTTCGGGCTCCAGCACCGGCTGCCCGGTGGCCAGGGAGCGCATGTGGGGCGTGGTCGGGCGGAGCACCAGCCGCTCGCCGACCGGGTAGAAGGGGCAGTCGTCGCGGATGCCGTGCACCACCGTGCGGTGCAGTTCCCCGGTCGGGTCGCCGGACTCCTCGCCGCGCAGCACGGATGCGGGCACGTCGACGGTGACGAAGTCCGCCAGCCTCGGGACCGCGGTCTCGGCCAGCTCCCGGGCGGTGCGGCCGACGTCGAGGGTGGTCCCGATCCGGGTGCTGGCCTCGGCCAGCAGCTCCAGCCGCCGGCGTGCCGCGACGGCGTACTTGCCCACCTCCGGCTCGCCGACCAGCACGAGCCCGCGCACCGCGCCGGGGGCCGGGGGCGCGCTCCCGGACGCGGGCGCGGCGGCGTGGGCGTGCAGGGGCGCGGGGGCCTGAGCGGGCGCGGGGGCGGGCGCGTGGTGCTCCTCCTCGTCGGGCAGCAGCGCCTCGACGACGATCCCCTCCACCCCGGCCGGGCTGGTCACGGGCCGGCTGACGAGCGTGACCCGGCGGCCGTGGGACAGGGAGACCTCCGCGGCGGCGCGGCGCGCGCCGGACAGCAGCTCGGTGGCCTTCTCCTTGAGGGTCGTGTGGTCGCTCTCCTCCAGCTCGCTCAGCAGCAGCTCCGCCAGGGTCACCGGATGCCCGTCCAGGGCGTCCCCGTGGGCCCGGACCAGGTTCGCGGCCTCCAGATAGGCCTGGAGCAGCCCGCGCTCGCGCGCCGTGCTCTGCTCCATCAGCCGCCGTTCGATGGCCTCGGCGGCCCGGCGGACGACCGCGGCCAGCGCCGGGTCCGCGTCGGTGTACGGGTAGCCCAGGCACAGGACGCCCTCGATGTGCCCGCTGAGCTGGTCGCGGATGGGAGCCGCGGTGCAGGCGCTGGACTGGGAGCGTTCGGCGAAGTGCTCGGCGCCGTTGACCTGGACGAGCTGCCGCTCAGCGAGGGTAAGGCCGATCCCGTTCGTCCCCGCGACCCGCTCGGCGAACACGAAGCCGGGCTCGGTCTGGATGGCCGGCAGCCGGGCCGGCAGGGACCTGTCTCCGAAGCGGCGTTCGAGCACGGTGCCGTGGCCGTCGGCGAGGCAGATGTTCATCCGGCTGCCCGCGAAGAGCGCCGCCAGCCGGTCGAGCACGGGTGCGGCGGCGCGGACGACGGGGCCTTCCGCGTCGAAGTCCTCGGTGAACGGCAGCTCGGTCTGGTCCGGCGACAGTCCCAGCAGCAGGCTGCGCTGCCACGAACTCAGGATCGGGCTGCGCACGCTCCGTACGACCGACTCCGCGGACCCGCCGTGCAGGAACCGGTCACGGGACCGCACGGGGCCGGTGCGGTCGTCCACGACCCCCATGTGCACCACATCCCTCGTCGGAGCACCTCGATAGCCGGATTTTGAGTATATTCCTCACGTTTTGCCGGAGCGGCCGGTACGGGGGCGGTCAGAGCACGGCGACCGGGTTGACCGGTGAACCCGTCCCGCCCGGCACGTTCAGCGGGGACACGACGAGCATGAACGCGTGGCGGCCCGCCCCGGCGCAGGCGGCGGACAGCGCCTCCAGGTCGAGGTTGTCCAGGAGGGGCACCCCCATCGCCGTGAGGGCGAGGGCGTGGACGGGGGAGTGCAGGCCCTCCACCGGCGAGGGCCGCACGTCGCTGTCCCCGTCCGCGCCGAGCAGGGCCACGCCCCGCTCCGCCAGCAGCGGTACGGCGTCCACGTGCCAGCCGGCGCTGCCCGTTGCCGGGTCCCAGGGGCCCAGCTCCGCCCGGCGGCGGAACCGGCCGGAGCGCAGCAGGACCGCGTCGCCCTCCCCGATCCGCACGCCGAGCGCCTCCTCCGCGGCCAGGAGGTCCCGCGCCCGCACCGCATGCCCCGGCTCCAGCCAGGGCACCCCCAGCACCGCGGGCAGGTCCAGCAGCACGCCCCGGGCCACCAGCGGGCCGAGGGCCGCCACCGAGCCGAACCGGACGCCGCCCGCGCCGGCCTCCTCGTCCGCCGCGCGGCCGTCGTAGAGTCGCCCCCGGTAGCCGATGTGGGACAACGCGTCGAGGTGGCTGACCGACTTGCCGTGGTAGTCCGCGCCGAGGAAGTCCTTGTACGCGGACGGCTCCGGGTCCTCCACGTCGCCGAGGTCGGTCATGTGGTGCAGGGCTGGCCGCGCGTTGTCCGGGCCGGGGGCCGTGTCCCAGGGGCGCCCGAGCGGCACGACCGTCCCCGAGCGGACCAGCGCGGCGGCCCCGCGCACGTGGTCCGGCGTCACCCCGTTCCACGCGCCGCGTCCCGCAGCCCCGGCCTCCCACCGGCCCCAGGTGCGGACCGCCTCGAACAGGGCGTCGAACTCGCGGCGGGAGACGGCCGCTCCCCCGTCGGGGGGACCCTCCGGCGGGGGGACGGGGGCAGGGGCGGAGCTGGGGCTCATGGGGCACTCCGGGGTCGGTACGTCCGTGGCCCGACCTCTATGCCCGCCGGGGCGCGCCGTCTACCAGGCCCGCATCGGCTCCCCCTCCACGAGCTGCGAGACGAAGCCGTGCGGTCCCCGCGCCGGTTCCCCCAGGACCGTGACGCGGTGCATCACCCGGTCGACGTCGAGGTGGGCGAAGTCGGTGGGGGCGAAGTGGCAGGTGCTGCGGTTGTCCCACAGGGCGATGCTGCCCGGCTCCCAGCGGAAGCGGACCGTGTACTCGGCGCTGGTCAGGTGCTGGAACAGCAGCTCCAGCAGGTGGCGGCTCTCCAGCTCGGTGAACCCGGTGATCCGGGTGGTCGAGCCGGGGCTGACGAACAGGGCCTTCTCGCCGGTCTCGGGGTGGACCCGCACCACCGGGTGGACGGCCACCTGCGGGTCCCCGCAGTAGAGCCCCAGGATCTCGCGGTCCCGCTCGTCGGAGTGGCGCAGGTGCACGGCCGTGAAGAACGCGTGCTCGGCGGTGAGCCCGTCCACGAACTCGCGCAGCGGCGCCGACAGGCCCTCGTACGCGGCGACCGTGTTGGTCCACTGGGTGTCGCCGCCGAAGGCGGGGGTCCGCTCGGCCCGCAGGATCGAGAGGCTGGGCGGGTTGACGGCCTGGGTGAGGTCGCTGTGCCAGCCGGCCAGCGGGGAGGTCCACTTGCGTCGGTAGTGCTCCTCGAAGTCGGCCCCGTAGCGCTCGGTGTCGGCCTTCGGGTCCACGGTGAGGATCTCCGGGTACCCCTCGGGGTGCACGCCGTGCTTCTTGCCCTCGCGGCGGGTCAGCGCGCCGAAGCGGCGGCCGAAGGCTATGTGCTGGGCGTGGGTGATGTCCTGGCCGCGGAAGAAGACGACCCGGTGGGCGAGGACGGCCCGGCGGATCTGCTCCACCACGGCCTCGTCGAGCTCCTGCCCCAGGTCGACCCCGGAGATCTCGGCGCCGATGCGGCCGGCCACCTGCTCGACGGAGATCCTGGTGGGCTGCGCGGTCTGCGTCACGGTTGTGCCTTTCTGGAAGATCGGGTGTGGCTCAGCCGGGATGGGCCACCAGCTGCGTCCAGAGGGGGAGCAGCAGCAGGGCGACGACCGAGCTCTTGATGACGAGCGAGGCCGACATGTCGACCCCGACGTCGTAGCGCTGGGCGAAGATGAACAGGTTCTGGGGCGCGGGCATCGCCGCGATCAGGACGAGGTAGCTCAGCCACTCGCCCTCCACCCCGAAGACGAAGCGGCACACGGCGTAGGTGATCAGCGGCAGCGCCACGCACTTGAAACCGGTGATCCAGACCTCCTCCAGGGTGGTGCCGCGGATCTTGATCCCGCTGCCGCCCAGGTGCAGGCCCAGGGCGAACAGCGCGACGGGCGAGGCGCTGTCGCCGACGAAGGTGAAGCTGTCGAGCACGACCCCGGGGACCGTGACGGGCAGCAGGTTGAGCAGGATGCCCGCGTTGCAGGCGATCACGACGGGGGTCATCAGCGAGGCGGCGACGGCCGACCCGAGCCGCCGGGCCGGACTCCCGACCCGGTCCGGCCGCCCCAGTTCCATGATCGAGATGATGATCAGGGACAGCACGCACACCTGGAACAGCAGCACCGGGAAGATCGGTGCCGCGTTCCCGAACAGCATGATGAACACCGGCACGGCGAAGTAGGCCGTGTTCACCTGGACGGCCGCCATGATGCGCAGCGCCACGCCGCGCGGATCGCGTACGCCCAGGACCCAGGCCAGTACGCCGATCAGCGCGGCCGCGGCGCACGCGGCGGCCGCGTACCCGCTGATGGCCCGCCAGTTGAACAGGGCCCCCAGGTCACTGCGGTAGATGTTCCCGAAGAGGAAGCAGGGCACGGCGAAGAGGAACGCGTAGTCCGCGAACACCTTGGAACTCTCGGCCGGCACCACCTTCCGCCGTGCCAGGACGACCCCGCAACCGAAGGCCAGCACCACCGGTGCGAGTTTTTCCAGAGCCTCTACCGCTCCCATGCACGTGCCCTTGCTCCCGCGGCCCCCTGGAGGGGGCCTGTTTCCCTGTCGCGACGGCTCCTACCGGGCCCGGACGAGCTCCCGGTAAGCCGTGACGATCGTGCGTGTCACCGCGTTGCCGCCGACGTCGTAGTGATGATCATCGAGGCGGCCGACGGGGAGGATCTCACACGCGGTCCCGCACAGGAACGCGCCGTCGGCCTCGCCCGCGAACGCCGGGGGCAGGTCGGTGACCACGCACTCGATCCCCTCCCGTCCGGCGATGGCCAGCACGCACGCCCGGGTGATCCCGTCGATGGTGCAACGGGTCGTCGGTGTGTACAGCGCCCCGCCCTTGGTGAAGAACAGGTGCGCACCGGTCGCCTCGACGAAGTTCCCGCGGTCGTCGAGGAGCAGGGCGTCGTCGAAGCCCGCCCGCAGCGCCTCGTTCTTGCTGACCGTGCCGATCATGTAGTTGCCGGCGGCCTTGCTCTTGACCGGCGCGTACTCCGGCGAAGGCCGGCGGTAGCGGCCCGTGACCAGCGAGATCCCCTGGTCCACGGCGTCCTCCGCCGCGTAGTAGCCCGCCGGGAGTTCCCACGCGGCCACCGAGGTGTGCACGGAGGTCTTCAGCGCCGCGGTCTGGATGATCTCCGAGCCCCGCCAGGCGTTCATGCGGACGTAGCCCTCGGTGATGCCGGCCTCGGCGACCACCGCGCGGGTGGCCTCGTACAGCACCTCCTCGGTGTGCTCCAGCTCGAAGTCCAGGATCCGGGCCGACGCGCCGAGCCGCGCGATGTGCTCCCTGAGCATGAACGCCTCGCCGCCGTAGACGCGGACGCCCTCGAAGATGCTGGAGGCGTAGTGCAGTCCGTGGCTCAGCACGTGGAGCCGGGCGTCGGCCCAGTCCACGAGGGAGCCGTCGTACCAGATCTTGCCGGTGCGCTGGTCGAAGGGGATCACAGCGGTCTCCTCCTCAGAGCGCGAGGTCGAAGAGCTGCCGCGGCAGGTCCCCGACGAGGGCGACGAAGCGCCGCTGGTGCTGGGTCAGGGCGCGCACCGACACCCCGTGCAGGGCCAGCGGGTTGATCGGGTACAGCACCAGGGTGTTGCTCCGGTACGGGACGGTCGTGACCTCCTCGACGTACTGCGGGTCGATGTCGAAGCGGTTGTCACCGTACTCGGAGGCACTGGTGTGGAACTTGTGCGCGCCCGGCCGGTACTTGTAGAGGACGAGGTCGCCGCCGGTCGCGTCGTCCTCGGGCAGGCGCATGTAGAACAGGCCGCCGAAGAGCTTGTGCGGCTTGTCCACGTGCGGTCCGCGGTAGGCCGAGGGGCGGCCGGTGACCGCCGAGTTGATGACGGCCGTGCAGTCCAGCAGGATGTCGTGCGTCTCGAAGGCGTCCCGGTTGCGCCGGCCCACGCGCAGCTCGCGCAGCGGGCCCACCAGTTCCTCGGCCTCCGGCAGGTTGGCGAGCAGGTCCTCCTGGAAGAGGTCGAGGAACTCCTCGTAGAAGGCCGGGGAGGCGTGGTAGGTCACGAAGTCCTTCCAGACCTGCGCCATCGTGTCGTCGGCGAGGATCATCTCGGACATGTAGTTGTAGCGCTCGTTCGAGGTGATCGGCTTCCCGATCCGCTCGCCGATGTACTCCGCGGTCGGCATCGACTTCGCCAGGGCGTCGTACAGGTCCTGGGGCAGGGCGTCGCTGATCACCACGTGCGGGAACGGGTCGCGGCGGATGTCCGCCTTGGTGACGCCGGCCAGGAGCGAGGTGATCGCGGGGCGGGACTCGGGCGTGTCGGTCATGTCCTGTCTCGTTTCTCAGGAGGTGGGGGTGAGGGGCGCGGGGGTCAGGCCGCGGGCGGAGAGCCAGGTCTCCAGGACCAGGAGCGACCAGAGCAGTTCGGCGGCGTGCGCCCCCGGGCTCTCGGTCTGGGAGCGGAAGAGTTCGCGGACCGCGTCCCGGCGGACGTAGTCCAGGCAGCGGGCGCCGGGGCCGAGGAGGACGTCGCCGACCATGTCGTACAGGGCCTCGCCCGGCCGGATCATCGCCGCCACCGGCAGGGTGAACGGCTGCTTGGGCCGCTCGACGACGCTCCGCGGCACCCAGCGCCGGGCGGCCCGCGCCACCGGCGCCTTCACGGTGCTGCCGGCCACCTTCACGGCGGCGGGCAGCGCGTGCGCCAGGCGCATCACCGACGGCTGGAGGAACGGGATCCGCGCCTCTACCGAGTGGGCCATGCTCAGGTGGTCCACGCGGCGCAGGATGTAGTAGGGGAACCGCTCCGCCTGGTCGTAGCGCAGCAGCGTCTCCAGCTTCCCGTGCGGGCCGGAGCGCACCCGGCGCGCCAGCTCGTCGCCGCTGAGGTCCCCGAAGTGGCCGCCGGCCGCCCGTACGCGGTCCAGGTGGGCGGGCGTGTACAGCCGGCCGAGCGTCGTCGGGCCGGCGACGGCCATCGTGTCCTGGTAGGCCCGGTGCCAGGCCACGTCGCCGTCCCGGTCCGCTTTGGTGAACCGCGCGTACCCGGCGAACAGCTCGTCCGCCCCGTCGCCCGTCAGGGCCACCTTGAACCCGGCCTCGTGCACCGCCTCGAACAGGGCGAAGGTGCTCAGGCTGTGCGGGGCGTTGTTCGGCTGGTCGAGGTGGCGGGTGAACCGCTCCACCAGCTCCGGGAACCCCGCCGGGTCCAGGAGCACCTGGTGGTGCTCGGTGCCGCAGTGGCGGGCCACCTCGGCCGCCCAGTGGCGCTCGTCGGCCGGCCAGTCGCCCCGGTAGGCGATGTTGAACGAGGCCACGTCCGGCACCAGGTGGGCGGCGAGGGCGGTGGTGTAGCTGGAGTCGAGCCCGCCGCTGGTGATCACGCAGACCGGGACGTCCGCGTCGAGCATGCGGCCCATCTCGGTGCGCAGCAGCCCGTCCAGCAGCTCCGCCGCCGCCTCCACGGTCGGCTCGCCGCCGGGCCAGTCGACCTCGGCCGGCTCCAGGGCCGTGCGGGTGAGGCTCTCCCGGCCGGCCGCGAAGCGGAGCACCGAGCCGGGCTCCAGGGTGCGGACCCGGGTGTACACGGTGCCCGGGCCCCAGACCGCCTTCCCGCCCAGGTAGCGGTCGACCGCGAGCGGGTCCAGCTCGTCGGGGAAGTCCGGGAAGCGGGACAGCGCCCGCAGCTCGGAGGCGAAGCACAGCCGGCGGCCGTCGGCGGACACGTAGTAGTACAGCGACTTCATGCCCGCGTGGTCGGTGAAGAGCTTCAGGCACGGCTCCTCCCGCTCGTCGACCACCGCGATGGCGAACATGCCCTCCAGCCGGCTGGTGAAGGCGTCTCCGTACAGCTCGTACAGCGGCAGCAGCACGTCGCCGTCGCAGTCGCCCTCGAAGGAGTAGCCGTGCGCGGCCAGCTCGGCGCGCAGCTGCCGGTGGTTGTAGATCTCGCCGTTGAACACGCAGCACAGCGCGCCGCGCACGAAGGGCTGGTCACCGGAGGCGATGCCCTGGATGGCGAGCCGGTTGTTGCCCAGCGCCCAGCCGTCACCGCGGCGGACGGTCTGCGCGTCCGGCCCGCCCTCGAACATCGCCGCCGCGACGGCGTCGAGCACCTCCCGCCCGGCGGGCTCCCCGCCGAAGCAGCCGTGGATGCGGCACATGGCTCACACCTCCGTGCGGCGGCCGGGGGCGGGGGCGCTCCCGGCGGCTTCGAGGGAACGGGCGGCGCGGCCGGCACGGCTCTGCCGGGCCCCGGGGTGGTGCCGGCCGACGAACTCGGTGACCAGCTCGACCTGGCGCAGGATGTCGTCCAGCTGGGCGGGCGACGGGCTGACCCCGTGCCCGTCCAGGGCACTGTTGCCCGTCTTCAGGTAGACCGGCGCCGCCACCCGCACGATGTCGGGGGCCTCGTAGGTGCGGATGAACCCGCCCGAGCTCCGCGGGTTGTCCACGTGCAGGTCCAGCGGGATCGTCACCGCCTGGCGCAGCGCCGCGATCATCGGCAGCGTCAGGTCGCGCACCGGGTTGAAGCTGTCCGCGCCCAGCATCTCCAGCATCTGCGCCGACGCGGGATTGCCCTGCCCGCAGTGCGCGGACACCTTCAGGTGGATCCCGGAGGGCAGCTCGCCGGCGGTCCGCAGCCGCCCCAGCACCCACAGCAGGCCCTCGTCGTAGACGACGAACCCGCGCACGCCCAGGCCGATCCCGCGCTTGACGTCCTCGACGGCGCGCACGATCTGCTCCTGCCCGCGCAGCCGGTAGCCGATCCGGGCCCCCTCGGGGGTCTGCGCCCCGGCCCCGATGTCGTTGGTGGCGCGCGGGCCGACCGACATCAGGACCTCGGCGCCGAACTCCTCGCCGAGCGCCACGTACTCGCCGATCTCGCGGGCCGTGTGCCGGTACATGCCGCGGGTCTCGGTGATGCGGTTGACGGTGAAGCCCCGGCGCCGGCTCTCGTTCAGCAGCCGCTCGGCGGCCCCCACCGAGTTCACCGTCGGCACCTCGATGCGGAAGTGCCCGCCGTCGGCGAAGACGGCTTCCGAGTCGGGCGTGAGCTGCGGGTCCCCGTCCGGCAGGCCCAGCCGGGCGAGCTGCCGGCGGGTCTGGTCGAAGAAGGCGGTCGTGGTCGTCGTCCTCACCTCGTCACCTCGAAACCGAGCCGCTCGGCGGTGCCGGCGACGATGTCCTGCGCGATGCGTATCGAGGTCGCCCGGTCGGGGTGCACGACCTGGACCTCGCCGAAGTTCCCGAGGTTGCCCCGGCAGGGCAGCAGGGTGGCGCCCTCGGGAAAGCGGACCGTGAACGAGTGCAGGCTGTCGCCGTACCGCTCGGCGGCCCAGTCCAGGTCCGGTACCCGTTCCGGGGTGGCCACCGCGTCGGCGGCACCGAACCAGCGGACGGTGGCGTAGCCGTCGAAGGACGTCGGGCCGCGCTCGACCGCCTCGTTCAGGTGGATCCGGACGAGCAGCTCGAAGATGTCCCCGCCGCCCGCGAGACGGAACAGGTTCGGCAGGCAGGAGCCCATGATGCGGGGGTTGAGCTCGATCAGCCGGGGCGTGCCGTCCGCGCCCAGCATCACCTCCACGTGGAAGACGCCGAGCCGCAGGCCGACCGCGGCGACGACGTCCTGCGCGAACCGCATCACCCGGTCGTGCTCCTCGGCGGAGATGCCCGCCGGGATCGTCGTACCGGTCTCCAGGGCCTCGTGCCGGTGCCAGGTCGAGCGCTCGCTGACCGCCAGCCGCAGGAACCGCCCGCGCACCAGGCCGATCTCCGCGGAGACGAACCGCCCGCTGAGGTACTCCTCGACGAGGATGCCCGCCGCGTACGCGCCGTCCGGGGCCCCGGCGAGGACAGCGGCCAGTTGCTCCTCGTCGGCGACGACGTGGGCGCCCTCGCTCCCGGAGCCCCGGGCCGGCTTGACGACGACGGGGTACCCGCCGGCCGCCGCGAAGGCCGCGGCCTCCTCGAACCCGCCGACGACCGCGTACCGGGTGGTGTCCACCCCGGCCGCCGCCAGCACCTGACGGCAGCGGTCCTTCTGCTTGGCCGTCTCGGCCGCGGCGGCGTCGGTGAACGGCACCCCGATCTCCTCGGCTATCCGCGCGACGGGGACCACCAGCGCGTCGACGGTGGCGACGAAGCCGTCGACCGGCCGCTCCCGGTGGACCTCCAGCACGCACGCGCGCAGCGCACCGGCGTCGGTGGCGTCCTTCAGGACATGGACCCGGTCGACGAAACGCGCGTACGGGGAGGCGTCGAAGTCGATGTTCTGCGCCTGCTCCATGAGCAGCGAGCGGATGAGCGTGACGTGGTGCCCGAGCCGCTTGGCGGCCTCGAACGCGGGGGCGTTGCCCGCCTTCCAGGTCACGAAGACCACGTGCCGGGCCTCGGATGAGGAGGGGTGCGGGGGGTGCAGTGGGTCGGTCATCGTGTCTTCCTCGCGAAGCGCTGGCCGATGCGGACGAATCCCGGGACGGCGGTACCGGGGGTGGGGATGAAGGAGATCGAACCGGCGAGGATGTTCTTCTCGGACATCGAGCTGAAGCCGCCGGCGCCGGACAGCACCAGGTCGCCCTCGTCCAGGCACAGCCACGTGCCGTCCGGCTGCCGCTCGGAGTACGCGTAGCGCAGGTGCTCCGTGCCGCGCAGCACCTCCAGCCGGTAGCCGTCGGAGGCGTACAGGCCGGCGCAGTCGCCGAGTTCCATCTCGAACGGGCGGCCGGTGCGGATGAGCCCCTCGCCGGTGAGGGACCGCAGCAGGTCCTCGTAGAGCCCGAAGGCCGGGTACGCGTTGGCGAGCAGCAGCAGGAACGAGCGCTGCTCGGGGAAGATCTGGATGAAGTTGTGGTGGCCGCTGCCGTTGGAGTTGAAGCCGAAGGCGGACGGCCCGAACATCAGCCAGCCCAGGCCCCACGCGTGCATGAAGTGGTGGCCGGGGACGGGGATCTGGGGCGTGCGCATCTGGCGCGCCAGCTCGGCCGAGAGCAGCCGCTCGCCGCCCGGGGCGACCCCGTCGTCGACGGCCAGCATCGCGATCCTCGCCAGCTCCTCCAGGGTGAGGCAGACCGAGAAGGAGCCGGCCGCGTCGTCGGCGATGGTCTGCGGCGGCGGGTCGTGGCGCACGTACCCCTCGACCCGTTCGGTCCACACGTAGCCGGCCGAGACCGTGCCCCCGTAGTGGCCGCCCTCGGTGAGGGCCTCGGGAACCTCCCGGATGCCGAGCGGGGCGAGCAGCAGCTCGTTCACCGCGCGCCGCCACGGCACGCCCAGCAGCTTCTCGATCAGCGCGGCGACGATCGAGGTGCCGACCGCCGAGTACGCGAACACCTCGCCCGGCTCGAACAGCTGGCCGTAGGCGGGCAGCGTGTCGATGTAGGAGCCGAGGTCGGGCAGGCCGGTGTCGTGCCACACCTCGTACGAGTCGTCGACCCCGCTGGTGTGCGACAGGAGGTGGCGCAGCGTCACCTTCACGGTGCCCCCGTCGCGGCGCCGGAACGCCTGCGGCAGCAGCTCGTCCAGCGGCTGGTCCAGCCCCAGCAGGCCCCGGTCCACCAGGCGCAGCGCGACGAAGGCCAGCATCGGCTTGGTGACGCAGGTGACGCGCTGGCGGGTGGCGGGCCCGTACGCGGCGCCGGAGACGGTGTCGGTGACGCCGTGGTAGGTCAGCTCCAGTTCCCCGTCCAGGAACACGGCCGCGCCGGCTCCCGGTACGCCGTGGCCGCGCGCGGACTCGCGCAGCGTGTCGGCGACGGCGCGCCGCCGCTCCGCCGGCCCCGCCGACGCCCCGGCGGCGGCCGCCTCCCCGCGGGTGCGGCGCAGCAGGGCGGCCTGCTCCGCGAGGGTGCGGTGGCGGTAGGTCTCCGCCACCCGGACGGGCCGGCCGGCCGCGTCGGACAGGCGCGCCGCCAGCAGGGTGGCGAGCAGCGAGTGGCCGCCCACGGAGAAGAAGTCCACGCCGGGGGAGACCCGGGACAGGCCGAGCAGCTCGGACCAGATCCCCGCCACCTCGACCTCGTCGGGGTCGTCGAAGGCGTCGCCGTCCGTGCCGTCACCGGGCGGCCGCCCCCAGTCGACGTCCCGGGCGGCCAGGGTCCCCCGGTCGACCTTGCCGTTGGGCAGCCGGGGCAGCCGCTCCTCGACGACGATCCGCGCGGGCTGCATGTAGTGCGGCAGCTTGGCCCGCAGATGGGCGGCCATGGCCTCGACGGTGACGGTGTCGTCCTCCAGGCCGACGTAGCAGACCAGCCGGGTGTCGCCGTCGGTGCGCACGGCCAGGGCCGCGACGTCCTTCAGGCCCACGACCCCGCGCAGCGCCGCCTCCAGCTCGCCGAGTTCGATCCGGAAGCCGCGCACCTTGACCTGGTTGTCCCGGCGGCCCAGGAAGCGGAGCTCGCCGTCCTCCGTCCACCGGGCCAGGTCGCCGGTCCGGTACAGCCGCCCGCCCGGCACCTCGCCGAGGTGCGCGGGGGCGTCGACGAACGAGGCCGCGGTGCGTTCGGGGTCGTTGATGTAGCCGGCGGCCAGGCCGTCGCCGCCCAGGTGGAGCTCGCCGGTGGCGCCGAGCGGCACGGGCCGGCCGAGCGGGTCCAGGAGGTGGGCGGTGGTGTTGTGGACGGGCACGCCGATGGTGGGCGCGCCGCCGGTGGGGCCGGTGAAGCACTTCCAGGTGGAGTAGGTGGTGTCCTCGGAGGGCCCGTACAGGTTGTAGAGCCGCTCGACGCCGGTGGAGGCGAAGGCCTCGTTCACCAGTTCCCGGGACAGCGGTTCGCCGGCCACGTTCAGCACGCGGGTGGAGGCGGGCACCGCGCCGCGCTGGAGCAGTACGTTCAGGGCGCTGGGCACGGTGTTGACGAGGGTGGGGCGCAGCCCCTCGTCCTCGGTGAGCGCGAGGACGTTGTCCACGACGACGACGCAGCCGCCCCGGGTGAGCGGGGCCCACAGCTCGTACACCGACAGGTCGAAGTTGAGCGAGGTGGAGAACAGCACCCGCCGCAGGTCCTCGTCCCCGTACGTCTCCTCGGCCCAGGCGAGGAGGGCGGCCACGTTGCGGTGGCTGATCACCACGCCCTTGGGCAGGCCGGTGGAGCCGGAGGTGTAGATCAGGTGGGTGGTGTCCTGCGGTCCGACGGTGACGGCCGGGGAGCGGTCGTCCTCGGTCTCCGCCTTCTCCGACAGCTCCCGCCAGGGCAGCGCCCGTACGGGCCCGCCGTCGAGCCATGCCGGGGCCCCGTCGCCGTCGTGGACGACGGCGGCCAGGTCGGCGGTGCCGGCGATGGCGGCCAGCCGGTCCGCGGGGTAGGCGGGGTCCAGCGGTACGTACGCGCAGCCCGCCTTGTGCACGGCGAGCAGCAGGGCGACGGCGTGGTGCGTGCGGCCCAGACAGAGGCCGACGCGGGAGCCCGGGGCGATGCCGTGGGAGGCCAGGGCCCGTGCCAGCCGGTTGGCGCGGGCGTCGAGGGCGCGGTACGTGAGCACGCCGCCGCGCCATTCGACGGCGGGGGCGTCGGGGGTGCGGGCGGCCTGGGCCTCCACGAGGGCGTGCAGCGGGGTGTCGCGGTCGTAGGGGCGGGCCGTGTCGTTGAAGGCGCGCAGCAGGCGCTGCTCCCGCGGGGACAGCAGGGCCAGTTCGGCCGCGGGGGCGCCGGGGCGGGCGGCCGCGTCCGCCAGCAGCGTGTCCAGGTTCGCGGCCATCCGCTCGATCAGCGCGGCGGGGAACAGGGTCCGGTCGTAGTGCAGGGTGAACAGCGGGCGGCCGTCCGGCGCGAGCCGGGCTTCCAGCAGGAGCGCGAGGTCCTCCGGGACCGGGGCCGCGCCGTCCGACTCCAGGAAGCCCGCCCGCAGCCCGCCGCCCAGGTCGGCCGCCGCGCCGGGCACCCGGTCCCGTACCGCCTGCCGGTGGGCGGCGGCGAGTCCCAGCGCGAGGGCGGCAAGGGTCTGGTCCGGTGCGAGGACGGACCGGACGGCTACCGGCGCGCCGTGCGCGCCGCCGGCCCGGGCCAGCACGATGTCGTCCTGACCGCTGTAGCGGTGCACGAGCACGGCGAACGCGGCGTGCCACAGGTCGGCGGCCGCGGCTCCGGCGGCCCGGCCGCCCGGCGGCACCGCGCCGGACCAGGAGTGCGCTGCGCTGCCCCCGCCGTGCGGGGCGCCGTGTCCGGCGTCCCGCACGGGCAGTTGCAGGGCCTGCGGTGAGTCGGCGGAAATGTCGCCCACAGTGATGGTCCCCTCGTCTGCATTTCGTTCACCTGCCGTGCGGCGGACATGCCGAATACACCCACGGCGCACATTTACGGACCCCGCGCGGTCGAATTGCGCCGCGACAGGGCATCCACACTCGGCGCTACGTCACCCGCCCGGAATGTGGAAACGGTGCGACGGCGCGGAAAAACTCCGGAACCGGAACAGGGAATTGAATGGCGGAGAATTCGGACGGAATGCGGGCCCCCGGTGCCCCGTTACGCCGTGACGGCGTCCGGGGCGGCCTCCCGGCCCCGCCGGGCCCGGTCGGCGATGCGCGGCATGGCGGCTCCGGCCAGCGCGAACCCGAGGGCCATGGCCAGCCAGCCCGGGCCGCCGTGGTCGACGGCGAGCCAGGTCAGCAGGGCCGGGGCGATCATCTTGCCCAGGTCCGCGCCCATCGCGTACGTGCCCTGGTACTGGCCCTGGGCGTGCTCGGGCGCCAGCGCGAACGACATCCCCCAGCTTCCCGCCGACTGCCGGATCTCGCCCAGGACGTGGGCCAGGGCGCCCAGGAGCAGCAGCGCTCCGGCGAGCGTGGCGGAGACCCCGCCGCTGAAGGAGAAGAACACGCAGGCGACCGCGAGGCACAGCGCCCCGGACCGCGAGGCCCGGGCGGCCGCGCCCGGCTCGTCCGTCCCGCGCGCGGCCCTCACCTGGAGCAGGACCACGGCGACCGTGTTGGTCAGGAGGATCGCGGCGATCATCCACCGGGGCGCGTTCGTACGGTGCAGCACCCACAGCGGCAGCACGACGTCGAGCAGCAGGTTGTGCATGGACAGCAGGCCGTCCAGCACCACGAACGCCAGGTAGGGGCGGTCGCGCAGGACGGTCAGGGCGGGCCCGGGGCGGGCCGGCTGCGCGGCCACCGCGGGCAGCAGCAGGGTGAGCAGTCCCGTCGCCAGGTAGGTGGAGGCGTTGAAGACCACGGCCGCCTTGTACGCCCAGACCGAGTCGGCGGCGAGCAGCAGGCCGGCCAGGGCGGCGCCCACCGAGACGCTCACGTTGCTCGTGGCCCGCAGGTAGGCGCGGACGGTGACCCGGTCCTGCGGCGGCACCAGTCCGGCGACCATGGCCATGCGGGCGCTGCGGCTGGCGCTGTAGGCGACCGCCTGCGCGCTCACCACCAGCAGGTACGAGGTGAAATCGTGCACCGCCAGCAGGGCCGCCGTGAGCGGCCCGAGGGCGATGAAGGACCAGATCTGCACGGAGCGCGGGCCGATGCGGTCGGCCAGGTGTCCGGTCGGGGTGCTGACCAGGAGGGCGATGCCGGCGGCGACGCCGACGCCGAGGGCGAAGCGGCCGGGGGTCAGCCCGAGCACGGCCGTCGCGAAGATGGCGTTGAGCGCCATCCACAGGCCCTGCCCGAGGGTGTGCACCAGGGTGATGCCGGTGAGGACGCGCGCCGGACCGGCGGGCGGGAGCAGTCGGCTCAGCATCGGCCTGCCGCAACGCGGTCCGCGCCGCCGAGAACGGACGCCGTGATTCTTCCTCTGACGCACGCCAGGATCACTGACACGCCCCCCACTCCTCGTCAAGCGCCGTTGCCGACGACAGGATTCGGGAAATTCCCCGTGGCTGCGGACCGAGATCGTCGGCCGCGCAGGCCATATCGAAACTTGATCTACGCCGGGCTGTCCAGGAAATGGTCCTGTGACGCCGATCACACGATCGAAACCCCTAGGGCCGGTAAAGGGCGAAGAAAAAGAATGTGCAGGAACGGTCGACGTTCCGCACTTACCGGCCGGTAGGGCATAGGGGCGGAAGGTCTGATTCCGGGGAGTCCCGTCCCCGGGAGGGTTGATCGGCGCGCCCGCCGGGCAGGCGCCGGGGTGGACGAGGGAGGCGTGTATGCCGCGAGAGAGGGCCCAGGGACGCGACGAGAGCCCGGAGGAGCGGGCGGACCGGCAGTGGCAGGAACTGATCCAGGAGATCCGCGTCGCGCAGACCGGCGTGCAGATCCTCTTCGGATTCCTGCTCACGGTCCCCTTCACCGCGCACTTCCAGGGACTGGCCGAAACCGACAAGGCGATCTACACCGCCACCGTCGTCCTCGGCGCCCTGGCCACCGGCGCGCTCATCGGCCCCGTCTCCTTCCACCGGATCGTCTCGGGGCGCCGCATCAAGCCGGAGGCCGTGCTCTGGGCCTCGCGCCTCACCTTCGCCGGCATCCTCCTGCTGCTGGCCACCTGCACCTCCGCGCTCCTCCTCGTGCTGCGGGTCGCGGCACCGGACGCCCTCGTGCCCTGGCTGGTTTCCGCCGTGGTCGCCTGGTACCTGCTGTGCTGGTACGCGCTGCCCCTGTGGGCCCGGATCCGCTACACCTCCGAGGAGGACCCGCAGCCGGAGGAGGCCCGGAAGACGAGGAGTACGACATGAGCGAGCGCCGGCGGCACGACTGGTCACGGACCCCGCCCGCGGGCCCGCGGGACGGGAGCGCGGAGGGCGGGACCCGGCGGGCCGGGGACGCCACCCCCGACGACGAGGCCAGCGGCCACACCGCCAAGCAGCAGCGCCCCGGCATCGGCCGCGAGGAACAGGCCCGGCACCAGCGGCCCGCGTACGGCCCCCGCCCCGAGAGCGAGAGCGACGACCGCTGACCGGGACCGCCGATCCACCAGGTGGCGGACCCCGGGCCCCCCTTCCGGGTGACACCCCTGCCGGGCTGCGGCACGCCACGCGGTGCGCGGGCCCACGATCGCCAGCGGCCGTACCCGCACCGCCCGCCGATCGCGGGGTTCCGGACGCCTGGGAGATCACGTGCACGTCCTGCTCGTCGCGAGCGCCTTCAACAGCCTCACTCAACGGGTCCACGCCGAACTGCGCGACCACGGACACAGCGTGGCGCTCGAACTGGCCCTGCCTGGCACGGACCTCGCCGCGACCGTCCGCCGCCACCACCCGGACCTGGTCCTCGCGCCGATGCTCAAGACCGCCGTCCCGCGCGAGGTCTGGTCCGCGTACACCTGCCTGATCGTCCACCCCGGACCCCTCGGCGACCGCGGCCCCTCCTCCCTGGACTGGGCCGTCACCGAGGACCGGACCCGCTGGGGCGTCACCGTCCTGCAGGCCGACGAGGAGATGGACGCCGGCGACGTCTGGGCGACCGCGGACTGCACGCTGCCGCCCGTCGGCAAGAGCGACGCCTACCGGGGCGAGGTCTCCGACGCCGCCCTCGCCGCCGTCCTGCTCGCCGTCGAGCGCTTCGCCTCCGGCAGCCACACCCCGGCCCCGCAGGGCCCCGCCACCGCCCGCCCCTACCTGCGCCAGCCGCACCGCCGGATCGACTGGGAGCACGACGGCACCGACACCGTCGTACGCGCCCTGCGGGCCGCCGACTCCCGGCCCGGCGTGCTGGACGACCTCCTCGGCGGCCAGTGGTTCCTGCACGGCGGCCACCCCGAGGACACCCTCCGCGGCCGCCCCGGCCGGCTGCTCGCCACCCGCGCCGGAGCGATCTGCCGGGCCACCCGCGACGGCGCCGTCTGGATCCCCGAACTGCGCGCCAAGCGCGCCCCCGGCGAAGCGGCCCCCGTCAAGCTCCCCGCCGTCCTCGCCCTCGGGGACCGGCTGCCCGCCCTCCCCGAGATCCCCGCCCCCCTCCACGTACCTCCGGCGGGCGCCCGCACCTGGACCGACATCCGCTACCGGGAACAGGGCGGAGCAGGCTTCCTGACCTTCTCCTTCCCCGGCGGCGCCATGAGCACCGGCCACTGCCGCCGCCTGCTCGCCGCCTACCGCGAGGCCTGCTCCCGCCCCACCTCCGTCCTCGTCCTCGGCGGCACCCGCGACTTCTTCTCCAACGGCATCCACCTCGGCGTCATCGAGGCGGCCGCCGACCCCGCCGCCGAGTCCTGGGCCAACATCACCGCCATGGACGACCTGGTCGAGGCGGTCCTGACCACCACCGACCGGCTCGTCGTCGCCGCCGTCGGCGGGAACGCGGCCGCCGGCGGGGCCATGCTCGCCCTGGCCGCCGACGAGGTCTGGTGCAGGTCCGGCGCCGTCCTGAACCCGCACTACCGGCTCATGGGGCTGTACGGGTCCGAGTACTGGACCTACACCCTGCCCCGCCGGACCGGCACCGGCGTGGCCGAACGGCTGATGGCCGACGCCCTGCCGCTCAGCGCCGCCGCCGCCCGCCGCCTCGGCCTCACCGACCGGACCCTCGACTGCGGCCCGCAGGACTTCGCCGGCGAGAGCGCCCGCCTCGCGGTCCGCCTCGCGGCCTCGCCCGCGATCCACTCCGCCATCGCCCGCAAGAAGGCCCGCCGCGACCGCGACGAGGCCGCCACCCCGCTCGCCGCCTACCGGGAGGCGGAACTGGCCCGGATGCGGGAGACCTTCCACGACCCGGCGGCCCCCTACCACGCGCTGCGCAGGGCCTTCGTGCGCAAGGAGCCCGCCGACCGGACCCCGCCGCACCTGGCACGCCCCGTACCCGGCCGGCACACCGCGCCGCTGCCCTCGCGCCGGCTCCCCGTCACTGGACCGGCCCCCTCCGACAGGGCGGCGGGCCCGCGACCCTGCTAGCAAGAAGGGTGGGGCACAACCCCAGGCCCCGGCCCGTCCCTCCCGCATCCCTCCCCAAGGAGCACCTATGGATGCAGCAACGCCCAGCGCGGTAGAGGACCCCCCGATCCACATCCTCTGGATCAACGCCGGACTCAGCTGCGACGGCGACTCCGTGTCCCTGACCGCGGCGATGCAGCCCAGCATCGAGGAGATCGTCACGGGAGTGCTCCCCGGCCTGCCGAAGATCGCCGTGCACTGGCCGCTGATCGACTTCGAGTGCGGACCGGTCGGCGGCGCCGACACCTTCATCGAGTGGTTCTTCAAGGGCGAGCGCGGGGAGATCGACCCCTTCGTCCTGGTCGTCGAGGGTTCGATCCCCAACGAGAAGATCAAGCCCGAGGGCTACTGGTGCGGGTTCGGCGACGACCCCGCCACCGGCCAGCCCATCACCACCAGCGAGTGGATCGACCGCCTCGCGCCCAAGGCCCTCGCCGTCGTCGCCATCGGCACCTGCGCCACGTACGGCGGCATCCACGCGATGGAGGGCAACCCCACCGGAGCCATGGGCGTCCCGGACTACCTGGGCTGGGAGTGGAAGTCCAAGGCCGGCATCCCGATCGTGTGCGTCCCGGGCTGCCCCATCCAGCCGGACAACTTCTCCGAGACCCTGACCTACCTGCTCTACCAGGCGGCCGGATCCGCCCCGATGATCCCGCTGGACGACAAGCTGCGCCCGACCTGGCTGTTCGGCGCCACCGTCCACGAGGGCTGCGACCGGGCCGGCTACTACGAGCAGGGCGACTTCGCCCACACCTACGACTCGCCCAAGTGCCTGGTCAAACTCGGCTGCTGGGGTCCGGTCGTCAAGTGCAACGTCCCCAAGCGCGGCTGGATGAACGGCATCGGCGGCTGCCCGAACGTCGGCGGCATCTGCATCGCCTGCACCATGCCCGGCTTCCCCGACAAGTTCATGCCGTTCATGGACCAGCCGCCCGGCGCGACCCTGTCCACCAAGGCCAGCGGCGCCTACGGAGCCGTCATCCGCAAGCTCCGCGCGGTCACCACCCACACGGTGGACAAGGAGCCCAAGTGGCGCCAGAAGGGCCGGCAGCTGACCACCGGCTACCGCCCGCCCTGGTGACGGGACCCTCGCGCCCGCTCCCCTCCGCCGCACAGCACACCCCGCTCCCGTTCACCAGAAGGGCCACGGCAGACACGATGACACCGAAGACGAAGGCGGCCGGCGACGGCAGCGGGCTGGTCGAGATGGCCTGGGACCCGATCACCCGGATCGTGGGCAGCCTCGGCATCCACACGAAGATCGACTTCAAGCAGAAGCGGGTCGCGGAGTGCTACAGCACCTCGTCGGTCTTCCGCGGCTACAGCGTCTTCATGCGCGGCAAGGACCCCCGCGACGCGCACTTCATCACCAGCCGCATCTGCGGCATCTGCGGCGACAACCACGCCACCTGTTCGGTGTACGCGCAGAACATGGCCTACGGCGTGAAGCCGCCGCACCTCGGCGAGTGGATCATCAACCTCGGCGAATCCGCCGAGTACATGTTCGACCACAACATCTTCCAGGAGAACCTGGTCGGGGTCGACTACTGCGAGAAGATGGTCCGCGAGACCAACCCCGGCGTCCTCGAACTCGCCGAACGCACCGAGGCCCCGCACGCCGCCGAGCACGGCTACCGCACCATCGCCGACATCATGCGCTCCCTCAACCCCATCGAGGGCGAGTTCTACCGCGAGGCCCTCCAGGTCAGCCGCTACACCCGCGAGATGTTCTGCCTGATGGAGGGCCGCCACGTGCACCCCTCCACCCTCTACCCGGGCGGCGTCGGCACCATCGCCTCCGTCCAGCTCTTCACCGACTACATGAGCCGCCTCATGCGGTACGTCGAGTTCATGAAGCGGGTCGTCCCCCTCCACGACGACCTCTTCGACTTCTTCTACGAGGCCCTGCCCGGCTACGAGGAGGTCGGCCGCCGCCGCGTCCTCCTCGGCTGCTGGGGCGCCCTCAACGACCCCGAGTACTGCGACTTCACCTACGCCAACATGACCGACTGGGGACGGAAGATGTTCGTCACCCCGGGCGTGGTCGTCGACGGCAAACTGGTCACCAACGACCTCACGCAGATCAACCTCGGCATCCGCATCCTCCTCGGCAGCTCCTACTACGACGACTGGGAGGGCCAGGAGCAGTTCGTCACTCACGACCCCCTCGGCAACCCCGTCGACCCCCGCCACCCCTGGAACCAGCACACCATCCCCGCCCCGCAGAAGCGCGCCTTCGACGACAAGTACAGCTGGGTGATGTCCCCCCGCTGGTTCGACGGCAAGGACCACCTCGCCCTCGACACCGGCGGCGGCCCCATCGCCCGCCTCTGGTCCACCGCCCTGTCCGGACTGGTCGACGTCGGCTACGTCAAGGCCACCGGACACAGCGTGGTCATCAACCTGCCCCGCACCATGACCAAGCCGGAGACCACCTTCGAGTGGCGCATCCCCAAGTGGAGCAACGCCCTCGAACGCAACCGCGCCCGCACCTACTTCCAGGCCTACGCCGCCGGCATCGCCCTGCACTGCGCCGAGAAGGGGCTCGCCGAGGTCCGCGCCGGACGCAGCCAGACCTGGGAGAAGTTCGAGGTACCGGACGAGTCCATCGGCTGCGGCTTCACCGAGGCCGTCCGCGGCGTCCTCTCCCACCACATGGTCATCCGCGACGGGAAGATCGCCAACTACCACCCCTACCCGCCGACCCCCTGGAACGCCAGCGTCCGCGACAGCTACGGCACCCCCGGACCGTACGAGGACGCCGTCCAGAACACCCCCATCTTCGAGGAGAACCCCCCGGAGAACTTCAAGGGCATCGACATCATGCGCGCCGTCCGCAGCTTCGACCCCTGCCTGCCCTGCGGCGTCCACATGTACGTCGGCGGCGGCAAGACCGTGAAGTCCATGCACGTCCCCACCGGCCTGAGCGGACTGGGCGGATGAGCGCCGCGACCACCGACGGCCTCCAGGCGGGCCGCCGCGTCGAAGAGGTCCTCGACCGGCTCGCCGCCACCGGCGACCGGCAGACCCACGAGGCCGCCGAGGAACTGGTCCGCGTCCTCATGGAGTTCTACGGAGCCGGCCTCGCCCGGATCGTCGAGCGGCTCACCGCCCTCCCACCCGGCGCCGCCCCCCTGGCCGCGCTCCTGGAGGACGAGCTCACCGCGGGCCTGCTGACCCTCCACGACCTCCACCCCGAGGACGTGCACACCCGCATCGCCCGCGCCCTGGACTCCCTCCCCGAAGCCGAACTCGACGGATACGACGAGGACGACGGCACCCTGCGGCTGCGCACCGCCCCCGACGGGGGCTGCGGCTGCGGCAACAGCGCCGAGGACACCCGGCGCCGCATCGAGGACGTCGTCGCCGCCTTCGCCCCCGAGGTCACCTCCGTGGAACTGGCACCCGCCGCACCGGCGCCCCCGCTGCTCCAGATCACCACCCGGCCGCCCGCCCCGGCGCGCGTCCCGTGAGCCCCGACCGGCGGCCGTCCGCCCCCGCACCGGGACTCCGGCGCTTCACCCGGCCCCGCACCCCCCGCCCCGAGACCTGCGAACTGTGCGGCACGCCCGTGGCCCGGGACGGCCACCGCCACCTCGTGCGGACCGACGAACGCGCCCTGGTCTGCGCCTGCGCCCCCTGCGCCCTCCTCTTCGACCGCCCCGGCGCCGGCACGGGCCGCTTCCGCACCGTCCCCGACCGCTACCTCAGCGACCCCGGCCACCGCTGGGACGACGAAGCCTGGGACCTCCTCCAGATCCCCGTCGGCGTCGCCTTCTTCTTCCGCAACGCCGCCCTCGACCGGCTCGTCGCCCTCTACCCCAGCCCGGCCGGCGCCACCGAGAGCGAACTCGACCCCGATACCTGGCAGCGCGTCCTCGACGCCGGACCGCTCGCCGCCCTCCTCCAGCCCGACGTCGAGGCACTGCTGCTGCGCCGCACCCACGGCCGCACCGCCTGCTACCTCGTCCCCATCGACATCTGCTACGAACTGGTGGGCCGCATGAGACTGCTGTGGCAGGGCTTCGACGGCGGCGCCGAAGCCCGCGCCGCCCTCGACACCTTCTTCACCGAGGTCGAACGGCGCGCCGTACCCGCCGGCAGGCGCCCCGCCACGGCACCGGCAGGGGAACCGCGGCCATGACCGACCTCACCTTCACCTGCACCGGGGTGCGCGCCGACCCCTACGCGGCCGGCCCCACCCTCCTGCTGCGGCTGCGCGTCTGCGCCCCCTCGGCCACCCGCGTCCACGCCCTCGCCCTGCGCTGCCAGCTGCGCATCGAACCGGGCCGCCGCGGTTACGGCCCCGGTGAGGCCACCGCGCTCCAGGACCTGTTCGGCGAGCGCTCCCGCTGGGGCACCACCCTCCAGCCCGTCCAGTTCGCGCAGGTCGCGGTCATGGTCCCGAGCTTCACCGGCGAGACCGAGACCGAGGTGCCCGTGCCCTGCACCTACGACATGGACATCGCCGCCACCCGCTACTTCGCCGCCCTGGAGGACGGCGACGTACCGCTGCTGATGCTGTTCTCCGGCACGGCCTTCACCGGCTCCGGCGGCTTCCGCGTCGAACCCGTCCCCTGGGACCGGGAGGCCTCGTACCGGATGCCCGTGTCCGTGTGGCGGGAGATGATCGAACAGCACTTCCCCGGCTGCGGATGGCTGCGGCTGCCCCGCGACACCATGGACGAGCTCCTCGCCTTCCGCTCGCGGCACGCCCTCGCCTCCTGGGAGTCGACCGTACGCGCCCTCCTGGACGCCGCCGCGACCCCGGCGACCCCCGACGCCGTCCCGGAACCCCTCCGGGCCGCCGCACTCCTGGACCGGCTGGCCGGGAGGACCGCCCCGTGACCACCACCTCCCCGCCGGACACCCGCTTCGCGGCCGCCCGGCAGCTCGCCGACGCCGTCCTCTTCGAGGGGTACGTGCTGTACCCCTACCGGGCCTCCGCCGCCAAGAACCGGATGCGCTGGCAGTTCGGCGTCCTCGTGCCGCCCGCCTGGGGGCCCGCGCACGGCGAACACTCCTTCCAGCGGACCGAGCTGGTCATGGAACCGAAGGGCGAGGCCGTCCTCCACCTCGAACTCCGCTTCCTGAGGGCATGGCGGCGCACCGTCGAACAGGCCCTCGGCGACGGCTCGTTCACGCCCGTGCCCGAACTGCACCTGCCCGACCGGGTCCTCGTCCCCTGGGACGAGGGCACCGAGGAACAGGCCGAGCTGACCGTGCCCGTCGCCGAACTGGCCGCCGGCGAGGTGATCCTGCCCCTGGTCCGCCCCGCCCGCCAGGAGAGCGAACCCGTCCTCGACGCCGACGGCCGCGAACGCGGCCGGCTGGTCCGCGCCGCCGAGCGCATCGACGCCGAGGTCCGGCTCCGCGCCGAGGAACTCGACGTGCCCTACCGGGCGCTGCGACTCACCGCGGTCGTCGAGAACACCACCGCCTGGACCCCGGAGCCGGGCGCCGGCCGCGACAGCGCCCTGCCCCGCTCCCTCGTCGCCGCCCACCTCCTGCTGGGCCTCAGCGCAGGCTCCTTCCTCTCCATGACCGACCCGCCCGAATGGGCCCGGCCCGCCGTCCGCGGCTGCGACAACCGCCACACCTGGCCCGTCCTGGCCGGCGAGGAGGGCCGCGCCGACGTGGTCCTGTCCTCCCCGATCATCCTGGAGGACCACGCCGCCATCGCCCCCGAGAGCGCCGGCGCCATGTACGACGCCCTGGAGATCGACGAGATCCTCGCCCTGCGCACCGCCGCCCTCACCGACCAGGAGAAACGCGAGGCCCGCGGCACCGACCCGCGCGCCGCCGCCGTCGTCGACCTCGCGGACTCCATGCCCCCCGAGGTACTGGAACGCCTGCACGGCGCCGTCCGCGCCCTGCGCGAGATCACCGACCCGGACCGCACCGGGGTCCCCGAGGACGTGTTCACCCCCGACACCCCCTGGTGGGACCCGGCCCACGGCGCCGCCGCCGAACCCGCCCCGCAGCGGATCACCGTCGACGGCCGCCCCGTCGGCCCCGGCAGCCGCGTCCTGCTGCGGCCGGGCCTGCGCCGCACCGACGCCCAGGACCTGTTCCTGCGGGGCCGCGCCGCACGCGTCGAAGCCGTCCTCCACGACGTCGACGGCGGAGTGCACCTCGCCGTCACCGTCGACGGGGACCCCGGCGCCGACATCCGCCGCGAACAGGGCCGCTTCCTGTACTTCCAGCCCGACGAGGTCACCCCCCTGGAGGACGAGTGAACGGCCGGACCCTGGTCGCCGGCATCGGCAACGTCTTCCTCGGCGACGACGGCTTCGGAGTCGAGACGGTCCGCGCCCTCGCCGCCCAGCCCCTGCCCGACGGAGTGGAGGCCGTCGACTTCGGCGTGCGCGGAGTCCACCTCGCCTACCAGCTCCTCGACGGCTACGACACCCTCGTCCTCGTCGACGCGACCGCCCGCGGCTCCGCGCCGGGCACCCTCCACCTCATCGAGGCCGACGGAACCGGCCCCCTCGACCCGCAGGGCGCGGTGCTCGACGGACACGACATGTCCCCCGACACGGTCCTCGCCCTCCTCGACACCCTCTGCGCGGGCACCGGGGCCACCCCGCCCCGGCGCACCCTCGTCGTCGGCTGCGAACCCGCCACCGTCGAGGAGGGCATCGGCCTGAGCCCGCCCGTGGCCGCCGCCGTACCCCACGCCGTCCGCATGGTCCAGGAACTGCTCCCGAGGAGAACCCCATGAAGAAGGCCATCGCGTTCACCGTGGCCGCCGCGCTCGGCGCCGTACTGGTGACCATGCTCCCCGACCTCAAGCGCTACCTGCGCATCAGGCGCATGTGACCTCCGGCTCCCCGCCGCCCGAACGGCGTACGGGTCCCCGGTGCGTCGGCGCGCCCGTCCGCCGGGCACCCGCCCCGCCGGTCTAATGAGGCGCGGCAGGACGGAGTCCGATGCACGAGATGTCGATCGCCATGGCCGTCGTGGACCAGGTGGCGGAAGCGGCCCAGGCCGGAGCGGCGCGCTCCGTGAGCCGCGTGGAACTTGAGGTCGGGGAACTGGCCGGCGTCGTGCCCGACGCGCTGGCCTTCTCCTTCCAGCTCGCCTGCACCGCGACGCCCCTCGAAGGCGCCGAGCTCGTCACCCACGCCGTGACGGCCCGCGCCCGCTGTGCGTCCTGCACGGGGGAGTGGGCCGTCGGCATGCCCCCCGAACTGCGCTGCCCCGACTGCGGGAAGGCCGACGCCGTGGAGCTCCTCGCGGGGCGCGAACTGCGGATCCGCCGCGTGGTCTGGGAAGACGACCCCGAACCGATCCCCGAGGAGGCCTGAGCCGTGTGCCGAGTGGTCGACCTGCGACAGGCGGTGCTCGCCAAGAACGACGGGGCCGCGCAGGCCCTGCGTGAGGAACTCACCGCCCGCGGAACGGTGGTGGTCAACCTGCTCTCCAGCCCGGGCAGCGGGAAGACGGCCCTGCTGGAACGCGAACTGACCCTGGCCCGGGAGCGGGGCGTGCCCGTGGCCGCGCTGACCGCCGACCTGGCGACCGAGAACGACGCGCTGCGGCTGGCCCGTTCGGGCGCCCCGGTCAAGCAGGTCCTCACCGACGGCCTGTGCCACCTGGAGGCCCACATGCTGGGCCGCCACCTCGACGGCTGGCTCCCCGAGGACACCCGGCTGCTCTTCGTCGAGAACGTCGGCAACCTGGTCTGCCCCGCCTCGTACGACCTCGGGGAGTCCCTGCGCGTGGTGCTCGCCTCGGTGACGGAGGGCGAGGACAAGCCGCTGAAGTACCCGACCGCCTTCGGCCTGGCGCAGCTGGTGGTGATCACCAAGACCGACATCGCGGAGGCGGCCGAGTTCGACGAGGCCGCCTTCCGGGCCAACGTCCAGCGGGTCAACCCCGGGGTGGAGGTGATCCGCACCTCGTCCCGCTCGGCCGAGGGCACGGGCCTCCTCCTCACTCACGCCCTCCGCACCGCCGAAGGCACCCCACCCCACACCCCGGTGATGTCCCCCCAGCCCCACACCCACGCCCCGACCCACCCCCACGCCCCGACCCACACCCACAGCCCGAGCCACCCCCACGCCCCTACCCACACCCACAGCCCGAGCCACCCCCACGCCCCGACCCACACCCACAGCCCGAGCCACCCCCACGGCCCGGGGCACGACCACGGCCCGGGCGCGGCCCACGGGCCGAGCCACACCCACCCCGGCCCCGGCCGCGCCCCCGCGCACACCCACGGCCCCGGGCACGTACACGGCCCCGGCGCGGGCTACGTGCACGACCCCGTGGGGTCCGGGGCGGAGCCCCGGGGAACGGTGGAAGGGCGGGTAGGGGACAGCCCCGCAGGGCCCCCGCCCCCGGCCGCGCCGCACCCGGCCCCGGCCGACCCGCACCCGGCCCCGGAACCCCGCTGATGGACGCCCCCGCGGAACGCCGCCGCGTCACCGTCCGCGGCGTCGTACAGGGCGTCGGCTTCCGCCCCTACGTCTACACCCGCGCCACCGGACTCGGCCTCGCCGGCCACGTCACCAACACCCCCGACGGCGTCGTCGCCGAGATCGAGGGCACCCCCGCCGCCGTCGCCGCGTTCTGCGCACGCCTCGCCGCCGAGGCCCCGCCGCTCGCGGTCGTCGACACCGTCGACCACCACACCCTGCCCCCGGCCGGGGGAGCCGGCTTCGCGATCATCCCCTCCCGCACCACCGCCGGCCCCGCCCGCACCCTCGTCCCCCCGGACGTCGCCACCTGCGCCGACTGCCTCGCCGAACTCGCCGATCCGGCCGACCGCCGGCACCGCCACCCGTTCATCACCTGCACCCACTGCGGGCCCCGCTTCACCATCGTCACCGGACTCCCGTACGACCGGGCCCACACCACCATGGCCCGCTTCCCGATGTGCCCCGACTGCGCCCGCGAGTACGCCGACCCCGCCGACCGCCGCTTCCACGCCCAGCCCGTGGCCTGCCCGGCCTGCGGGCCCCGGCTGCGCCTGCTCACCGGGGCGCCGCCCCGCGAGGACCCCGCCGCCGACCCCGTCGCCGGGGCCCGCCGGCTCCTCGCCGAGGGGGCGGTCCTCGCCGTCAAGGGCCTCGGCGGCTACCACCTCGCCTGTGACGCCACCCGCCCCGCGGCCGTCGCCGAGCTGCGCCGCCGCAAGGACCGCGGGGACAAGCCGTTCGCCCTGATGGCCCGCTCCCTCCCCGACGTCGAACACCTCGCCGTCATCGGCCCCGCCGAACGGGCCCTGCTCACCGGCCCGGAGCGGCCCATCGTGCTGCTGCGCCGCCGCCCCGCGTCGGCCGCCGCCCTCGCCGCCGACGTCGCCCCGGGCAGCCCCGACCTGGGCGTGATGCTCCCCTACACGCCCGTGCACCACCTGCTGCTGGGCCTGCCCGGCGACCCGCCCGGGCCGCGGCTGCTCGTGATGACCAGCGGCAACCTCTCGGGGGAGCCCATCGTCACCGACGACGCCGAGGCCCTGGAGCGCCTGGCCCACCTCGCGGACGCCTGGCTCACCCACGACCGCCCCATCCACGTGCCCTGCGACGACTCCGTGGTGCGCGTCTGCGACGGCGAACCGCTGACCGTGCGCCGTTCCCGCGGCCACGCCCCCCTGCCGGTCGCGCTGCCGCTGCCGGTGCCGCCCACCCTCGCCGCCGGGGGCGACCTGAAGAACGCCTTCTGCCTCGGCGAGGGCCGCAAGGCCTGGCTGTCGGCGCACATCGGCGACATGGACGACCTGGCCACCCAGACCGCCTTCGAACGGGCCGAGCGGCAGCTGGAGTCCATCACCGGGGTGACGCCCGCCCTGTTCGCCGCCGACCGCCACCCCGGCTACCGCTCCACGGCCTGGGCGGCCCGCCACGCCGGCACCCGCCCCCTGGTCCGCGTCCAGCACCACCACGCCCACGTCGCCTCCGCCATGGCCGAACACGGCCTGGACGGCACCCGGCGCGTCATCGGGATCGCCTTCGACGGCACCGGCTACGGCGACGACGGCGCGGTCTGGGGCGGCGAGGTGCTGCTCGCCGACTACACCGGTGCCACCCGCTTCGCGCACCTCGCGTACGTCCCGCTGCCCGGCGGCGACGCCGCGGTGCGGCGCCCCTACCGGATGGCCGTGGCCCACCTGTGGGCCGCCGGCCTCGCCCGGACCCCGGACCTGCCCGCGGTGGCGGCCTGCCCGCCCGCCGAACTGCCGGTCCTGGAACGCCAGCTGGAGCGTGGCCTGAACTGCGCGCCCACCTCCAGCATGGGGCGCCTCTTCGACGCCGTCTCGTCCCTGGCCGGCGTCTGCCACCTCGCCGGCTACGAGGCGCAGGCCGCCGTCGAACTGGAGGCGGCCGCCCTCGCCGCCCCCGCCGGGGACCCGCACCCCGGCTACCGCTTCGCCCTGCACCCCCCGCCGCCCGGCACCCGGGGCCCGTACACGGCCGCCCCGGCGCCCGTCCTGGCGGCCGTCGCCGCCGACGTACGGGCGGGCACCCCGCCGGGGACGGTCGCGGCCCGCTTCCACGCCGCGGTCGCCGCCCTCGTCGCGGACGCCTGCCTCGCCGCCCGCGCGGCGCACGGCCTCGACACCGTCGCCCTGACCGGCGGGGTCATGGCCAACACCCTGCTCTCCGCGGCCTGTTCACGGCTGCTGCGGGAGCACGGCTTCACCGTACTGCGCCAGCACCGGGTCCCCCCGAACGACGGGGGACTGGCCCTCGGCCAGCTCATGGTGGCGGCGGCCACGGCCGCCCGCGCCACGGAACAACCACAGCAAGGAGGGGCCCATGTGCCTGGCGGTACCCGGCAGGGTGATTGACATCGGGGAGCGGGACGGCACCCGCATGGCCACCGTCGACTTCGGCGGCGTCGTCAAGGACGTGTGCCTGGAGTACCTGCCGGACCTGAGGGTCGGCGAGTACGCCATCGTCCACGTCGGCTTCGCCCTCCAGCGCCTGGACGAGGAGTCCGCGCTCAAGACCCTGGAACTCTTCGCCGAACTCGGCATGCTCCAGGAGGAGTTCGGCGACCCCTGGGAGCAGGCCGAACAGTTCGGCGGCGTCCCGGAGCCGGACCCCACCCACCCCGAAGACGTCCCGCGGGAGGCGGCGCAGCAGTGAAGTACATCGACGAGTTCCAGGACCCCGGCCTCGCCCGACGGCTGCTCGACGACATCCACGCCACCGTCACCCGCCCCTGGGCGCTGATGGAGGTCTGCGGCGGCCAGACCCACACCATCATCCGGCACGGCATCGACCAGCTCCTCCCCGACCAGGTCGAGCTGATCCACGGCCCCGGCTGCCCGGTGTGCGTGACCCCGCTCGAAGTCATCGACAAGGCCCTGGAGATCGCCTCCCGACCGGGCGTGATCTTCTGCTCCTTCGGCGACATGCTCCGCGTGCCCGGGACGGGCCGCGACCTCTTCCAGGTGCGCGGCGAAGGCGGCGACGTCCGCGTCGTCTACTCGCCGCTCGACGCCCTCGAGGTCGCCCGCCGCAACCCGGACCGCCAGGTGGTCTTCTTCGGCATCGGCTTCGAGACCACCGCCCCGCCCAACGCCATGACGGTGTACCAGGCCAAGAAGCACGGCATCACCAACTTCAGCCTGCTCGTCTCCCACGTCCGGGTCCCCCCGGCCATCGAGGCGATCATGAACTCGCCGAGCTGCCGGGTCCAGGCCTTCCTCGCCGCCGGGCACGTGTGCAGCGTCATGGGCACCACCGAGTACCCCGAACTGGCCGCCCGGTACCGCGTCCCCATCGTGGTCACCGGCTTCGAGCCGCTCGACATCCTGGAGGGCGTACGCCGCGCCGTGCGGCAGCTGGAGCGCGGCGAGCACACCGTCGACAACGCCTACGCGCGCGCCGTCCGCCCCGAGGGCAACCCGGCCGCCCTCGCCATGCTGGAGGACGTCTTCGAGGTCACCGACCGGGCCTGGCGCGGCATCGGCACCATCCCGGCCAGCGGCTGGCGGCTGTCGCCCCGCTACCGGGACTTCGACGCCGAACACCGCTTCTCGGTGACCGGGATCGACACCCGCGAGCCGGCCGCATGCCGCAGCGGCGAGGTCCTCCAGGGCCTGATCAAGCCGCACGAGTGCGAGGCCTTCGGCAAGGCCTGCACCCCGCGCACCCCGCTCGGCGCCACCATGGTCTCCAGCGAGGGCGCGTGCGCCGCGTACTACCTCTACCGGCGCCTGGAGATCCCGACCGCCAAGACGGCACCGCTGGAGGCGACCCCCGTTGTCTGACACCGCACTGGACGTCCCGGGCTGGACCTGTCCGGCCCCCCTGCGCGACCACCCCCGCGTGGTGATGGGCCACGGCGGCGGCGGCGCGCTCTCCGCCGAACTCGTCCGGCACGTCTTCGCCCCCGCCTTCGGCGGCGACGTCCTCGCCCAGCTCGGCGACTCCGCGACCCTGACCCTGGGCGGGGCCCGGCTGGCCTTCTCCACCGACTCGTACGTGGTGCGCCCGCTGTTCTTCCCCGGCGGCAGCATCGGCGACCTCGCCGTCAACGGCACCGTCAACGACCTCGCGATGAGCGGAGCCGTGGCCGCCTACCTGTCCTGCGGGTTCATCCTGGAGGAGGGCGTCGAGACCGCCACGGTCGCCCGGGTCGCCGAAGCCCTCGGCGCGGCCGCGCGCGCGGCGGGCGTGGAAGTGGCCACGGGGGACACCAAGGTCGTCGAAGTGGGCCACGGCGACGGCGTGTACGTCAACACCTCCGGCATCGGCCTCGTCCCCGACGGCGTGGACCTGCGGCCGCAGCGGGTCGTACCCGGCGACGTGGTCATCGTCAGCGGCGACATCGGGCTGCACGGGGTGGCCATCATGAGCGTCCGCGAGGGCCTCGGCTTCGAGGCGGACATCGTCAGCGACTGCGCGGCCCTCGGCGGCCTCGTGCAGTCGATGCTCGCCGTCACCCCCGACCTGCACGTGCTGCGCGACCCCACCCGAGGGGGACTCGCCGCCGCCCTCAACGAGATCGCGGCCGCCTCCGGCACCGGCGTCGTCGTCCAGGAGGGCCGGGTGCCGGTCCCCGACGCCGTGCGCAACGCCTGCGCGATCCTCGGCCTCGACCCCTTCTACGTGGCCAACGAGGGCAAGCTCGTCGCGTTCGTCCCCCGCGAGCACGCCGACGCCGTCCTCGACGCCATGCGGGCCCACCCGCTGGGCCGGCGGGCGGCCGTGATCGGCGAGGCGGTCGAGGAGCACCCCGGCATGGTCGTGGCCCGCACCGGCCTCGGCGGCACGCGCGTGGTCGACCTGCCGATCGGTGAGCAGCTGCCGAGGATCTGCTGACGCCGGCCCGCCCCGGCCCCCCGGGGCGGGTGCGCCGGGGTCAGGGCAGCTCGGGGATGAACGGCAGATAGTCCTCCGGGCCGTCCCACGGCACCACCGCGTAGCTCGCCTCGGGCAGCTCGTTCCACACGCCGGGGAGGTCTCCGAGCGGCTCGGAGACCACCAGCCGCGTCTCGTCGGACACCTCGCGCAGGTACGGCAGCTCCGGGTACAGCTGGCGCACCGTATCGGCCCGGCTGCTGTAGTACAGCGAACGCGACCTGCCCTGGCTGGAGTAGCGGAAGGCCCACACCCGCTCGCCCTCGCTGACCGCCACCGTCATCTGGAGCGGGTCCGCCACCCCGTGCTCCTTGCCGAGCCGTTCCACCAGGCCCGCCATCCGGGCGACCGCCCCCGGCGGGTCCTGGTCGAGGCCGAAGGTCACGGCCAGGTAGAACATCACCTCGGAGTCCGTCGAGCCCTCGATGCAGGGGAACAGCGCCGGGTCCACGGCCATGCACAGGTCGCGCTGGAGCCGGTGGAAGTCGGTGATCGCACCGTTGTGCATCCACAGCCAGCGGCCGTGCCGGAAGGGATGGCAGTTGGTCTGCTGGATCGCCGAACCCGTGGAGGCGCGGACGTGCGCGAAGAACAGCGGCGACCGCACGTGCGAGGCCAGCTCCCGCAGGTTCCGGTTGTTCCAGGCCGGGCCGATGTCACGGAACACCGCCGGGGTGCCGTCACCGTCGGTGCTGTACCAGCCGATGCCGAACCCGTCCCCGTTGGTGGACTCCACGCCCATCCGCGCGTGCAGGCTCTGGTCGATCAGCGAGTGTTCCGGCTGGTACAGGACGGCGTCGAGGAGCATGGGCGAGCCGGAGTAGGCGAGCCATCGACACATGTGCACCATCCCTCTCGTGCGCCACTCCGTCCGAGCCTAACGCCCCGCGCCGCCGCCCCGCCTGCCGTTGCGCCGGGCGGGTGGCACCGCCCGCGCCGGCCGCCACACCGGCGAACCTGGGAAGGGAGGAGCGCCCCTGTGGCCGTGGAGGCCGGGCACGGTCCGGCCATGCGGCGTATCGCGCCGCCCCGGGCCGCCGCGCCGTCACCGCCGCCCTCGCCCACCCCACCGCCGACACGATCTCCGCACCCTGGACACCCTCCGTGAACAGCCGACCCTCTGCGTCACCGTCCTGCTGTCCGTCGCCCTCGTCACCGGCGGTACGCGGGGGCACACGGGCAGCTCACCCCGGCGGCGGCTTCCGGGAAGGAGCGGCCTCGCCCGCCGGATGCACCTCGCCCACCCGTGGGACCGGGGCGCGCGGGCGCCGGGCCTAGAGCCGCTCCTCCATCCGGATCGCCGACTCCAGGTCCTCGTGGGCCCTGCCGTCCTTGCCCTCCCGCTCCTCCAGCAGCGCCGCGGCGATCGCGTCCAGCTTGCGCTGGACGGCGTGCTCGGCGCGCCGCTCGGAGTTCTTCAGCAGGGCCAGCAGCAGCAGGGACACCGCGCCGATCGAGTCGCCCGCCAGGTGCTGCCACTCCACGGGCAGCCCCAGCACGTGAACGACGACCAGGCAGCCCACCAGGGCCGCGCACAGGGCGGAGAAGACGGCGGAGCTGGTGAAGTTGGAGGCGAGCTCGGCCAGCCGCGCGAAGCGGCCGGCCCGCCCGCCGTCCTCGCTCTTCTCCGCCGGATGCCGGAAGACCATGCCGAACCCCTGCCCGCCCCGCCCCACCCCACACCTACCCGACGGGCACACCTTCCGACCGCACGCCTCCCAGCCGCCCCCTTCGGGCCCGGCGCCCTTCGGGCCCGGCGCCCTTCGGGCCGCGCGGCTTCTTCGTGGCCGGTTACCGGCCCGCCGCCGAGTCGTCCGGCCAGCCGTAGCCGGTCCGCGGCGCCGGGGGGACGGCGCCCAGCGCGGCCAGGTCCTTGTCCGCGGCCCGGCTCAGCTGGCCGGCCAGGTCCCGCATCGCGCGGCTCGCCGCCAGCTCGTCGCCGATCGCGGGGACCTCCACGTCCTGCGGATTGCAGCGGGCCCGGCCCCGCCCGACCAGGGTGTCCTTCCCGGTCTCCAGCACCGCCCGGGCCTTGGTCGTACCGTCCTCCTCGATGAGGTAGACGCCGACCTTCCATTCCTCGGCATGTGACATGGCGCGCCTCCTGACCTCCCGGAGCCTCCTGCTCCCAGGATCTCACCAGGACACGTACAGCTCCTGCGGCGACCGGTGGATCAGCGTGGGCCGCATGCGCGGCGGGCGCTGCCCCTCCAGCCGCAGCCCCGGCAGCCGGCGGACGAACAGGTCCAGGGTCAGGCGCAGTTGCTCGCGGGCCAGCCGGGAGCCGGGGCACCCGTGGGGCCCGTACCCGAAGGCCAGGTGGGGCCGGGCGGCGGCCCCGCGGCCCACGTCGAACTCGTCGGCGCGCTCGTGGCGCCGTTCGTCGCGGTTGGCCGACCCGTACGCCACCAGCACGGTCGCCCCGGCCGGCAGCCGGGTCCCGCCCAGCGTCACCGGGCGGGTGGTCCTGCGCCGGAAGGCCTGCACGGCCGCGTCGTGGCGCGCGGCCTCCTCCACCGCCGCCGGCACCAGGGACGGGTCGTCGCGGAGCATCCGCCACTGCCGCCGGTCGGAGAGCAGGTGCATCAGGGTGGTGGCGATGAGCGCACTGGTGGTGAGGAAGCCGGCGATCAGCAGGTTCTGCAGGCTCGCCACCAGCTCGTGGCGCTGCTCCACGGTCAGCTCCCCGGCCCCCGGGGCCAGCGCCGCGACCATGGCCGAACAGAGGTCGTCCCGGGGCCGCTCGCGCCGCGCGCGCACGTACCCGTCCAGCAGCCGTTGCAGCGCCACCACGTCCTCGGCGGCCGCCACCTGCTCCCGCGGCGACAGCGGCCGGAACACCAGCTCCTCCGCCCGGAAGCCCCCGTGCACGGCGGCCGGCACGTCCGCCGGGTCCAGCCCGATCAGCCGCCCGACCACCTGCCCCGGCAGCTGCCGCGCGTAGGCCCCCACCAGCTCGACCGGCCCGTACGCGGGCAGGCCGTCCACCAGCTCCCGCGCGCAGGCCCGGGCGTGCGGGAGCAGGGCCGCCACCCGGGCCGAGGACAGCCCCCGGTTCAGCGGGGCCCGGTGCCGGCGGTGGGCGGCGCCGTCCGAGGAGACGACCGTGGGCCGCGGCCCGAAACCGCCCGCCAGGACCGCGAGGACGGCGTCCGGCAGGGCCACGTCGGGGGTCAGGGCGTTCACGGAGGAGAAGTCCTCCGCGCGCAGCAGCACCTCCCGCACGTCCGGGTCGCGCGCCACCAGCCAGGCGTCGAACGCCGGCAGGTACGTCAGCCCCGCGGCACGGCGGGCCCGGGCGTACAGCGGGTACGGGTCGCGGTACAGCTCGTCGCGCCAGGCGTGTCCCGGCGGCGGCTCGGGCGGGGTCACACGCGACCCCCGTGGGACGCGGGCGCCAGGCGCGCCGGGGCGGGACCGTCCGGCCGGACCGTGAGGCCGTACGCGGCCCCGGTGGGAGCGGAGTCGAACACCGGCACGTGGCGGGGCAGCAGCAGCTCCAGCAGGGCCACCGACTCGCGCAGGGCGAACTGGGTGCCCAGGCAGGCCCGGGGCCCCATGCCGAAGGGCAGGTACGCGCCCTGCCGGGCGGGCCGGCCGCCCGGAGCGGTGAACCGCCGCGGGTCGAAGCGCTCGGGCTCCGGCCACAGCTGCGGATCGCGGTGCGTCAGGTACGGGCAGACCAGAAGGTCCGTCCCCGCCGGGACGGCGTGGCCGGCGACGGTGTCGGCGACGGCCGCGTGCCGGGGCAGGATCCAGGCCGACGGGTAGAGCCGCAGCGTCTCGCTGACCAGTGCCCGCACCGCCTCCCGGCGCTCCGGCGAGCCCTCCGGCCCGGCCGCCAGCGCCTCCTCGCGGGCCCCGGGGTGGCGGTCCAGGAGCAGGTACAGCCAGGTCAGGGTGGTGGCGGTGGTCTCGTGCCCGGCGACCAGCAGCGTCACCAGCTCGTCCCGCAGCAGCCGGTCCGTGTACTGCGGGTACGTGCCGGACGCGTCCACCAGCACCCGCAGCAGCCCCGGCCCCTCCGGGCCCGCCTCCCCGTCCCGGGCGGCGGCCACGGCCCGCCGGGCGACCGCGTCGATCCGGGCCAGGTCGGCGGCCACCGAACCCCGCGCCCGGGCCTCGTCGGCGGGCAGGCTCGGCAGCACCGCCACCACGGCCGCCACGGCGGTCAGTTCCCGCGCGGTGGCCTCGTCCAGGGGGTGGCCGGTGAGCGCGCGCCAGATGGTGTCCAGGGCGAAGCGGCGCATCTCCTCGCCGACGTCGAAGACCTCCCCGCTCCGTGCGTACCCGGCCCACCGCTGCGCCGTGGTGCGGGCCGCCGCGGCGATCCGCCGCTCGTAGCGGCGCATGCCCGTACCGGTGAACTGCGACTGGAGGAGCCTGCGCTGCCGCTGCCAGGCGTCCCCCGTCGCGGCCAGCAGCCCGTCACCGATCAGCAGGCGGGCCCGGTGCGAGCGCTTGACGTACCCGTCGGGATTGCGGGCCAGTACGTGCTGCACGGCCTCCGGCCCGGTCACCAGCACGGTGGGCTCCGGCCCGATCCGCACGGCGGCGAGGCCTCCGAGCCGCTCCCGCGCCAGCCCCAGCAGCTCGATCAGCTCGCCCCCTCCGGCCCGCCACCGCTCCACCTCGGCGGAGTCGAGCTCGGGCACCGGCGGGGCGGACCGGCCGGTAACGGCGTGTGTGGCCAAGGCTGTTCTCCTGTCCGGCAGAAGTCGGGCAGCACGGACTGTACGCGGCCGCGCGCCGCCGTACGAGGGCGCGTTGAGCCGACCTGGCGCGACTGCTCCCGGAGTCGTCCGACGACGGGGACGCACCGCTGTCTGCCATCGGTGAACACCACCCCGAGCGGGCGAAACGTTCGTTACCGTCGGCCGCATGACGACGGTCACCACCCGTACGGTCGCATACCCGGCCGACGACCTGACGATGGTCGGGCACCTCGCGCTCCCGGCCGGTGCCGGTCCCCGGCCCGCGGTCCTGATCGGACCCGAGGGGATGGGGCTCAGCGATGTCGAGCGCCGCCGGGCCGAGGCTCTGGCCGAACTCGGCTACGTGGCGCTGGCCTTCGACCTCCACGGCGGACGCTACCTGGAGGACCCGCAGGACATGCTGGCCCGTTGCCTGCCGCTGCTCGCCGATCCCGACCGCATGCGGGGCATCGGTCACGCCGCGCTCGACGTGCTGCGCGCCGAACCGCGGGCCGACCCCGACCGGACCGCCGCCATCGGCTACGGCACCGGGGGCGCGGTCGCCCTGGAACTCGGTCGCGACGGCGTCGGCCTGCGCGCGATCGGGACGGTCAACGCGGTGACCACGGGCCGGCCGGGTGAGGCGGCACGCATCCGCTGCCCGGTATGGGCCGGGGTCGGGTCGGAAGACCCGATCATGCCGCCCGCACAACGGGAGGCGTTCACCGCGGAGATGCAGTCCGCGGGGGTCGACTGGCGCCTCGTGGTCTACGGGGGAGCCCTTCACGCCTTCCACCACCCGCCGGTCGGCCACGCCGCGCCGCCCGGCGTCGGTCACCACCCACGGCACGCACAGCGGGCCTGGCGCGACATCGTCGCCCTGCTCGCCGAGTGCATGCCGGTCGGGGACTGACCCGTTCGGCACGGCGACGGCATACTTCGACGATGATCCCCGACGACTTCCGGCCCATCGGGCGCGACCACCCGGACTTCCTGCCGCTGCCCGAGCGCGTCGACCTGGACGCGGCCCACCTGCTCGGGCCGGCCGCCGCCGTCGAGGCCAAGTGGGAGCAGATGGCCCGCTCCTGGAGGTGGTACGCCGAGTACGCCGTGCTCCGGAGCCCGAGCAGGGTCTACCCGCGCATCGTCGAGCTCGTCGCGGCGGCCCGGGCCGTTCCGGAGCTGCGGCGGCTGTACCCGTACACCAGCCACATGATCCTGAAGTTCAGCTCCACCACCACGATCCCCTACGAGGTGCGGCTCCCGTCGGTCGAGCCGCTGGCCGACGGGCGCTTCCGCGTCCGGCACGGCCGGGTGCTCGGCGAGTGCGACGGCCCCGGGGAAGCGCTGGCCCTCGTCCTGGCCCACGCCCCGCCCGGCCTCGGCCCGGCCGTGCGGGGCGAGGCCGGCCGCGGACGCTGAGCAGGGCGAAAGCCCCGGGCCCGCCGGCCCGGGGCTTTCGTCGTCATGCCGTTCGGAGCGTTCAGACCAGGTCGAACCGGTCCAGGTCCATGACCTTGCTCCACGCGGCGGCGAAGTCCTCCACGAACTTGCGCTTCGCGTCGTCGCTCGCGTACACCTCGGCCACCGCCCGCAGCTCGGAGTTCGAGCCGAAGACGAGGTCGGCGCGGGTGCCCGTCCACTTGAGGGCGCCCGTCGAGGCGTCGCGGCCCTCGAAGGTGTTCTGGTCCGCCGAGGTCGGCTTCCACGTCGTCCCCAGGTCGAGCAGGTTGACGAAGAAGTCGTTGGTCAGCGTGCCGGGGGTGTCGGTGAACACGCCCAGCTCGGACTGCTGGTGGTTCGCGCCCAGCACGCGCAGGCCGCCGACGAGGACGGTCAGCTCGGGCGCGGACAGGTTCAGCAGGTTCGCCCGGTCCACCAGCAGGTACTCGGCCGGCAGGCGGTTGCCCTTGCCGAGGTAGTTGCGGAAGCCGTCGGCGGCGGGCTCCAGCGCCGCGAAGGACTCGACGTCGGTCTGCTCCTGGGTGGCGTCCACGCGGCCCGGGGTGAAGGCCACCTCGACCTGGTGGCCGGCGTCCTTGGCGGCCTGCTCGACGGCGGCGGTGCCGGCCAGCACGATCAGGTCGGCCAGGGAGACCCGCTTGCCGCCGGTCTGGGCGGAGTTGAAGGACTCCTGGACGCCCTCCAGGACGCGCAGCACCGCGGCGAGCTGGTCGGGCTCGTTGACCTCCCAGCCGGCCTGCGGCTGGAGGCGGATACGGGCACCGTTGGCGCCGCCGCGCTTGTCGCTGCCGCGGAAGGACGAGGCGGACGCCCAGGCCACGGAGACCAGCTGGGACACCGTCAGGTCGGTGCCGAGGATCCGCTCCTTGAGGGAGGCGATGTCCGCGGCGTCGATCACCTCGTGGTCGAGGGCCGGCAGCGGGTCCTGCCACAGCAGGGTCTCCGACGGGACCTCGGGGCCGAGGTAGCGCACGACGGGACCGAGGTCGCGGTGGGTCAGCTTGAACCAGGCGCGGGCGAAGGCGTCCGCGAACTGGTCGGGGTTCTCCAGGAAGCGGCGCGAGATCTGCTCGTAGGCGGGGTCGAAGCGCAGCGCGAGGTCCGTCGTCAGCATCGTCGGAGCGTGGCTCTTGGACGGGTCGTGGGCGTCCGGGATGGTGCCGGCGCCCGCGCCGTCCTTGGCGACCCACTGCTGAGCGCCGGCCGGGCTCGTGGTCAGCTCGTACTCGAAGCCGAACAGGTTCTCGAAGAAGTTGTTGCTCCACCGCGTCGGCGTCGTGGTCCAGGTGACCTCGAGACCGCTGGTGATGGTGTCGGCGCCCTTGCCGGAGCCGTACGTGTTCTGCCAGCCGAAGCCCTGGGCCTCCAGCGGGGCCGCCTCGGGGTCGACGCCCACGTGGTCGGCGGGGCCGGCGCCGTGCGCCTTGCCGAAGGTGTGGCCGCCGGCTATCAGCGCGACCGTCTCCTCGTCGTTCATCGCCATCCGGCGGAACGTCTCGCGGATGTCGCGGGCCGCGGCCAGCGGGTCCGGGTTCCCGTTCGGGCCCTCGGGGTTGACGTAGATCAGGCCCATCTGGACGGCGCCGAGCGGGCTCTCGAGCTCGCGGTCGCCCGTGTAGCGCTGGTCGTCGAGCCAGGTGGTCTCGGGACCCCAGTAGACGTCCTCGTCGGGCTCCCACACGTCGGCGCGGCCGCCGGCGAAGCCGAAGGTCTCGAAGCCCATCGACTCCAGGGCGACGTTGCCCGTCAGGATGAGGAGGTCGGCCCAGGACAGGCTCTGCCCGTACTTCTTCTTGACGGGCCACAGCAGCCGGCGGGCCTTGTCCAGGTTGGCGTTGTCCGGCCAGCTGTTGAGGGGGGCGAAGCGCTGCTGGCCGGCGCCGGCACCGCCGCGGCCGTCGCTGATCCGGTAGGTGCCGGCGCTGTGCCACGCCATGCGGATCATGAACGGGCCGTAGTGGCCGAAGTCGGCCGGCCACCAGTCCTGCGATGTGGTCAGGACCTCCTCGATGTCCCGCTTCACGGCGGCGAGGTCGAGGGTCTGGAACGCCTCGGCGTAGTCGAACCCCTCGCCGAGCGGGTTGGCCACGGCGGGGTTCTTGGCGAGGATCTTCAGATTGAGGCGCTCGGGCCACCACTGGCGGTTTCCGCCGCCCTGGGTCGGGTGTGCGGCGCGCTCGTGCGCGACCGGGCAGCCGCCCGCACCCTCTGCTTTCGCGTCTGCGACGACTGCGTCATGGTTCTCAGACATGCAAATCCTTCCGGACCAGGCGGATCACGCTGTTCAGGAACGGTCGTTCTCAACCCTTGGCTATCAACGCGTCAGATCCTACGATGGACACAGTCTAAGTCAAGACGTAGACCAAGCCCGGACCTGAGGAGGGTGAGCCGACGATGAGCGACCTGCTGGAACGGCTGCGCAGGCGCGGCTGGCGGATGACGTCCCAGAGGCGCGTCGTCGCGGAGGTCCTGGACGGCGAGCACGTGCACCTCACCGCCGACGAGGTGCACGCCCGGGCCGTGGACCGGCTCCCCGAGATCTCCCGCGCCACCGTATACAACGCCCTGGGGGAGCTGGTCGCCCTCGGGGAGGTGGCGGAGGTCTCCACCGACGGCCGGGCCAAGCGCTACGACCCCAACGCGCACCACCCGCACCACCACCTCGTCTGCTCCGGCTGCGGCCTCATCCGGGACGTCCACCCCGCCGGGAACCCGCTGTCCGACCTCCCGGCGGGCGAGCGCTTCGGCTTCTCGGTGTCCGGGGCCGAGATCACCTACCGGGGGCTGTGCCCGAACTGCGCCGCCTGACGTCCCGCCCGGCCGGCCCCGGCGCTCCACCGGTGCTCCACCGGTCCTCCGGCGGAGCACCGCCGCAGTCCTAGCGGTACGCGGCGAACGCCTTCGTGAAGGCCAGCGGTTCCTGGAGGACCGAGCTGCAGGTGGCGTCGGCGTGCCCGAGGGCGCCCGCCGCGCACTGGCGGTCGCGCGCCGACGACCACATCGCCAGCCGCCCGATCCCCTTCGCCTGGGCGAAGCGCACGAGTTCCGCCGCGTCCGCCACGCCGAAGACCTCGCTCGCCACGTCGTTGACGCCGATCATCGGGGTGACCGCCAGCGCCTTCCAGGCGGCCGCGTCGGAGAGCCCGAGCACGCCCTTGAGCTGGGCCTGCGTCGCGGTCGCCGCCTGGACCGCGTACTGGCCCATGTCCCCGGAGTACGCCGGCCCGTAGTCCATGGCCATGATGTTCACGGCGCCGATGCGTACGCCGTTCCTCGCGGCGTCCGCCAGCAGGGCCACGCCCGGCTGGGTCAGCCCCTCCGGCATCACCGGCAGCGTGAAGGCCACGTCGAGGCCGGGGTGGGACTTCTGCAGCCGGGCTATCGCCTGCGCGCGGCGGGTGTTGGCGGCGGTGTCGGGCAGGGCGGCGCCCTCGATGTCGAAGTCGACCTTGGTGAGCCGGTAGGCGTCGACCACCTTCCCGTACGCGGCGGCCAGTTCGTCGGCGGTGGCGCAGTTCAGGGCCAGCTCGCGCCCGGCGGCGCCGCCGAACGACACCCGCACGTCGCCGCCGGCCTTGCGCAGCGCGCCGATCTGGCCCGCCACCTTGTCGTCCGCGAGCGGTGTGATCCCGCCCCACAGTGGCGAGCAGCCGCCGCCGGCGGTGACGAAGGCGAGGTGGAACTCCTTGACCCCGGTCCGGGCCGCGGTGTCGAGCAGGTCGTACGCGGGGTACAGAGAGGTGTCCACGTACGGGGCGAACCGCGCGCCGCCGGCGGGGGCGCCGGTCGGCGCGGGCGTCGCCGTGGGGGAGGGCGGGACCACCGGGCCGGCGGTGGCGGTGGCGGTCGCCGTGGCCGTGGCCGTCGGCGCGGCGGTGGGCGTCGCGGTCGGCGCCGTCGTCGGCCGGCCGCTCGGCTGCGGCGTGGCGCCCTGGTCCACCGAGCACTTGACGGCGTTGATCAGGCAGCGGGTGGGGTCGCCCGGCGTCCCCGCGCCCGAGCCGCTCGCCACGAACCCGACGGTGACGGACGCCCCCGGCGCCAGCACCCCGTTCCAGGCGGCGGGCTTGACGGTGACGCGCTGCCCGTCGACCGTGTGGGTCCCGTTCCACAGCGAGCCGATCCGCACCCCGGCCGGCAGGTCGAACTGGAGCGTCCAGCCGGCCAGTTCCCGGCCGGTGCCGTTGGTGATCACGTACTGGGCGGTGTAGCCGCCGCTCCAGGAACTGGACTTGGTGTACACGGCCCCGACGGAAGTGGCCTGGGCCGTGCCGGTGAACGCGAAGGCCGCGCCCCCCAGCACCGCCGCCACCACCACCGCTCCCGCGGCCTTCGCCCTGCCGCTCGCCCTGCGCCGGTGTCCGCCCGTGCTGCTGCCCATGGAGTGCCTGCCTTCGTATGACCGGGAGTTGGTACGGGGCAGCACGCTAGCCCTCTGCAAACGGACATTCGTTCGCTTCGGGGCGCCGGCGACGAACCTTAGGTTCCGCTTAAGGCAGGCATAGGGAGGGCATCAGCCAGTGCGTGCCGGACGGCACGTCGAGACCTGCGGCGCGGCTGTGCCACGTCCGGGGAAGTCCGCCGGGCTGGGTCCCGCAGGGGAGGCCCTTCACGTACGAGCACCCCGGGCCGTATTGGCGCCGACTGCGATGGACGACGCTGTACGACCACCCTGAGGAGGACGGCTGGAGCCCGTCCAGCCTCTGGCCGCGGGACCGGTCCTGGGTCGTGTGCACGGACTACGACCCCTGGGCGACCAAGCTGGCCGGCCCAGCCGCGCTGACCGAAGCCCTCCTCAACGACGTGGACATGGAAGCCGTACGGCTTCCATGGGCTACCTGACTCGCCGGGGCGGAGCTGTGCATGGGGGTTGTCCACCGCGCTGCCGCTCGATCGTCTCGATGGATGAAGCAGCAAACGGGGACGGCAAGGTGGTCGCGCCCCTTCAGCCCGCCGGGTGCGAACGCTGGGGCCACCGGATGGGGTGGCCGTCGGGCCCGTCGGTGAGCCAGGAGCCGTCACCCAGTGGCTTCAACTCGTACGGGTTGGTCGCCTCGATGGCAATCTCGCCGCAGGCCGTACCCGAGCTCACGTCCACCAGGTGGTGGCGGAACCACTCCTCCTCGTCCTCGCTCTCACCGCCCAGGGTGACGACGGCCGTGTCCGGGGTCAGGTAGCCACCGCACCATTCCACGAACGTTTCCTCCGGGTCGTATCCGAAGGCCTCGACGGAGAGGGTGAACAGCGTGTCCCCGCTGGGGTGCTGGTGGAAGGAGACGTCCTGCTGCCCGTGGTCGACGGTCATGAACTGCTGTCCGCCGGGCGCCAGGTCGATCAGGCAGCGGTCCCACCACGGGAAGGTCACGAACTCCGGCTCGCCATCGGCCACGGCCGTGCCCCGGAGAACGACGGCGCCGTCCTGGCCCTCACCGACATCGAGGTAGATGCTGCCGTCCACGGGATGCACGTGGTGGCCGGCGCCGTGCCCGACCGTCTCCAGCTCTCGGCAGGCGAGGACGCGCCCGCTGTCGGCGTCGTGCAAAACCCACTGGTCTCCGCCACGTCCCGCCATCGCGTCCGGCCGGTAGACCCAGACAGTCCGCCCGTCCAGCGACAACACACACCCGGGCCGGTGGCCATGGCGTACGTCGGAACGCGGCTCGAAATCCGACGCCCACAACAGGTCACCGGCACGCGTGAGGCAGACGACCCCGTTCAGGGTCGTGTACACCACGCGCTCCATATCGGGCCTTGCCACCGACTCCACAACCTCGTCTCCGGCCCGCGGCCGGAAGACCGCCGCCGGCTCCAGCGTCCCGAAAGCGCCGGGGTGCGTCAGATAGGCACGGATCTGCCCGTCGCGGTGGCGTGTGATGACCTTCGGAGGGGGTGCAGGAATCATCTGCTGAGGCTAACGCCCTGGTCAGACAATTGAGAGTCGGGATGACCGCGGACATCTACCGTGCCCAGTCACACCGGTGGGAGCGGTGCACGCGGAACGCGGCACGGCGGATGTTCCGCCGTGCCGCGCCCGTGCCGCCCGCGGTGATCTTCGTCAGGGGAGCTGGTCGTAGTTGTACTGGCCCTTGTACTGCGGGGCCCACACCTCCGGCCAGGGGGTGCTGGTGCTGCCGCAGGCGCCCAGGACCACGGGGGAGCGGCGGCCGGTGTCCCGGATGCACTGCCCGGTGCTCGCCTCCACGATCTCCCAGCGGTTCGGGTAGGCGTCCGTGCCCCGGTACCTCCAGGTGAAGGTGGAGCAGCCCCAGCCGTTGGCCAGGACCATCGCCGTGCCGGGCGCGGTGCCGCCGCCCTGCGTGCCGAGGCAGTAGACGCCGAACGCGCCGATGGTGAAGTTGCCGTTGCCCACGTTCTGGAAGTGGAAGCGCTGGTGCAGCGCCTCCTTGCAGTCGAAGGTCTGGATGATCGTCCCCTCCTCGGGGCGCCCGCCCCCGCGGATGTCGAGGCACTTCCAGCTGACGGCGGCCCGCAGCTCGTAGGTGGCCGCGTCGCGGAAACTCGTCGTGTACCGGATGCCCGGGTTCTCGGCCGCCCGCGCCGTCGACGTCGGCAGCAGCAGGACCAGCAGGCCCATCAGAGCGGCCACCACGCCGTGCCCGCCGAGCCTGCCCAACTTTCGCACCACTTGCTCTCTCCTGTCGTGAGAACGTCCTTGACGCGGAGAACGTAGCGAGATCCGCCGAACCCCCGGTACCCGCCCATTCAGGGGGGTACCGGGGGTCCGGGCACGCGGGTCAGGCGGCGGTCCAGCCGCCGTCCATGGGCACCGAGGTGCCGGTGACGTGGCCCGTGTGCGGGCCGCAGAGCCACAGCGCGACGGCCGCGACCTCCTCCGGCTCGATCAGCCGCTTGATCGCGGAGCCCCGCAGCAGCACCTCGGAGACCACCCGGGAGGCGGGGATGCCGTGCGCTTCGGCCTGGGCGGCGATCTGCCGCTCCACCAGCGGGGTGCGCACGTAGCCGGGGTTCACGCAGTTGCTCGTCACCCCGTGTGCGGCGCCCTCCAATGCGGCGACCTTGCTGAGCCCCTCCAGCGCGTGCTTGGCGCTCACGTAACCGGACTTGAAGGCGCTGGCGCGCAGCCCGTGGACGCTGGAGATGTTGACGACCCGCCCCCAGCCGCGCCCGTACATGTACGGCAGGGTCCGCCGCAGCAGCAGGAACGGGGCGGTGACCATCACCCTCTGGATCAGCTCGAACCGCTCGGGCGGGAAGTCCTCGATGGCCGCCACGTGCTGGAGCCCGGCGTTGTTGACGAGGACGTCGGCCTCGGCGGGCAGTCGGCCGATCGCCTCCGGGTCGGCGAGGTCGGCGGCATGGGCCCGCCCGCCGACGAGTTCCGCGACCGCCCCGGCGGCCCCCGCGTCCACGTCCACGACGTGGACGAAGGCGCCCGCGCCGGCGAGCGCCACCGCGCAGGCCCGCCCGATGCCGCTGCCGCCGCCGGTCACCAGGGCCACACGTCCCGCCAGGGCGGAGGCCGTTCCACCGGATGAGGTGCTGATCTCGCTGGTCATGCCCCGAACGTTAGGGACGTGTGCCACCGCGTGCCGATGTGCGCCGCCGCCACACTCGGCGGCCGCGCTGTGGCGGCGGGCACCACCGCAGGACGGCACGGGCCGCGGTGCGTGCGCGCACCCCGGCCCGCGCGCCTCCTGCCGGTGTCCTGCCGGCGTCCTACTGGTGGGGGCGCCAGTTCGGCAGGCCGGCCGACGAGGGGCGCCAGGCCATCACCTGGGCCAGGTGGCGCAGGATCTCCTCGGCCTCCCGCCGGACCTGACCGGGTACGTCGCCGCGCTCGCGTACGAGCTGGGCGTAGATCGGCGCGTCACTGCTGGTGCTGCTCACTTAGGATTCACTCCCCTGAAGCCGGCACCGCGGGCCGGGCGGCACAAGTGTAGGCGGCGGCCTGGCGGCAGCCGAACAGAGGTCGGTACGGGCGCGGACGGGTACTCACGGGCACTGGGTCCCGTCCGCCGGAGCGGTGCCGTCGACGAGGAACGCGTCGACGGCCTTGGTGGCGCAGGAGTTCTTCCCGTAGGTGCCGTGCCCCTCGCCCTTCACGGTGAGGTTGAGGCCGACGCCCCGGCCGAGCGACTCCGCCATGCGCTTGGCGCCCTCGACGGGGGTCGCCGGGTCGCCCGTGTTGCCGATCACCACGATCGGGGCCGCGCCCTCGGCGGAGACCTGCGGCTTGTCGGCGGTTCCGCGCACCGGCCACTGCGAGCAGCCGAGCAGGCCCTCCACCATCTCCGGCCCGAACACCGGGGAGGCCGCCCGGTAGGCGGCTTCCTGCGCCTTCGTCTCCTCGACGGTGTAGCGGCGGCTGGTGTCGGCGCAGTTGATCGCCGTCTGCGAGGCGTTCGAGTTGTCGTAGTGCCCGTCCTCGCCGCGTCCGTTGTAGAGGTCCGCGAGCTGGAGCAGGTTGTTCCCCGTGCCCAGCTGGCGGAGCTCGCCGAGGCCCTGGACGAGGTACTCCCAGGTCTCCTTGTCGTAGAGACTGGCGGCGATGCCGGTGAGCGCGAGGTCGGAGGTCAGCTTGCGGCCGCTCTCCGTGGCGGCGGGCTTCGCCTTCAGCTTCTCCAGCAGCTCGTTGATCCGCTTGTTGCCCTCGGCGTCGCTCGCGCCGGTCGGGCAGTTGGCGGTGTACTTGCCCCGGCAGTACTCCATCGCGTGCTCCAGCGCCTGCTGGAAGCCCTTGGCCTGGCCGAGGCCGGCCTGGGCCTCGTCGGCCGTGGGGTCGACGACGGCGTCGAACACGGTGCGTCCGACGTTCTTCGGGAACAGGTGGGCGTAGACGCCGCCCAGCCGGGTGCCGTAGGAGATGCCGAAGTAGTTCAGCTTCCGGTCGCCGAGGACCTGGCGCATCAGGTCCATGTCGCGGGCCGTGTCGGCCGTGCCGACGTGGGGGAGCAGCTTCGCGGACTTCTGCTTGCAGGCGTCGGTGAACCGCTTGATGTCGTCGAGGGTGTTGCCGGAGCCCGGGTCCTCGTCGAGCGTCTTGTCGTCCAGGCACAGGACCGGCGCGCTGTTGCCCACGCCGCGCGGGTCGAAGCTGACCAGGTCGTAGACCGCGCCCAGCTTCTTGTACTCGTCCGCCGCCTGCGGGAGCGTGTGGACGCCGGAGCCGCCGGGGCCGCCGAAGTTGTAGACGAGGGAGCCGATCCGCTTGCCGGGGTCGGTGGCCTTCTTGCGGATCAGGGCCACGTCGATGGTCTCGCCGGCCGGCTTGGCGTAGTCGAGCGGCGCCTTCATGCTCGCGCACTCCCAGGCCGCGCCCGGGGCCTTGCCGCCGCCCTGGGCGGCCGACGGCGCCGGGCAGGTCCGCCACTCGGGCTTCTGCCCGGTCAGGGCCGCGGGCAGGGCGGGGAGCGGGGCGGGTGCCGCGGCGCCCGCCGGTCCCGAGGGCTTCGCCTGCGCCGGAGCCTTCTCGTCGCCGCCGCAGGCCGCCAGGGCGGGGACCGCCAGCAAGGAGGCGGCGGCCAGGACCGCCGCCCGGACGGGGCGGCGTATGAGGTGGGGCATGCGTGGGCTCCTGCGCGGTTCGGAGGGCATGGGTAAACGAAGGACAAAGTGTAGGGGCGGATTCCGGCCAGCGGTTCCCGGGGCCGGGAAGATCCGGAAGACACCCCCTAGCCGACGGGGGCGGCGCCCGCGGTGCGGGGCGAGCCGGGGCCGCGGGCGCCGCCCGCGGTACGGGCGGCCCGGCCCTCCGCGTGCGGCTCCCCGGCCCGGTACCGGCCCGGCGTCGTGCCGAACTCGCGGCTGAAGGCGTGCGAGAGGGCGTACGGGGTCCCGTAGCCGACCCGGCGCGCCACCGCGGCCAGCGGGTCCTCGGTGCCGCGCAGCAGGCCGGCGGCGAGGTTCAGCCGCCACCAGGTGAGGTACGCCATCGGCGGCCGCCCCACCAGGGCCGTGAACCGCCGCGCCAGCGTGGGGCGGGAGACCCCCGCCTCGGCGGCCAGCCGCTCGTTGGTCCAGGGGGCGGCCGGATCCGCGTGCAGCGCCCGCAGCGCGGCGGCCGCCACCGGGTCGCCCAGCACGGCCGGCCAGCTGCCCGCCGTGCCCTCGGCGGTCAGCCAGGAGCGGATCATGTAGACGAGGAGCAGGTCGAGCAGGCTGGGCACCGCGACACCGCCCCCCGGCCGCTGCCCGCCCAGCTCGCGGCCCAGCAGATCGATCGCGGAGCGCAGCTCGGGGTGGCTGCCCACCCGGTTCGGCAGGTGCACCACAGGCGGCAGCTCCGCCATCAGCGGGTGCGCCCGGCTGCGGTCGAGCCGGTACTTGCCGCACAGCATCTCCACCGTGCCGCCGGTGCCGGTGCCGGTGCCGGTGCCGTCGTCCCGCGGACCGGTGCGCCGCCACGCCCCCCGGACCGACTCGAAGGGCAGCGCCCGCGCCACGGCCCGCGCGTCGGCGGGCGAGTCCGCGATCACGTGCCCCGTACCGTGCGGGAGCAGCACGGCGTCACCCGCGACCAGCGACACGGGCGGTCCGCCGTCCGGCAGCAGCCAGCAGCCGCCCTCCAGGACGACGTGGAAGCCGGCGCCGTCGTACGGGGCGAACCGCACGCACCAGCTGCCGTCCACCCGCATCCGGTCGGACGAGGGCCTGCCGACCCGTACGGCCGTGATCGCGTCGCTCACCACATCCACCGCGCCAGCCTATCCGGGGCTCCCCGGATGAGCCGCTCTCGTATTCCGCAGAGCGTCCGGAGCATTGAGCCGCTCACCGGAGCCTCCGTACAGTGATGATCATGGATAACGCGAACGGGAACGGCATGGTGCTCGGCGACGTCGAGGTCATCCGGGTGATCGAGTGGCAGGGGCCCTTCGGCCCCGTGACGGACCTGGTCCCCGAGGCGGGGGAGCGGATGTGGAAGGACAACGGGCACTGGCTCGCCCCCGACCACCTGCGGGCCGAGGACGGCCGCGCGGTGATGGCCCTGCAGACCTGGGTCCTGCGCAGCGGCGGCACCACCGTCGTCGTCGACACCGGGGTCGGCAACGGGCGCGAACGCCCCGGCGCCCCGCTCTTCCACCGGCGGGAAGGGGACTTCCTGGGGGCCATGGCCCGCGCGGGCGTCGACCCCCGGGACGTCGACTACGTCGTCAACACGCACGTCCACGCCGACCACGTCGGCTGGAACACCGTCGAGGACGCCGGGGAGTGGGTGCCCGCCTTCCCCAACGCCCGCTACCTGATCCCGGCCGCCGACGACCACCACTTCGGCCCGCGCGGCGGCTACGCCAAGGGGGCGCGGGAGGACGACCGGCTGATCTACGAGGACAGCATCGCACCCGTGCACCGGGCGGGGCAGGCCGTGCTCTGGGAAGGCGCCCACCGCATCGACGAGCACCTCACCCTGGCGGCCGCCCCCGGCCACACCCCCGGCTCCAGCGTGCTGCGGCTGGCGTCGGGCACCGACCGGGCCGTCTTCGTCGGCGACCTCGTCCACAGCCCGGTCCAGATCCTCGCCCCGTCCTGCAACAGCTGCTTCTGCGCGGACCCGCGGCAGGCCGCGGCCACGCGCCGGAAGGTCCTCGGGCGGGCCGCGGAGCTGCGGGAACTGGTGGTGCCCGCCCACTTCGGCGGCGGGGGAGCCGTCGAGATCCACCGAGAGGGCGAGGGCTTCGGCATCACCCGGTGGGCCTGACCCGCGCCCGATCGCGATTGCGGGGTCGGATCATCGGACTGTTACGGTCCGGGCATGCCGCAACTGGTCGCCCCCACCCCCCGCCTGTACTCCTCCTGGCTCTGCGCACAGGAGGAGTGGGGGCCCGACGCTCACCTGGACGGGGGCGGGCTCGGCTCCGACGACGACGTCACGACCGAGCGGGGCTTCGCCGACTGGACGGCCAGGCTGCGCGCCCGGGCCGACCGCACGGCACCCGTCGAGCAGGGCCTGGTCCACGCCACCCACTGGTGGATCACCGAGGGCGACACCTACCTCGGCTCCATCGACCTGCGGCACTACCTGAACGCCTTCCTGCTCGACGCGGGCGGCCACATCGGCTACGCCGTCCGCCCCTCGGCACGCGGACGCGGTCTGGCCGGCTGGGCCCTCGCCGAGGTCCTGCACGAGGCGCGGCTGCTCGGCATGGACCGGGTCCTGCTCACCTGCGACCCCGGCAACGGCGCCTCCGCCCGCACCATCGAGCGGGGCGGCGGCGTCCTGGAGGACGTACGGGAGACCCTGGTCGGCCCCAAGCGCCGCTACTGGATCACCCTCTGAGGGGAGAGGCGGCAGCGGCGGGGGAGGCGGGAGGGGCCGGCGATCCCTGCGCCAGGCCCGACAGCTCCAGCGCGCGCAGCATGGCGGGCAGGTCCCAGTGGCCGCAGGAGCAGTCGGCGGCCAGTTCCTCCAGCGCCCCGGGCGTGAGCTCACGGCGCACGGCGGCGTCCAGCAGCGCCGCCGCGGTCTCCTGGCGCTCCTCGAACGGGGTGCAGCGGCAGCCGTCCCAGGTCCCGTAGAGCAGCAGGTGCAGGCACTCCGGGCGCTCCGCGAACCGGCTCATCCCGCAGTCCAGCCCGTCGTCGGCCAGGTCCTGCGGGTAGGGCGCCCGGGCCCAGGTCCCGTCCTCGGACCAGTAGACGCAGCCGAGTTCCCAGCTGCCGAGCAGGTCGCGCAGGGTCTCGTACGGCAGCCAGTCCGGGCCCTGGGCCAGCATGTCCACGCCCGGCTCGTGCCACTTGACGGCGCTCGACTCGTCCTCGCCGTAGAGGACGTACCGGCCCCCGCCCATCGGGGCGAAGGTCCACCAGGTGCAGCCGCAGTCGTCGAGGTGGAGGCCCTCCGCGTCGATCCAGTGCCCGCTGCGGTGGACGCCCTGCCCCTCCGCCTCGGTGTCGGCCTCCAGCACCGCGATTAGGGCCCAGCGCGCCCACAGCTCCTCGGCGGGCGGCAGGTCCCCGGGCAGGCCGGGACGGTTGATGGTCATATCGGTGGAAACCCCCTGGACGTGACGGCCGTTCGCCGCCCGAGCCTAGCGGGCCCTGGCAGCCGGCGCCGGACGGCCGCCGCGGGCCGGAACCCGCGGCGGCCCGCCCTCATCGGGCGTTGCGCTCCGGCAGGTCCACGTCGGCCGGGGCCGGGGCCGGGGTCGCCGCGAAGCCGCGGGCGTTCGCCTTCACCGGCTTCTTGCCGCAGAAGGCCCCTTCGAGGGTGCCGCCCAGGGCGGTGTTCGCCGCGCCCTGGTTCGAGGTGTTCGCCATGGCGCTGAGCGTGCGGGAGCCGTCGCGGGTGGAGAAGGCGTAGGTGTAGAAGCCCTGCACCGTGCCCGTGTGCCCGTACACCGACGTACCGCACGACAGGTCGTAGCGGCGCAGGCCCAGGCCGTAGAAGCGGGTGTTGGTCGCGTCGGTGGGCGTCATCGTCAGCATCTGGTCGAGCAGGGCGGGCTTCACCAGCTTCCCGCTCACCAGCGCCGACATGAAGGTGCCGAGGTCCGCCGGGTTGGAGATCATCGCACCGGCCGACTGGGCCCACGACACCGTCTGCTCGGTGGAGTCGACGAGCGGGGCGCCGGCCTCGTCCGGGGTGAGGTAGCCGTGCGTGTGCAGCCCCTTGATCTTCGCGTCCGGGTGCACGTACGAGGTGTCGCGCAGCTTCAGCGGCTTGATGATGCGGCGCTCGTACTCCTTGGCCACCGGGCGGCCCGTGGCCTTCTCGATGAGCATGCCGACGACCACGAAGTTCGTGTTCGAGTACTTGTACGCGACACCCGGCTCCGTCGTGCGCGGCTCGGCCAGGGAGAGCTTCACCAGCTCGTCGTAGCCGAACACCTTGTTGCGTACGGCCTCGAAGCCGGGAACCGTCTTGTCGAACATGGCGTTCGTGTAGTCCGCCAGCCCGCTGTGGTGGGTCAGCAGGTGCCGCACGGTGATCCGGTCGTCGGGCAGCAGTCCGGGCAGGTAGCGGTTGACCGGCTGGTCCAGCTCGATCTTCTTCTCGTCCACGAGCTGGAGCAGCACGACCGTCGAGAACGTCTTGGTGACGCTGCCGATCCGGAAGCGGGCCTGCGGGTCCATGGCCTGGCCCGTGACCTTGTCGCGCACCCCGACCTTCTCGACCAGGGTCTTCTTCCCGTCGCCGATGCGGGCCAGCGCGCCGGGCGCCCCGGCGGCGGTGGTGTTGCGCAACGCCTGGGCCACGGCCTCCAGATCGGGGTCCGGCAGGGTGGCGGCGCCGGCTCCGGCGGCCTGCGGGAAGGCGGCGGGCGCGGCCTGCGCGGCGGTGGCGGGCACCACGGCGGCGACCGTGGCCAGCAGGGCGGCGCTGACGGCCAGACGGCGGTTCAGGGGCAGGGGCACGTTGTTCCTCTTACTCGGTCGGTGCGGTTCCCGGGACCCGGACGCCGGCTGCCGAAGGGGTCCAAGGGGCGGCCGGCGCTCCGAGTCGATCAAGAGCTTACGCAAGATCACGCAAAGCAGGTCATCGCGGTTCCCGGCCGAGGCCACGTCACCATCCGTGACGCGAGCGCCCGTTGACGTTCCGTAGGATCGACCCGTGACGACGACCTTTGTGCTCGACGGCGGGCTGATCCGCACCCTGGACGACTTCTGGCGGGTGGTGGGCGAGGCCGTCAACGGGCCCGGCGGCTACTTCGGCAAGAACCTCGACGCCTTCAACGACTGCCTGCGCGGCGGGTACGGCACCCCGGAGTCCTTCACGCTGGAGTGGCACGACCACCGCAGCTCCCGGCAGTCCCTGGGCCACCCGGAGACCGCCCGGGTGCTGGAGGAACGGCTGCGCCGCTGCCACCCCGCCAACCGCGAACGGGTCGCCCAGGACCTGGCGGCCGCCCGCGAGGGCCGCGGCCCGACCGTCTTCGACTGGCTGGTGGAGATCATCGAAGACCAGGCCCCCGGCGCCCTCCGGCTCCGCTAGCAAGCCGTACGCCGCGACGGGGCCGGTCCCAGGCGCCCGGCGGAATCCGGCCGGCCGAAATATGATGGCCCTGGATCTTCGCGTCGCGGGAGCAGGGAGCCCATGCACATACCCCGGAGGGGGCCGTGACCCCTCGGCGCCAACCGCACCGGCCCGACAGCGCCGACCTGCTGAGCATGCTGGGCCGGCTCAGCGCCCAGGCGCGGGAAGGGGCGCGCTTCCAGCACGCCCGGGTGGAGCTGGCCGAGGCCCTCCAGCGCGAGATGCTGCCCTCCTCCCTGCCCGTCCTGCCGGGGCTGCGCACGGCAGCCCGTTACGCGCCCGCCCAGCACGGCCTGGAGATCGGCGGCGACTGGTACGACGGGTTCCGGGTCGCCGAGGACGCCCTGGCCTTCTCCATCGGCGACGTACAGGGGCACGACGTGGCCGCCGCCGCCTTCATGGGCCAGGTCAGGGTCTGCCTGCGCGCCGTGGGGGCCGTCGTCGCCGACCCCGGCGAGGTGCTCGGCCGGGCCAACGACGTCCTGCTCTCCCTCGACAGCGAACTGTTCGCCACCTGTAGCCTGCTCCGCTACGACCCGGCCACCGGCGACCTCGCCAGCGCCCGGGCCGGCCACGTGCCGACCGTCTGGGCCACCGCCGCCGGCCGCTACGGCCTCGCCGAGGACGAGGGGGGCCCGCCCCTGGGCACCGTACCGGGCGCCGGGTACTCGGTCACCCGGCGCCGGCTGACCGAGCCGGGCTCGATCGTCCTGCTCACCGACGGTGTCGTCGAGGGCCCCGCGTTCCCGATCGAGGTGGGCCTGGAGCGGGTGCTGCGGATCGTCCGGGAGGCGGCCGGCGGCGACCCGGACGAGCTGGCGGCCGAGGTGATGAAGGTGGCCGACTCCACCGGCCACGCCGACGACGCCGCGGTGCTCGTCCTCAGCCACGGCGCGGCCGGCGCCTGATCCCCGCCGGGCGTGTCACGGCCCGCCCCGGCGGCCGGGCTGTTGTCTGATGCTGTGGTGCGCACCGTGCAATGGCGAGGTCCGTCCGAGGCGCTCCTGCGGATCCTCGGGGTCGCCGCCGCCTACTACCTGAGCGGCCGGCTCGGCCTGCTGTGCCAGGTGGTCGTCGAGGGCTCGGTCGTCACGCCCCTGTGGCCGCCCACCGGCATCGCCCTCGCGGCCCTGCTCTGGTTCGGCCCGCGGGTCTGGCCGGGCATCGCCCTCGGCACGTACCTCACCATCGAGGGGATCTCCGCCTTCCGCCCCGTCGACCTGCTCATCGTCCTCGGGAACACCCTGGCCCCGGTGTGCGCGTACGCCCTGCTGCGTCGCGTAGGCTTCCGGCCCGAGATCGACCGGCTGCGGGACGGGCTCGCGCTGGTCTTCGCCGGCGGCCTGCTGCCGATGCTGGTCAGCGCCACGGGCGGCGCCGGGACGCTGCTGCTCACCGGCAACCTGCCGCCGGAGAAGTTCTGGGGGGTGTGGTCGGCCTGGTGGGCCGGGGACACCATGGGCGTGCTGCTCGTGACCCCTCTGCTGTTGGTCCTGCGCCGGGCCAGGCCGCCGCGGGACCCCTACCGGGTGGCCGAGGCGCTCGCGCTGATGACGGCGGCGGGGGCGGTCACGGCCCTCGCGGCGCACAGCGGCATGTCGCTGCTCTTCCTGGTCTTCCCGCTGCTCATCTGGGCCGCCGTGCGCTTCCAGCTGGCCGGCAGCGCACCCTGCGCCCTGCTGGTGTCGGTGGTGGCCGTGGGGGCGGCGATCGACCAGGCGGGGCCCTTCGCCCACCACAGCCTGCTGGAGATCATGGTCAACCTCCAGGCGCTCAACGGGGCGGCCGCCCTCACGGGCCTGCTGCTGTCGGCCATGGTCACCGAGCAGAACAACATCCGCCTGAAGATCGAGGAGGTGTGCGAGGACCTGGCCGAGGTGGTGGCCCACCTCGCCCCCGGCCGGCGGGACGAGTGATCAGGGCAGCGGTACGCCCCGGGCCGTGGTCCACAGCTCGTACCACTCCTCGTGCGTGAGGTCGGGCGGGTTCAGGGCCGCGTCGCGGCAGGCACGGATCCGGTCGGGGCGGGCCGTGCCGATCACCGGCGCGATGCCCGCCGGGTGCCGCGTCAGCCACCACAGCAGCACCGACTCCGGGGTGGTGCCCTTCTTCCGCGCCAGCTCCCCGAGCAGGGCGGCGGTGGCCCGTTCCGCCGGCGTCCGCTGGCGGCCCGTGAACCGGCCCTGGGCGAGGGCGCCCCAGGCCTGGAGCCGGATGCCGTGGTCGAGGCAGTGCTCCAGCGTCCCGGGGGCGAAGCCGTGGCCGGCGCCCTCGGGGGTGTTGAGCAGCACGCCGGACTCCACCCAGGCGCGGCTGTGCAGGCTCATCTCCAGCTGGTTGGCGACCAGCGGCACGTCCAGGCGCGCCTGGAGGCGGGCGATCTGCGGGGCGCCCGTGTTGGAGACCCCGAAGGCGCGGACCAGTCCCCTGCCGTGCAGGGACATCAGGGCGGCCGCGACCTCGTCCGGGTCGGCCAGGGGGTCGGGGCGGTGCAGCAGGAGCACGTCGAGGACGTCGGTCCGCAGCCGTTCGAGGCTCTCCTCGACGCGCCGGACGATGGCGGGGCCGCGCAGGTCGTACAGGCCGGGGCCGCCGTCGCCGCCGGGCAGGCGGATGCCGCACTTGGTCTGAAGGGTGATGCGCTCCCGGAGCCCGGGCGTCCGGGCCAGTACCTCGCCGAAGACGGCCTCGGCCTTGCCGTGCCGGTAGATGTCGGCGTGGTCGAAGACGGTGATACCGATGTCGAGGGCCGCGTGCACGGCCTCCTCGGCGGCGTCGACGTCCCGGGGGCCGTACGGGCCGGGCTCCCAGCTCCCGCCCAGCCCCATGCACCCGTACAGCAGCCGCCCGCCGCCCCTGCCCGTCTCCGCGTTCTCCGTCACGGGGCAAAGCCTAGGCCGTGTCTTTCGGATCAGGCCGGGCCGGGGGAGCGGGGTCAGTGGCGGCGGCGGTGGGTGCGGGCCTGGCAGGTCCACCAGGTGACGGCGCCGGTCAGACCGCCCAGCCACCACAGCAGCACCGCCGGTGCCGCCGCGTACGAGGGCCACATCAGCCATCCCAGCGCCCAGCCGGTGGCGACGACCGCCAGCGGCGGGGCGGCCGCGTAGGCCCACAGGGGCGCGCGCCGCACCAGCCGCACGGCCAGGCGGCCGAAGGCGAACGCGGCCAGGGCGAAGCCGTTGAGCAGGAGCAGCCCTGCGAGCCCCATCGTCGGTGCCTCCGGTTTCGGGAACGGGAGGACGATACGCCACCGGCGGGACCCGGGTACGAAATGCTCGACGGCTCCTTGACTGCTCAAGCTTTTTCCCTGATGCTTGAGCGGTCAAGGAGGTAGCAATGAGTGATGCGCTGGATGTGTCCCTGCGCCTGGTGAAGGCCCAGACGGCCCTGGTGCGACGGTTCGACTCCCGGCTGGGGTCCCTGTACGGGGTCAGCCTGGCCGACTTCATGGTCCTGCTCCACCTCGGGCGGGCGGAGGGCGGCCGGATGCGGCGCGTCGACCTCGCCGGGGCCCTGGGGCTGACGGCTTCCGGCGTGACCCGGGGGCTCGGCCCGCTGGAGCGGATCGGCCTCGTCGTCCGAGAGGCGGACGCCCGCGACGCCCGCGTCGCCTACGCGGCGCTGACGGACGCCGGCCGCGAACGGCTGGCCGACTGCCTCAAGGCCGCGGGCCAGGTCGCCGCCGAGGTGTTCGCGGCGCCCGAGTGGTCCCCGGCCGAGGTCGAGACCCTCAGCGCCCTGCTCACGCGCATGGGCGGCACCGGCCTCCCCGAGGACCATGGCACGGGAGCCTGAACCGGGCGCCGGCGTACGGGCCGGGGGGATGACCCTCCGGCCCGTACGGCCGTCCGGCGCCTGAGCGCTGTGGTGCGGTGCCGGGCTCCGGCCCGGCCTACCAGTAGTGCCGTCGTCCTCCGACGGCGTGTCCGACGGCTCCCAGGACCCACAGGACGAGGCCGATGAGGACCAGGATGAGGCCGATGGTCCAGAGGATGGATATGCCGGCGACCCAGCCGACGATCAGCAGGATGACACCCAGAATGATCATGTCTTTCTCCCATCTCCGGTGGGCGTCTTCCCACATACCGCGCCGCGATGCATCCACATGCGGCCGAACCGGAACCGGGCCGCCCGCGGAACCGCGCGGTGACACCGCGACTACTCTGGGGTGAACGCGCGGCGCCACACCGCCGCGACGCATTCGACTCAGGGGGGAATGGAATGGCACGTCGGCCTGCCGTCGTCGATCTGCTGGAGCTCAGCCCGGACTTCGTGAGGGACCCGTACCCGGTCTACGCCGCCCTGCGGGAGCGGGGCCCCGTGCACCACGTCCTGACGCCCGACGGCGAGCACATGTGGCTCGTCGTCGGCCACGAGGCCTGCCGCACGGCCTTCACCGACCCGCGGCTGAGCCGCGACTGGCGCCGCTCCGGGGACGTCGGCCAGATCATCAACGCCGAACAGGACCACCCGGCGCTGGCCCACATGCTGATGTCCGACCCGCCGGACCACACCCGCCTGCGCCGCTTGGTGGCCCGCGAGTTCACCCCGCGGCGCATCGAGGCCCTGGCACCGCGCATCCAGCAGATCACCGACGAACTGCTCGACGCCATGGAGGCCAACGGCGACCGCCGCGTCGACCTGGTGGAGGCCTTCGCCTTCCCCCTGCCGATGACTGTCATCTGCGAACTCCTCGGCGTCCCGGCCCTGGACCGCGAGGCGTTCCGCGGCTGGTCCAACGAGATGGTCGCCCGGACCAGCGCGGAGGCCGAGGCCCGCGCGTACGAGGAGATGCCCCGCTACCTGAGCGGCCTCATCGACGCCAAACGCGCCGAACCGGGCGACGACCTGCTCAGCGCGATGATCCACGCCGTCGACGAGGGCGGCGACCGGCTCTCGCCCGCCGAGCTGACAGGCATGTGCGTCCTGCTGCTCATCGCCGGGCACGAGACCACCGTCAACATGATCGGCAACGGGATGCGCGCACTGTTCGCCCACCCCGGCCAGCTCGCCGACCTGCGCGCCGACCTCGGCCTGCTGGACGGAGCCATCGAGGAGATGCTGCGCTACGACGGTCCGGTGGAGACCTGCACCGAGCGACTCGCCCTGGAGGACGTGGAGATGGGCGGGACGGTGATCCCCAAGGGGTCCGCCGTCCTGATCGCCATGGCCGACGCGGACCGCGACCCGGCGCGCTTCGAGGACCCGGACCGCTTCGACATCCGCCGCGACGCGCGCGGCCACATCGCCTTCGGCCACGGCCTCCACTACTGTCTCGGCGCGCCACTGGCCCGGATGGAGGGCCGCATCGCGCTCCGCTCCCTGCTGGAGCGCTTCCCCGGCCTCGAGGGCGACGCCGACGTCGCCGAGCTCTCCTGGGTGCCGGGCATGCTGATCCGGGGCGTTCGGGAACTCCCCGTCCGCTGGTGACCGGCGCGCCCTACTCCTGGGTCAGCAGGTGCCGTTCGGCCGCCAGGACGGCCTCGTGGGTGGTGGGGCGGCCCATCAGGACGCACAGGGTGTAGGCCACGTCGTCCATGGCTCGCAGCGTGCCCGGGTCCGTGGGGGCGGCCGCGAGGCGGGCCTGGCAGCCCCGCAGGCGGGTCAGGACCTCCTCGGTCCGCAGGCGGCTCGGCAGGATCCCCACGCCCTGGAAGGCACCGCGCGGCAGCGGGGTGTGGGCCGCCTGCACCGCCCGGTGCAGGGCCCGTTGCACCCGCCCGGGCACCGGCAGGCCCAGCGACCCGGCCACCATCGCCTCCGCGGCCTGCGCGGCGGTGATCCGGGCCCGCTCGGCCGCCGTCAGCAGGATCTGCTTCGCCTCGCGGGCCGAACACGGGGTGGCGGCCATCACCAGGCCCAGCGCCCACAGCTCGGTGGGCGCCTGCCCGAGCGGCCGTTCCGCGAGGGGAGGGGCCTGCGCCGCGAGTGCGGCGGCGGACGGCGGGTCACCAGGAGACGCCACGTGAGGATCCCTTCGGCGGGGCATGTGCCCTCTCACGCTGACACAGCCCCCGGGGTTCCGCACGTCCCGTCCCGCGCGGCCGCCGCCCGTCAGAACGCGGAGTTGGCGAACCAGAGGTCGAGCAGGGAGCCGTCGCCCGTGGTCTCCACGCCCGGGGCGGTGCGGTCCAGCCGGCCGTAGAGCAGGAGCAGCAGGTCCGCGGCCCCCGCCCGGACCTCCGCGTCGGCGGGGACCGCACGGCCGTCCGCGCCGAGGTCCGCGTCGAGGCCGAATCCGTCGGGCCGCAGGCGGACCAGCCAACTCCCGCCCGCGCCGTCGGTGCACCGGAACCGGACGGCCTCGCCGGACCCGCGCAGGTGCGCCACCTTCGGCGCGAACAGCGCCGCGAAGGGCAGGTTGACGAGGAACTCGTCCACTCCGTCCCGCGCGAGCGCGGGGTCGACGACCGAGGGGAGGCCGAGCGCCCGTTCGGCGTCGACCCGGTGCACCAGCGTCTCGAACAGCATCCGGCGGATCCAGAACCGGGCGTGCCCGTCCGCGCCCCAGACCCACATCGGGGCGTCCGGGTCGGTGTCGGCGAAGACCTCGGCGGCCTCGGCGGCGCCGGCCCTCAGCCATTCGGCGTAACCGTCCTCGCGCTCGGGCAGCCGCAGGTCCACCTCGCGGCGGGCCGGGGGCTGCTGGATCCGCTGCCGCAGCAGCACCGAGAACCAGCGGTGCACGCCGCCGGCGTGCCGGACCAGGTCGGCCAGCGTCCAGCCGGGGCAGGTGGGTACGGGGACCTTCAGGTCGGCGTCCGCGAGCAGGGCCGCGAAGCGGGCGGCCTCCGCCGCCACCGCCGCCCCGTGGTCGATCCGGTCGGCCGTGTGCATGGTGGGGGAGTCCTTCCGTCCTGTCGTACGCGCTCCTCCGGAACTCTTTCACAGGCTCGCGGCGGGGGTCTCACCGGCCCGCTGCCGGCCCCTCCCACAGGCCGCGCAGGTGCGCGTGGAGCACCTCCTCGGCCTCCCGGGGGCGGAGGTGCCCGATCAGGACGTGCGTGGTGAGGCCGTCCGCCAGGGCCAGGACGGCACGGGCCTCCCGCTGCGGGTCGACGCGCGCCGGCGGCCCGTCCGCGCCCTCACAGGCCTCCGCGATGAGCCGGGCGAACGCCGCGTGCAGGGCCGCGTAGTTCGCCCTCAGCGTCTCGGCCAGCGGCGGGCTGACGACGGCCTGCGCGACGAAGGCGAGCCAGACCCGGGCCTCGGCCCGGTGCTCCTCCCGCAGCAGCGCGACCTCGGTGGCCGCGTGGCCCAGGGCGGACGCGGCCGACTGGGCGGGGCTGCGGACCACCCGGGCCCGTACGCGTTCGCCGATGGCCTCGCCGACGTACCCGAGGGCGAAGAGCAGCATCTCCTCCTTGGTGCCGAAGCACCGCTGCACCGCGCCCATCGAGACCTCGGCGCGGGCCGCGACGTCGCGCAGCGTGACGCCTTCCAGCCCGCGTTCGTCGGCGAGGCGGCAGACGGCCTCGGCGATGAGGCGGCGCCGTCCCTCGTGGTCCACCTGCCTGGGCATGGGCACCCGCCTTCCCGTTCCGTCCCGTAGGGCGCCCAGCTTATTCGATGCGGGCGCATCGGATCCTCGGTTATGGTTCCGATGCAAGCGCATCGGAACGACGGCCGGGCACAGAGCAGGGAGCACGGGGAACATGCCGGAGACACAAGAGACACCGAAGACACCGAAGACAGGGGAAGCCCTCTGGCGGCGGCCGGCGGCCGAGCAGGCGCGCGCCGTGCGCGGCGGAGAGGTGTCGGCGGTGGAGCTCGTCCAGAGCCACCTGGAGCGGATCGCCGAGGTCAACCCGGCGGTGAACGCGGTGACCCAGCTGATGGCGGACCGGGCACTCGAAGCCGCCGCCGCGACGGACCGCCGCCGGGCCGCGGGGGAGGCGCTCGGCCCCCTGGCGGGCGTGCCGTTCACGGTCAAGGAGACCACCCCCGTCGAGGGCGTGCCGACCACCTTCGGCGTCGAACGCTTCCGCCACCTCACCGCGGCCGCCGACGCGCCGCCCGTGGCCCGGCTGCGCGCCGCGGGCGCCGTACCGATCGGGCACTCCAACATGCCCACCCTGGTCCTCGCCGGGATGCACACGCGCAGCGAACTCTTCGGCGACACCGCCAACCCGTGGGACCCCGCCCGCACCCCCGGCGGCAGCAGCGGGGGCGACGCGGCCGCCGTCGCCACCGGCATGGCGGCGCTCGGCCTCGGCAACGACTCCGGGGGCTCCATCCGCGTCCCCGCCCAGTTCTGCGGCGTGGCCGGACTCAAGCCCACCACCGGGCGCTTCCCCGCCGACCACCGGGTCCTCGGCCCCGACGACCCCGGACCGGCCTCCCAGGCGCTGGTGACCGACGGCCCCCTCGCCCGCCGCGTGGGCGACCTCCGGCTCGCCTACGAGGCGCTGGCGGGCGCCGATCCGCGCGACCCCCGCTCCGTGCCCGTCCCCCTGTACGGGCCCCCGCTCCCCGGCCCCGTCAAGGTGGCGGTGGTGGCCGACCCCGGCGGGCACGGCGTCCACCCCGCGGTCGGCGCGGCCGTCGCCGACGCGGCCGGGGCCCTGCGCGACGCCGGCTACGACGTGCGCGAGGTGGCGGACGTACCCCGGCTGGACGAGGCCCTCGACGCGTACGATCGCATCACCATGACCGAATTCGCCCCGAGCTGGCCGGTGGTGCGCACCCTCCTGGGCGAGGGCGGCGACCGCTACGTCCAGATGGCGATGGAGAAGACCCCGCCCGCCACCGCCGAAGAGCTCGTCCGGCTCATGGGCACCTGGCTGGGCATCCGCCGCTCGTGGGCCGAGTTCCTCGACGGGTACCCGCTGCTGCTCGGCCCCTCCTTCACCGAACCGCCCGTCGAACCGGGACTGGAGTCCCGCGACCGCGCCGGCCGGGACCGGGTCGCCTCGGGCATGCGGCTGTGCACGGTCACCAGCTTCACGGGCCTGCCCGCCGTGGCCGTCCCCACCGGGCTGTACGACGGGCTGCCCGGCGGGGTGCAGATCGTCGGACGGGCCTTCCGCGAGGACCTGTGCCTGGACGCGGCCCAGGCTGTGGAGGACCGGCTCGGCGTCCTCACCCCGCTCGACCCGCGCCCGGTGGCCTGACACCGGCGCGGCACCCCGGAAGATCCACCCCTTAGGGTTTGCCCATGGGTTTGACAGCAGGTCACGAGCAGGGAGCCCCGCCCGGTCCGACGGCGCCGGCGCAGGGCTGGCAGGCACCGAGCGCGGTCGAACGGGGGCTGTACGAGGCGAGGACGCGCGGCGACTGGCCCGCGTACTACGACCTCGTCGCCCGCGCCGACCTGTACATGATGCAGTCGCGGGCGGACGTCGACGCGAACCCGGGCAACACCCGCTTCCACCCGTACTGGAACCCGCGGACCGGGACCATGTGCCTGGCCGTCTACACGGGCGGCATGCTGCCGCCGCCCGCCGTGGACCCCGTCTACAACTGCTACGACCTGGGCTGGTTCGCGAAGGTCTGGAACCACGACGACCCGCCCTACCTCGTCGTCAACCCCGGCAGCCCCTGCGAGGGCGTACTGCCGGCCGGACCGGAGGGCCGCGCCCTGTGGCAGCGGCACGCCGCCCCCGTGGACCGGCCCGGACTCGCCCCGGACGCCATCCACACCCTGGAGATCGGCGGCCCCCGCAGCGGCCAGGTCGCCTTCGGGCTCGGCGCCGGCGCGCACATCAACGTGCACAACGGCCGCTACTGGAACGCGATGGCCTACCACGGCTGCGGCTACCTCGACGAGAAGCGCTCCCTGGAGCGCTGGTGGGGCGTCACCACCCGGGAGGACTGGCTGGACACCCAGGAGCGGCTGCTGCGCGCCGACATGGTCAGCGGCGTCTGGGAGTTCGTCCTGCAACTGCGCCGCTCCATGGCCCTGGACTTCGCGGGGCCCGTCGACGCCGACCACTGGCGCCAGGCCGCGGGCAGCGTCGTGCGCCGGCGCGCCGAGGCGGCCGCCGAACCCCGGCTGACGCCCGACGGGGTGAGCCGGGGCCGCACCGTCACCGAGGCGGAGACCGAGGGCCAGGTCGCGGGCGTGCAGCGGCTGATCGGCCGCATCGCCCGCTACGAGGCGCGCTTCCGCGCGGACGGCCTGCTCCCCGAGGGCGGGTTCGTCCGCTCCGTCGAGGCCTGGGACTACGGCCGGGCCTCCGCGATGGCCCGGTGGGGCCTCGCCGCCCGACTGTGCTCCCTGCCCGAGGCGGAGGCCGCGGTGGTCCGCGCGGGACGCCTGGTCCAGGTCAACTACCGCTCGTGGGGGGACTTCTCGGCCGCCTACGTGCTCGGCCGCTGCCTCCACTTCGACGAGGAGGAGTTCGGGGAGTGGTACGAGACCGCCCTCGCCACCCACCGCGTCCTGGCCACGGACCCCGCCAGCCCCTGGCGCACGCTCCCCTGGACCTGACCTGACGCAGCCCGGTTCCAGGGCCGGGCCGGGGTGGGGCGGGGTCAGCGGCCGGGTTCGGCGCCGCCCGGCACCTCGTAGACCGTCCCGTCCACGCCCGCCCGGTAGAGCCGGCCCGCCGAGAACCCCCGGTCGCCGTGCCCGTACGCGATCTGCGTCGAGAGGGGGAGCCCCGACTCCACGGAGCACAGCCGTCCGTCCTCGACCCGCCAGATCTCACCCGCCGCGTGCGTGGCGACCAGCGGGCGGCCCCGGCCGTCGAGGGTCAGCCCGTCCGGCAGGGCGAGCGCGTCGAAGAGCCCGGCCGACACCCACAGCCGCGGGTGCGCCGGATCGCCCACGGGGATCCGGTACAGCCCGGGGGCCACCGTGGTCTGCACGACGTAGACCTCGCCCCCGTCCGGCGAGACCGCTATCCCGTTGGGCTGCGGGACGCGGGCCCAGGCCGGATCGACCCGGCCGTCCGGGGTGACCCGGCCGATGTTCCGGCCGCCCAGGGTCGTGGTGTACACGGTCCCGTCGGGCGCCAGGGCGACCCCGTCGATCCCGCCGAGCCCGGAGGCGTACGTACGGACCGCCCCGGAATCCGGGTCCACCCGCAGCAGCCGCGAGGTGGGGAACAGGTCACCGGTCAGCGAGTGCGCGAGGTCGTTGCCCGTGCCGACGAGCAGCTGCCCTTCCTCGCGGACGACGATCCCGCCGTTGGCGCCGACGTCCCCGGTCAGGGCCACCGGGGCGCTGCCCGGCGCGTCGATCCGGTAGACCCGGCCGCTGAAGTAGGCGGTGGCGAACATCCGGCCCCGCCCGTCGACCGCGATCGACTCGACCCAGTCCGGGAGTTGGGCCACCCGCACCGGAGCCGCCGCCGGCGCACCGGGCGCGCACCGCGCCGCGGCCTGCGCGGGCCCCGCCGGGGCGGCCGTGGCCGCGGCCAGTACGGCCGCGGCCACGAAACCCGCGCGGGGTCCCCGTAAGACGGTGCGGAGCATCCTGTCGAGCCTCATCGCTTCCCCTCCGTGGTCAGACCGGGCTGCCCGTGAAGTATCGGCGCGGGCCCACGGGGCGCACCACCCCGCACCCCGACTCAGGTGGGCTTGACGGCGGAGAAGGCGGTGACGGTCGCCTTGTCGTCGCACTCCGCGAAGACGCCGTCGGTCATGGCGATCTGGTGCGAGCCCGCGCCGGGGACGCCGATCACCATGGTCGGGAAGGAGGCGGGGGTCGCGCCGGACACGCAGTACCCGTCCGCCTCGCCCTGGACGTTGACGAAGGTGAGCTTCGTCCACGCGCGGGCGCCCGGCGCCAGCGCGACCGTCGACGCCTTGCCGCTCTGGGTGATCGCCAGGGGCACGTTCTTGCCCGGCGAGCCGTTGCCCGCCCCGGCGACCGTCGGGAACCCGTTGAGGGTGCAGGCGTGCTTCGAGGTGTTGGTGACCGACACGATGGCCGCTCCCGTCCCCGTGCCGGGCGGCCGGACCGCGGCCTGCTCGGCGTCCGAGACCTTGACCTCGCCGGTCGTGCAGGGCTTCGCCCCGCCGCTGCCCGGGGCGGAAGCCGTCGGGCTCGGCGCGGTGCCGCCCGAGCCGCCGGTGGCCGAACCGCCCGAGGAGCCGGCCGAGGAGCCGCCCGTCGGCGTCGGCTTGGCCGGCACCGAGGCGGTGGGCGGCGCCGGCGGCGTTCCGGCCGCCCCGTCGTCGGCCGGGCCGCAGCCCGTCATCAGGACGGCGGCCGCGGCGGCCGCCACGAGCACCGCCGCCGAGCGGCGCGGGCCTGCTGTGTACTGCATGGGATGCTCCTCGATGTCTCCCGGCCGGCCCCGCACCGGCACGTGCAGGGACACGGCACCGCGCCCCGGCCGAGTTCCCGCGCTGCGCCGTTGTGGCAGTCCTGTCACACGACCATGACGTTCCCCCGCCGCCGGACGCGGGGAGCCCGCGCCGGCGGGGGAGCGGGAACACCGGTCCGGGGCGGCGGCGGGCGGACGGGCGGGACGGGGGCGGGGACTGCCCCGTACGGTACGCCGTCCCCGGCGAGCCCCGGGGGACGCGGACCGCCGTGTTCCGGTGTGCCGCGGAGGAGGCCCCCTCGGGGACCGGTGACGTGGGCGTCCGCTGCGTGGGCGTCGACGCTCCTCGGCGTGGCGGGCACCCTCGCCCCGGGCCGCTGACGCCACGTCGGGGCGTCAGTGGCTACGCTGCCGCCGTGACGCACACGCACCCCGGCCGCCGCCGGCTGCTACGGGCCGGGTTCGGCGCGGCCGCGGCGGCGCTCGCCGGCTGCTCGGCGGACTCCGGGCCGGTGCGCCGGCTGCGGCTCGCGACCGGTCCGCGCGGAGGCCCGTACAACGCCTTCGGCCTGGCCCTGGCGCGGGCCGCCGCCGACGTCGGCAGCGGCCTCGAGATCGTGCCGGTGGACACCGCCGCGAGCGTGGACAACCTGAGCAGACTGGACGGGGGCTCCGTGGACCTCGCCCTGGCCACGGCCGACGTCGCCGAGGACGCGGTGCTCGGGCGGGAGCCGTTCCCCCGGCCGGCCGCGGTGACGGCACTGGCCCGGGTCTACGTCAACTACACGCACCTGGTGGTCCCCGCCGCCGGACCGGTGCACGCCGTAGCCGACCTCGCCGGACGCCCCGTCGCGGCGGGTGCCGCCGGGTCGGGGGTCCAGGTGGTCGCCGGACGCATCCTGCGCGCCGCCGGGCTCACCGGGACCGGTACCGGCCCGGCCCCGGCGGACGTGCGCCTGCTGGGCCTCGCCGAGTCGGCGGCCGCCCTGCGCACCGGCGACGTCGCCGCCTTCTTCTGGTCCGGCGGCGTCCCCACCCCGGCCCTGACGGAGCTGGCCCGCGCACTGCCGCTGCGCTTCCTCGCCCTGGACGGCCACGTGGGCCCGCTGCGCGAACTCCACGGCCCCGTCTACACGGCCGTCACCCTGCCGGCCGGGGCGTACGGACTGACCGCACCGGTCGCCACCCTCGGCGTCGGCAACTACCTCCTCGCCCGGGACACGGTGCCCGCTGACGCCGCGAGCGCCCTGCTGCGGGTGGTGTCCGACCGGTGGCGCGACCTGCTGCGCGACGTGACCGCGGGCGTACGGCTGGAGCCCCGCTTCGCCATCTCCACCGGCAGGGTCCCCCTCCACCCGGGCGCCGCCGCCCACTACCGCTCCGTGTACGGCTGAGCCGTCACGGCGGCGGCAGCCGCAGCTCCACCACCAGCCCGCGCGGCACGTTCCCGCCGATGCCCAGCTGGCCGCCGCTGATCCGCGCGATCTCGTCCGCGATGGCCAGCCCCAGCCCGCTGCCGCGCACGTTCTGGTGCTCCGGCGCACGGGCGAAACGCCTCGGCAGCAGCTCCAGCTGCTCCTTCGGGACGCCCGGCCCGTCATCGGCGACCCGTACCACCGCCGAGCCGTCCGCGGCCCGCCGGGCGCACACCTCGACCCGGCCGCCGCTCGGCACGAACTTCACCGCGTTGTCCAGGGCCGCGTCCAGGACCCGGCCCGCCGCGTCCGGCAGGGCACGGGCCGCCAACTCCCCGGCCGGGCCCCGGACCGCCAGCTCCAGACCGGCCGCCCGGAACACCGGCAGCCAGGCGCGTACCCGCTTCCGCACCGCCGCGGCCACGTCCTGCTCGCGCAGCTCCGGCGCCGCCGACTCCACCCGGGCCAGCGCCAGCAGCCCGTCGAGCAGCTCCTCCAGCCGCTCCGTCTCCTCCAGCGCGCGACCGTGCTCGGCCCGGCCGGGACCGGGGGCGACGTGCGGCTCGACGTTCTCCAGCTGGAGCACCAGCGTCGCCAGCGGATTGCGCAGCTGGTGCGAGGCGTCGGCGACGAAGTCCCGCTGACGGGAGAGGGACTCGGCCAGCGCCTGCGCCATCGCGTTGAAGTGCCGCCGCAGCCGCCGCAGTTCCGGCGGCCCGGCGTCCGAGACCGCCCGCGCGTGCAGGCTCCCGGCGGCCAGCCCCTCCACCGCCCGGTCCAGGTCGAGCAGCGGCCGCATCAGCCAGCGTGTGATCCCCGCCGCGACCAGCGCCGCCGCGCCGAAGGCGGCCGCCGCCCCGGCCGCGATGAGCGCCCAGCGGGCCGTCACGTCCCGGCGGGCGGCGTCCGCCGGCACCGCCAGCAGCACCGCACCGCTCACCCGCTCGTCCCGCCCCACCGGCTCCGCGAGCACCACCCGCGCCGGACCCCAGGGCCGCACCGTCGGCAGCCGGTCGGTGGAACGCCCGGTCAGCGCCCGGTCCCGGGCCTCGGCCGCCGCGGAGGCCCCCGGACCCGTGAGCGAGGCCCGCGCCGGCCCCGAACCGGCCCGCGCCACCGTCGCCCCCGACGGGTCCACGACCACCACCGCGGCCCCGTACAGCTCGGCGTACCGGCCGATCTCCGCCGACAGCTCCGCCCGGTCGGCGGCCGTACCGGTCCGGTCGGCGAGGTCCGCGAAGCGCACGGCCTCCGAGCGCCGTTGCAGCAGCAGGTGCTCGGTCCGCCCGCGCGCGTACGCCTCGGCCAGGGGCACGCACAGCAGCAGCGCGGCCGCCCCCATGAGCACCATCAGCACCGCGAGGAGCCTGCGCCTCACGCGCCGGACTCCCCGTCCGGACACCCGGCGGCGGAGCCCAGCTGGTAGCCGAACCCGCGCACCGTGCGCACCAGCCCGGCCCGTCCCGTCTTCGCCCGGATCCCCGCGACGTGCACGTCCAGCGAACGGGACGCGGCCAGGAAGGCGTCGCCCCAGATCCGGTCCAGGATCTCCTCCCGGGAGTGCACCTCGCCGGGCCGCGCCGCCAGGAAGGCCAGGACGTCGAACTCCCGCCGCGTCAAACGGACCTCGGCGCCGGCCACCGTGACGGTGCGGCCCGCCGGGTCCACCTCGACGTCCCCGCTGCGCACCGGCCCGCCGGCGTACCGCGCGGGCTCGGCCGCCGTGCGCCCGCCCGACCGGCGCCGCACGCTGTCGATCCGCGCCATCAGCTCCGCCATCCGGAACGGCTTGACCACGTAGTCGTCGGCGCCCGCCCGCAGCCCCTGCACGACGTCACGCTCCTCGCAGCGCGCCGTCACCACGATCAGCGGGGCGTCGCAGACCGTGCGCAGGCGGCGCAGCAGCTCCAGGCCGTCGAGATCGGGCAGCCCCAGGTCGAGCAGGACGAACTCGGCCTCGCGGACGTGCCGCAGGGCGTCCGCCGCCCGTGCCGCCCGGCGTACCGTGTGCCCGCGCTGGGCGAGGGCCGTGCCGAGGGCCCGGGCCATGCGGTCGTCGTCCTCGACGAGCAGTGCGTGCATCGGGCCCTCCGGCCGGGTTCGCGGGTTCACGGTTCACGGTGTCAACGGGCGGCCCCGGCACCGGCCTTCGCGGACGCGGAGCCACCGGCGGGCGTGTCCGCCCCGGCCGCCTCGGCCCGGCTCAGCGCCGCGTCACGGGTGTCCGGCATCAGCAGGTACGTCACCAGCGAGACCAGCGCGCAGCCGGACACGTACCAGAAGAACATCTTCTCGTGGCCGCCGCTCTTGAACCACAGGGCCACGTACTCGGCCGTGCCGCCGAACAGCGCGTTGGCGATGGCGTACGGCAGGGCCACGCCCAGGGCGCGCACCCGGGTCGGGAACAGCTCGGCCTTCACCGCCGCGTTGATCGAGGTGTAGCCGGTGACGATCACCAGGGCGAGCAGGGACAGGCCCAGCGCCGACCCGTACGAGTCCGCCGAACCGAGGGCCGTCATGATCGGGTACGTGCCGAGCGTGCAGCCCACCGCGAAGGTGATCAGCAGCGGGCGGCGGCCGATCCGGTCGGACAGCATCCCGGCGAAGGGCTGGAGCACGGCGAAGAGGGCGAGGGCGGTGAAACTCACCAGCGTGGCCGTCGTCTTGGGCAGGCCGGCGCTGCCGACCAGGTACTTGGTGAGGTACGTGGTGTACGTGTAGTACGCGACGGTCCCGCCGAGGGTCAGCGCCATCACCAGGCCGGCCTGCCGCCGGTGCTGCCACAGCGCCTTGAGCGAGCCGCGCGCACTGGCGTCGTGGGCACCCTCCTCGGAGGACTCCTCCGTGAACGCGTCGGTCTCCTGGAGCCGCCGCCGCAGCCAGAACACCACCACCGCGAACAGGGCCCCGAGGACGAACGGGATCCGCCACCCCCAGCTCGACAGCTGGGCCGCGGTCAGCGTGTGCTGCATCGTGATCAGGATGCCGAGGCCCAGCAGCTGCCCGCAGGTCATCGAGACGTACTGGAAGGACGAGCCCAGCCCGCGCCGGTCGCGGGCCGAGGCCTCGGTGAGGTACGTGGCGCTGGCCGCGTACTCGCCGCCGATGCTCAGCCCCTGGAGCAGGCGCGCCAGCAGCAGCACCAGGGCGCCGGCGTACCCGGCCTGGCCGTAGGTCGGCGCGACGGCGATCATCAGGGCCGCCACCGACATCATGGTGACGGTGAGGGTGAGCGCGCTCTTGCGCCCGTGCCGGTCCGCGGCCCGGCCCAGGATCCACCCCCCGACCGGGCGCATCAGGAAGCCCACCGCGAAGATGCCCGCGGTGTTCAGCAGCTGGGTGGTCGGGTTGTCGCCGGGGAAGAAGGAGTCGGCGAAGTAGATCGCGAAGCTCGCGTAGACGAACCAGTCGTACCACTCCACGAGGTTGCCCAGCGATCCGCCGATCAGGGCGAGGCGCCGCCTGGCGCGCTCCTCCCGGTGCGGCGACTCGGGCGTGACGGCGGACGAGGACATGGCGGCTCCAGACGGAAGTCCCTGACGGGAGGGGGGAACGCCCCGGACGAGGGGGTGCCCAGAGCATGGATCCGGTGCCGGACCCGGACAAGGCCCGCCACCGAGATCTAACGTTCCGCTAAGGAACCCGCGCCCCGGCTCAGCCGGCCGGGGCCGTCGTCGTCGGGGTGTTCCAGCCGGAGAGCCGCAGGGCCGGGGGCGTGCCGTGGAGGTCGGCCGTGCGGTAGGTCGCCGTGAGCGTCGCCGATTCGCCCGGCCACAGGGTGACCTGGTTGTCGCTCCAGCGGACGGGCAGCAGCGGTGCGCCCGCCGCGCCCAGCAGGTGCACGTCCGTGAGCAGGGCCGGGGTGCTTCCCGTTCCGGTGTGGCGCACGGTCACCGTCGTCGTCGAGACCCCCTGGCCGTCGGCCGTCGTGGAGGCCGTCGCCGCCACGGCCGACCGCGGCATCGCGTTCAGCCCCGTCAGGTCGGCGTACGCGGTGGTCGGCGTGTGGTACCAGGTGCTCCTGGAGTAGTCGAGCACGTCGGCCCGGGTGGAGAGCCAGTAGACGTTGCGGCTCACCTCCCGCCCGTCGGCGTCGGTGAGCAGCAGCCGTGCCAGGTGGGTGGTGGCGAGGCCCGGCACCGACGCGGGCAGCGTCAGCGCGGTCGTGCTCGCTCCGCCGCCCGCCACGTCCAGCCCCGTCACCGTCCGCTCGTAGCGCCGCGTGCCGTCGGGGTCGAAGAGGGTCACCCGCGCCGTCAGGCCCGAGGCCGCGGACGCACGGCTGTTGACGACCGAGACGGCCCGGTCGTCGTACCCGTACTGGATGTGCAGCGGCTCGTTCGCCTTCTTCGCCCCGAAGTAGGCGCCGCCCTGGTCGAGGTAGCGGTCCACCAGCTGCCAGTGCAGCGACGTCCAGCCGCTGTTGAACATCCAGTACACCACCCCCGTCGAGGGCGCGGAGGCGTCCTTCGCGTTGCGGGCGTACGCCTCGAACTGCGCCCGCACGGCCTCGTACTGGGCGAGCTGCGCCTTGCGCACGTAGTCCTCCAGGCCCGTGGGCGCGCCGTAACGGCCCGCCAGGGCCGCGTCGTACAGCCTGAGCGTCGAGAACGTGGACGAGGGCGAGCGGTGGTACTGGGCCGCCGAGGGGTCCTTCCACAGGCTCTCCAGCTCCGCCGGTGACATCATCCGGCGCAGGGTGTCCAGGGTCGGCACGTCCGGCCCGGCGCTGGTCTCGGAGTTGAAGCCGGTGGCCCCGCCCTCCCGCTTGGCGTACCAGTAGCCCGGCGGGACCCAGTCGTAGGGCCCGGTCATCTTCATCCCGGAGCGCCCGGTGATCGGTGAGGACCGGCCGGAGGCGGAGGGGACCACCGGGGCCGTCCAGTCGGCGGCCTCCAGCGCGTCGAGGTAGCCCTGCTCGATCGTCCGGTCCGGGGCGAAGTCGCTGCCGATCAGGAAGGAGGCCACGCTGGGGTGGCGGCGCAGCCGTGCGGCCTCGGCGGCCATGGACGCCCTGGCGACCGGGTAGTCGGCGCTCTCCCACCGCTGTCCGGCCTCCGAGCCGTTGACCTCGCCCTCCCACTTGCCGCAGCACTCCCATCCGGGCAGGGTGAGGATCCCGTACCGGTCGGCCAGGTCGAAGAACTCGTCCGGCTCGATGTGCCCCTCCAGGCGCAGCGCGTTCAGCCCCAGGTCGAGGGCGTACTTCAGGCGGTCCTCCACGTACCGGGGGTCCCAGCGCAGGAACTCGTCGGGGGACCAGCCGCCGCCCCGGATCAGCAGCGGGCGTCCGTTCACCACGTACTGGCGTGCTCCGTCGGCGTTCAGCGGTGCCCGCACGTCGCGGATGCCGAAGGATTCGTGCGCGGCGTCGGAGGGCAGGCCGTCCACCGTCGCGGTCAGGTCGAGGGAGTACAGGGGCTGCCCGCCCATCGCGGCGGGCCACCACACGCGGGGCGCCTGCAGCCGCAGCGCCGGGTGGTCGGCCGGGGAGAAGACCACGGTGCGGGTCTCGTGCGGGGCGAGGGTGACGCTGCGGCTGACGGGGGCCGGGCCGACGGCGCCCGCGACCGTGGCGGTGACGGCGGCCGCCGAGTCGTTGCGCACCCGGGCCTTGACGGTCAGCTCGGCCGAGGCCATCGAGGGCAGTGCCAGGGAGGTCACCACGTGTGCGTCGCGCAGGGCGACGGGGCCGCCCCGGCGCACGGTGACGTCGCGGACGATCCCCATGTTCCCGTCGGGCGGCGGCTGCAGCCAGTCGAGCCAGCCCATCGTGAGGTGCTCGCGCGGGTCGTTGGGCCGGATCCGGAACGCGACCGTGTTGGTGCCCGCCCTGACCAGGTCGGTGACGTCGGTCTCGTGCCGGGTGTAGGCGCCGGTGACGGTGGTCGCGTCGGCGATCCGGCGGCCGTTGACGTAGACGTCGGCGGCCGAGATCACCCCGCTGAAGTCCAGGTACGTACGGGCGGTCGTGTCGGCGACGAGGAAGTCCGCCCGGTACCACCACGGCACGGTGAAGTCCCCGGCCGGGATCCTCTTTTGCCGGGTGGAGTAGAAGGGGTCGGGGTGGACCCCGGCCGCGAGCAGTGCCGCGAGCACGGTGGACCGGGGCCCGGCGGGGTACCAGCCCGTGGCCGCGTAGCCGGGGCTGGACACGGCGGCGGCGGTGTCCGCGACCTTCGCCGTCGACTGGATCGCGTACCCGGCCAGGGCCGTCGCGGTGCCTGGCGCGCCCGCGACGGCGGTCGCCCGCGGTGCGGCGGGCGGCGTCGGCGGGGGTGCGGGCGCCGCGGGGGAGGCCCCGGCGGCCAGGACGAGGACCAGCGAGCCGGCGGCGAGGGCGGCGGTCCGGGCGTACTTGGGGACGGGGCGGTGCGGCACGGGGGACCTCCCGTGGGGGACGGAACGCGGGCGGGGGGTTGCGCGCGGAGTCTTCCACGCCGGGTGCCCGCACCGGCCCCGGCGCGCGGGACCACGGGCCACGACCGCCCCTGACCCGCCCGCCGGGCCGGGCGCCCGCGAGCGCACCCGGCGTGCGAGCCGCCCGGACGAGCCGGGGCCTGTCCCGCACCTGCGCCACCCAGGGGAACCGGCCGGGGCATGATGGCGGGGTGAGACCGCACCACCCGGCCGTCGGTGGACCGGCCGCCGGGGGCCCCGGGATCCTGGACGTCGCCCCCACGCCCCGGACGGCTCTCGTGTGGCTCCCGCCGCCCGGGCTGTGGCAGCCCATCCAGGAGCTCCGGGCGGAGCACGACCCCCAGATCCGCCGCTGGCCGCCGCACGTGAACCTGCTCTTCGGCTTCGTACCCGAGGAGGACTTCCCGGTGGCCCTACCGTTGCTGGCGGAGGCCGCGGCCCGCTGCGCGCCCTTCGCCGTCCGCCTCAGCGGGGTGCGCGCCTTCCGCCACCGCGCCTACGCCACCGTGTGGCTCGACCCCGCGGCGGCCGGCGAGCGTCCCTGGACGGCGCTGCGGGAGTCCCTGGCGGAGCCGTTCCCCCAGTGCCGGGGGCGGTTCCCGCACTTCACCCCGCACCTGTCGCTCGGCCGCACCCGCGACCCGCGCCGGCTGGTCCCGGAGTGCGATGCCCGCCTGGCCGGGATGTCCGCCCGGGTCGACGAGGTGGTGCTGCTCTCCCGCCGGGGAGAGGGGCCGATGCGCCCCCGTGCCACGATCGCCCTCGGCACGGGGGAGACGGCCCGGCGGCACGCCTGAGCGTCGGGGTCAGCTTGGCCCGGCCGCCAGCAGCCGGGTGCGGAACAGGTCGAGGACGGTGTCCAGGGCCTGCCGCGTGGGCTGGCCCGGCTCGTCCACCAGGTGCTCCGTCAGGACGGAGTGCGGGGGCAGCACGGCGTCGGGGTTCGCCGCGGCGTCGTCCAGCTCCACGGCGACGAACGCGTCGCCCAGCTCGCGGCGCAGGTGCGCGAACCGGTCTCCGGGCACCAGCCGGTCGCCGCGGAAGCGCAGGCCGAGCACCTGCAGCCCCTCGCGCTCGCAGCGCCCGCGCACGACCGCCAGGTCCTCGGGGGAGATGTCGATGCGGCCGGCCCGGCCGGGGGTGAGGGCCAGCGGCAGCGACGGCTGGGACAGCACCGGGGCGAGCAGGCGCGGGTCGGTGGCCATGGCCAGCGCGAACCCGCCGGTCAGGCACATCCCGACGGCGCCGACCCCGGGACCGCCGCAACGCTCGTGCTCGGCCGCGGCGAGCGCCCGGAGCCACGACACCACCGTCGACGTGCGCCCGGTGGCCAGCAGCGTGAACTCCCGGCTCACGCAGACCCGCAGCATGCTGGAGGCGACGTAGCCGGCGGTCTTCGTCCGGCCCGCGGTCCTGGGATCCGCGTCCCGGCCGGGTTCGCCGAAGAGCACCGGCAGCACGGCGGTGCAGCCCGCCTCCGCCACCCGCTCGGCGAACGCCAGCACCTTCGGCGTGATGCCCGGGATCTCCGCGATGACGATCACCGCCGGGCCCGAGCCCCGGCGCAGCAGCCGCCGGGTGGTGCCTTCGTGCGTGAACGTGCCCCTGGTGAAGCCGGTCAGGTCGTGATCTGCCACGGTCCCCCGTTCCCTCCGGTCGAATCCTCTTGGGCGGCCACCAAGTTACCGGGACGTAGGGGTTGTGGCCAGCAGGACCCCGGGGTCCGGCACAAGATCATCCGCGTGCAGAATGACCCGTATGTCGATGACGAACCTGCCCAAGACGGCCACCGTTGACGATGCCCCTTCGATCAGCCGTGCCCTGGCCCGCGCCTTCCACGACGACCCGATGATGAACTGGTTCTTCCCCGCCGAGGACACGCGCGAGGAGAACCTGACGCGGTACTTCAGCACCATCTACACGCGCCAGTACGTCCGGCACGGCGTGTGCGAGCGCACCGGGGCCGCCGCCGCCTTCTGGGTGTCGCCGGAGGGCCACGAGAAGTCCGTCCCCGACGCGGACACCATCCGGGAGCTCACGGAGATCCTCGGCGACCGGGCCCACCTGTTCCGCGACGCCGTCGAGCTGGCCGCCCGGCACGCCCCGCAGGAGCCGCACTGGTACCTGGCGCTGATCGGCGCGGACCCGGCCGGCCAGGGCCGGGGCCACGGGTCGGCGCTGCTGCGCTCCGGCCTGGCCAAGGCCGACGCGGCGGCCCTGCCCGTCTACCTGGAGTCCTCCAAGCCGTCCAACCTGCCCGTCTACGAGCACTTCGGCTTCGAGGTCCTGGGCGAGGTCGAGCTCCCCGGCGGCGGCCCCACCCTCTGGGCCATGCGCCGAGCACCCCGCACCGCCTGACACCTCCGCCGGCGCCCGCTGCGGGTGCGGGGCGCGGCCGGATGAGGAAAGCTGGGAGTGCCGCGGCACCGGCGGCGGGAGCGACCGGCGAGGAGGGGCGGATGGACGCCATGGAAGCTTCGCGAGGGACCCGGCCCGTACGGGTGCGCCGGCACGGGGTGCGCAGGGCGGCCCTGTTGTGCGCGCTCGCGGCCCTCGCGGCCGCCGCCGTCCCGGCCTCCGCCGCCCGCACCCCCGCGGCCCCGGACCCGCTCGTCGTGGTCGACTGCTTCGACAAGCCCCAGGTCCGCCCCGAGGAGTACCTGCTGGCCTGCGGCGACGGCAACAACCGGCTCGTCGACCTGCACTGGAAGAGCTGGGGGCCGGGCACCGCGACCGCCACCGGCACCGACATGGTCAACGACTGCCGCCCGTACTGCGCGGCCGGGCACTTCCGCGCCTACCCGGTGACGGTGACCCTGAGCGAGCCGCGGTCCTGGCCCGGGCACCACGACGTCCGGCGCTTCACCACGATCCGGCTGCTCTACACCGGCACGGCGCCCCACCCGGTCCCCAAGGACGTGACGTACAAGCTCGTGTACTGAGCCCCGGACGTGGGAAGGGCCGGCCCGGCGCCCGAAGGCGCCGGGCCGGCCCGGCGCGTCGTACCGCCCGCCGGGGTCAGTCCGTGCCGAACTCCATCGCGGCGCGGTCCAGCATCTCCTCGTCGGCGGAGACCGCGCCGCGCGAGGCGATGGCCTCGGCGCCGCCCTCCGGCATCTCCGGCATGCTGCCGATCAGCCCGGTCGCGGCCGCCTGCGCGGCGCCGACGGCGGGGCTGCCGGTGCCGATCAGGCCGAGGACGGCGTACTGCTCCAGCTTGGCGCGGGAGTCGGCGATGTCCAGGTTGCGCATGGTGAGCTGGCCGATCCGGTCCACCGGGCCGAAGGCCGAGTCCTCGGTGCGCTCCATGGAGAGCTTGTCCGGGTGGTAGCTGAACGCCGGGCCCCGGGTGTCGAGGATCGAGTAGTCCTCACCGCGCCGCAGCCGCAGGGTCACCTCGCCGGTGACGGCCGCGCCGACCCAGCGCTGGAGGGACTCCCGGACCATCAGGGCCTGCGGGTCCAGCCAGCGGCCCTCGTACATGAGCCGGCCGAGGCGGCGGCCCTCGTTGTGGTACTGGGCGAGGGTGTCCTCGTTGTGGATGGCGTTGACCAGGCGCTCGTACGCGGCGTGCAGCAGGGCCATGCCCGGCGCCTCGTAGATGCCGCGGCTCTTGGCCTCGATGATCCGGTTCTCGATCTGGTCCGACATGCCCATGCCGTGGCGGCCGCCGATGGCGTTGGCCTCCATCACCAGGTCGACGGCGGAGGCGAACTCCTTGCCGTTGATCGTGACGGGGCGGCCCTGGTTGAAGCCGATCGTCACGTCCTCGGTGGCGATCTCGACGGACGGGTCCCAGAACCGCACGCCCATGATCGGGTCGACGGTCTCCACGCCGGTGTCCAGGTGCTCCAGGGTCTTCGCCTCGTGGGTGGCGCCCCAGATGTTGGCGTCGGTGGAGTACGCCTTCTCGGTGCTGTCGCGGTAGGGGAGGTCGTGGGCCAGCAGCCACTCCGACATCTCCTTGCGGCCGCCCAGCTCGGTCACGAAGTCCGCGTCCAGCCACGGCTTGTAGATCCGCAGGTGCGGGTTGGCGAGCAGGCCGTAGCGGTAGAACCGCTCGATGTCGTTGCCCTTGAAGGTGGAGCCGTCGCCCCAGATCTGGACGTTGTCCTCCAGCATGGCCCGGACCAGCAGGGTGCCGGTCACGGCGCGGCCGAGCGGGGTGGTGTTGAAGTAGGCCCGCCCGCCCGAGCGGATGTGGAACGCGCCGCAGGTGAGCGCGGCCAGCCCCTCCTCGACCAGCGCCGCCCGGCAGTCGACCAGGCGCGCGATCTCGGCGCCGTAGGTCTGCGCGCGGCCGGGCACCGAGGCGATGTCGGGCTCGTCGTACTGACCGATGTCGGCGGTGTAGGTGCACGGGACGGCACCCTTGTCGCGCATCCAGGCGACCGCGACGGAGGTGTCGAGACCGCCCGAGAAGGCGATGCCGACGCGCTCGCCGGCGGGAAGGGAGGTGAGGACCTTAGACATAGGAAGATTATGCATGCCGCCGCATGGTCATGCAATTCCGGATCGCATCCCGGACCGGCGGCCCCCTTCGCGCGTCACTTCCCGCCGCCGAACGCCCAGGACTCGATGTCCCGGTAGTGGATCGGCCCCGGGCCCCGGCCGATGTTGCTGCCGACCAGGTGGAGGCGCTCCGCCTCCCACTCCCGGCCGCTGAAGGCCGTGAGCCCGGCGGCGGCCCGCGGTGCGGCGGACGGGTCGCCGCGCCGGGCCCGGGCCAGCGTGAGGTGGGGGCGCAGCGGCCGGTCCGCGAAGCCGATGCCGCACTCCTTCACCGTCGCCCGCACCTCGGAGGCCAGGACGTGCAGCTCCTCCAGCTCGCCGGCTATCCCGCTCCACAGGACCCGCTCGTCGAAGTGCCCGCCGCCGCGCAGGGACAGCCGTACGGGCCGCCGGGCCGCCGCCAGCTCCGCGAGCCGGGGCCGCAGCGGCGGAACGGCCGCGACCGGCAGTTCGCCGAGGAACGCCAGGGTGACGTGCCAGTCCTCGATGCGGTTCCAGCGCATGCGCGGGTGCGCGGCGTACGCGGGGGCGAGCGCCCGCTCCAGCTCCCGCTTCGCGTCGTCGGGCGGGGCGAGGGCGATGAAGACGCGGACGGTCGCGGCCTGGGTGTGTTCCTTCACGTACGCCTTCGTACCGCCTCCCGGCCTCCCGGTCACCTTCCGGCCCGTCAGGTCGGCCCGGAGCCCCGTGCGGCCTTCTATCTCCAATTCCGGTTGTTCCTAGAATGGGGGAATGGAGGACATCGATGCGATCGCGCTGCTGCAGGACCCCGTGCGGCGCCGGCTGTACGAGTACGTGGTGGCGCAGGGCCGCGAGGTCGGCCGGAACGAGGCCGCCGAGGCGGCCGGAGTGGCGCGCACCCTCGCCGCGCACCATCTGGACAAGCTGACCGGGGCCGGCCTGCTGGAGAGCGGCAGCCGCCGGCTGACCGGCCGCTCCGGGCCGGGGGCGGGCCGTCCCGCGAAGGTGTACACGCGGGCCCGGGCCGAGTGGGCGGTGTCGCTGCCCGCCCGCGACTACCTCACGGCCGCCGAGCTGCTGGCCGAGGCCGCCGAGGGGGCGGGGCTGGACGCCGGGCTCTGCGCCGCGGCGCGCCGACGGGGGGAGGCCCTGCGGGGACCGGGGGCGGCGCCCTGCGGCGGGCTCGACGAGGCGATGGACGTCCTGGCCGCCCGCGGTTACGAACCGCACCTGGAGGGGGCCGAGGGGGAGGGGGGTGGCAGCCTGCCCGTCGTCCGGATGCGCAACTGCCCCTTCCACGCGGTCGCGGAGCGCTTCCCGCCGCTCGTCTGCGGCATGAACCTCGCCCTGCTGGAAGGGCTCCTCGGCGCGGACGGACCCGTCCGCGCCCGGATGGACGCCCGGCCGGGGGAGTGCTGCGTGGTGGTCGAGAGTTCTAAAAACAATATCGATTGACATAGAAAAGAGCGCCGTGCTGGGATGGGGCCATGACCGCATCCCCGCACGGCCCCGCCGCCGTCCACCTGGCCCAGCTCAACGTCGCGACGTTCCGCTACCCCCTCGACGACCCCCGCGTCGCCCCGTTCGTCGAGGCGCTCGACCCGGTCAACGCCGCGGCCGACGCCGCGCCCGGATTCGTGTGGCGGCTCAAGGAGGACGGGGAGAACGACGCCACCGCCATGCGCCCGCTGGGGGAGCGCGTCATCGTCAACATGTCCGTGTGGGAGACCCGGGAGGCGCTGTGGGACTTCACCTACCGCAGCGGGCACCTGGAGGTGATGCGCGGACGCCGCGACTGGTTCGAACGGCACGCCGAGGCGCACATGGTCCTCTGGTGGGTCCCCGCCGGACACGTCCCGAGCGTCGAGGAGGCCCTGGAGCGGCTGGCGGACATCAGGGCCAACGGGCCGTCGCCGGACGCGTTCACCTTCACCTCCTTCCATGCCCCCGTGGAGGCCGCCGCGGCTCGCGCATAGCTCGGCCATCGACATATGTCGGCGACCGAGCTATCGCCGGACACGTGAACGATCAAGCTCTGCGCGAACCGACCCTGCTCATCCTCACCGCCATCGCCGACGCCCCGCGGCACGGCTACGCCATCGCCCAGGAGGTCGAGAAGATCTCGGAAGGCCGCACGAAGATGCGTACCGGAACGCTGTACGGGGCCCTGGAACGGCTCCTCGAACAGCGGCTCATCGCCGCCCACGACGACGAGGTGGTCGACGGCCGCAGGCGGCGCAGCTACGCGCTCGCCCCCCACGGCCGCGAGGTCCTCGCCGCCGAGGCGGCCCGGATCGCCCGCACCGCCCAGGAGGCCACTCGCCGGCTCGGCCTCGGCGCGCCGGCAGCCCCCGGCCTGCTCGGCCCCTCCGGCGGGGCGGTGACGGCATGACCGCCCTGCTGAGGCTCTACCCGGCCGGCTACCGGCGTGAGTTCGGCGACGAGCTCGCCCTGGCGTACCACGAGGCCACCCGGGACGCGGGCCGGGCGGCCCGGACGCGGGAGGCGCTGGACGTCACCGGGCACGCGCTGCGGATGCGGCTCGGACTCGGCTCGGCGGGCCGCCGCGGCCGGCTCGTGGCGGCGGTGGCGCCGTTCGCCGTCACGGCCGTCGGAGCCAGTGCGCTCTGGTGGGCCGGGCTGATGCTCCCGGGTGCCACGGCCTCCGGGCTGCCCGCGGGGATGACCACCGCGTACCTGCTGCTGGTGGCGACCCACTTCGTCACGGTCCTGGGCGCCGCGATCGCCCTGAGCGGGCGCTGGTCCGCGGGCGGCTGGACCGCGCTGGCGGGCTGCTCGGCGACCGCGGTGACCGAGGCGACGCGACTGGGCGGGGGCGTCGAACTCGTGCTCCTCCTGAGGACGCCGCTGCTGCTCGCCGCACTGGCCGTCCTGCTCTGCCCCGCGGACCTGCGCCCGCGGCCGCGGGTCCGCACGGCGGCAGGGCTGGCCGCCGTCGTGCTGTGGGCGGCGCTCCTGGCCGGCGTGCTCACCTTGGGCCCGCTGCCCGACGGGTCGTTCGGCGCCCTGCGCTTCGCCGTACCGGCTGCGGCCGGACTGGCCCTGGCCGGGCGGCCGGCGTTCGCCCGGCTGCGTACGGCGCCGGCCGTCCTCCTCGCGGCGCTCCCCCTCTTCGTCCTCGGCACGCCGCTCTGGACCCGGGACGCCTGCACGGGGCCCCTCGCGCTCGCGTTCCTCCTCGCCGCCGCCACCGCCACCGCGGTGAGCATCCGCCGGCGGCGCCGCAACGGGCGCCCGCTCGACGGGAGCTGACCCCGAGGCCGTCGGGGACACCCGGCCCCGTACGGTGTACCCCGGAACGCCGCACGACCGACGGCGGCCGACGGGAGCGACGGGGGAAACGTGTTCGCGGTGATCTACCGGTGGCGGCTGCGACCGGGCAAGGAAGAACGGTTCCGCGAGGGCTGGCACCGGGTGACCGAGGCGATCCTGCGGGACTGCGGCAGCTACGGCTCGCGGCTCCACCGCGCGGACGACGGCACCTGGGTCGCGTACGCCCGCTGGCCCGACGAGGAGTCCCGCGCGCGCTGCGCGGTGCCCGACCCGGAGGGCGTGGCGATGATGGCGGAAGCGATCGAGGAGCGGTTGCCGGAGACACGGCTCAGCCTGGTCGACGACCTCCTCGCGGAACCGTACGTCCCGGCGGCGACGCCCGAACCCCCGACGTGGCTGGCCCACTGATGACGCGTCAGCCGTAAGCGGGCGGTGCCGGGAAGCCGGACGGTCGCGGCCGAGCGGCGCGCGCGGGGCGGGCGGGCCCCGGTAGGGTCGGGGGCGTCGTCGGGGGCGTCGTCGGGGGCGTCGTCGGGGGCGAGGCGCGAGTGGACGGGAGTGGGGATGGCGGAGCGGCATGCCGTGGTGGCCGGGGCCGGGATCGGCGGGCTCGCGGCAGCCCTCGCACTGCACCGTCGGGGCTGGCGCGTCACCGTCTGCGAACGCGCCCCCGAACCGCCCGCCACCGGCGCCGGCATCGGCCTCGCCCCCAACGCCCTGCGCGCACTCGAGGCGATCGGCGTCGACGCGGCCCGGGCGGCGGGCGGCGCCGTGCCCGGCGCGATGGGCGTACGCCGCCCCGACGGCCGCTGGCTGACCCGGGCCGCGACCGCCGACATGACGGCCCGCTACGGCATCCCCCCGATCGCCGTTGCGCGCCCGCTCCTCACCGCGGCGCTCGCCGCCGCCCTGCCCCCGGAAGCACTCCGCTACGGCACCACCGTGACCGGCGCCGACGGTACCGGGAGCCGCGCGACCGTCCGTACGGCGGGCGGACCCGACCTGACCGCCGACCTGCTCGTCGCCGCCGACGGGATCCACAGCCCGCTGCGCCGCGCGCACTTCCCCGCCCACCCCGGCCCGCGCTACCTCGGAGAGACCGCCTGGCGGGCCCTCGTCGACGCCCCTGACCTGCGGATCCCGGCCATGAGCGAGACCTGGGGGCGGGGGGAGAGGTTCGGGATAACGCCGCTGGCCGACGGCCGGTACTACCTCTACGCCACCGCCCGCGTCCCGGCCGGCACCCGCTCGCCCGACCCCCGCGCCGAGCTCCGCCGCCGCTTCGGCACCTGGCACGAACCGGTCCCGGCCCTGCTGGACCGCGTGGCCCGCCTCGCGCCCGCCGACGTCCTCCAGAACGACCTGTACGACCTGGCCGCCCCGCTCCCGCGCCTGCACCACGGCCGGATCGTCTGGCTCGGCGACGCGGCCCACGCCATGGCCCCCAACCTCGGCCAGGGCGGCTGCCAGGCCATCGAGGACGCCGTGGTCCTCGCGCGCCTGCTCCCCGCGGGCGACTCCGGGTACGCCGAGGGCGGCCGGGACCCCGTCCCGGCCGCCCTCGCCGCCTACACCGCCGTCCGCCGCGCCCGCACCGACGCGGTCCGCGTCCGCGCCCGCCGCGTCGGCCGCCTCGGCGCCCTGCGCAACCCCCTCGCCGTGGCGGCCCGCGACCTCGCGGTCCGCGCCGTCCCCGCCCGCCTGGCAGTGCGCGGCATGGACGACCTGTTCAACGGCTTCCGCCTCCCGCGATGACCCTCACGCCCGGATGACCTCCGGGCCGAGGCCGGCGATCTCCTCGGCCCGCGCATCGGTCAGCCCGGTGTCCGTGACCAGCACGTCCACCTGCTCCAGGGAGGCGAACCTGGCGAAGTGCCGGGCGCCGTACTTGGAGGAGTCCGCGACCAGCACCACCCGGCGCGCCCCCGCCACCATGGCCCGCTTGACCGCCGCCTCCGCCAGGTCGGGCGTGGTCAGCCCGGCCTCCGCCGAGAAGCCGTTGGTCGCGACCACCGCCACGTCCGGCTGCAGTTCGGCGAGGTCGCGCAGCGCCCACGCGTCCACCGCCGCCTGCGTACGGTGCCGCAGCCGGCCGCCGACGATGTGCAGGCGCAGCCCCGGATGCCCGGCGAGCCGGGCGGCGACCGGGAGCGCGTTGGTGACCACCGTGAGGGTGGAGTCGTGGGGGAGCAGGGCGGCCAGCCGGGACACGGTGGTGCCCGCGTCCAGCAGCAGGCTGCCCTCCTCCGGGAGCAGGGCGAGGGCGGCCCGGGCGATCCGCTCCTTCGCGGCCGCGGCCGTGGAGTCGCGCTCGGCGAGCCCCGGCTCCAGGCGGAGCCCCCCGGCGGGGAGCGCGCCGCCGTGCACCCGGCGCAGCAGACCGGCCCGTTCCAGGGCCGTCAGGTCCCGCCTGACGGTCTCCTGCGTGACTCCGAACTCCTCCGCCAGGGCGGGGACTTCGACGCGTCCGCGCTCCTGGGTCAGCTGCACGATCCGGTGCTGGCGCTCGGGTGCGTACATGGGATCGGATCCGTTCCGTTCCGGAGGGGGTGCTTGGTCCCGTTATGGGACGGACCTTACCCGCCGGGCGGCCCGGCCGCGGCCCGCCGGGCCCGCCCTGCCCGCATGCCCGCCCACCTGTCCGGCGTCAGCCCTCCCCGCCCGGGGCGCAAGGGGCGAACGGCGCCCAGCCCTTCACCGCGAAGGCCCCCGCGTCCCGGGTGACCTCCAGGGCGCCGTGGGAGCCGAAGTGCGCCGGGACCAGCAGCGCGTTGTGGTCGGCGGCCCAGCCGAGCAGCCGGCGCCGGCTGGCCCGGGACTGCGCGGCGTCCTCGCAGAAGCAGCTGTTCGCGTCCGGCTCCATGATCTGCACCGGGCTGTGCAGCAGATCGCCCACGAACACCGCCCGGTCACCCCCGGAGGCGAGCGTCAGCACGCTGGAACCGGGGGTGTGCCCGGCGGCGAGGTCCAGCCGCAGGTTCGCGTCGATCCGGTGGCCGTCCTCCCACAGGACGACCTGGCCGGCCTCGTGGACCGGCGCCACGCTGTCCTCGAACACTCCGGCGTTGCCGTCGCCGAGGACGGACGGGTGCCCGTTCGCGGGGTTCCAGAAGTCGAACTCGTTCCGGTTGATCAGATAGCGGGCGTTCGGGAAGGCCGGGACCCAGGTGTCCCCGTCCAGCCGGGTGTTCCACCCGACGTGGTCCCCGTGCAGGTGGGTGTTGACGACGAGGTCCACGTCCTCGGGCTCGACCCCGGCCCGGGCCAGTTCGTCCAGGAAGGGCGTCTCCTGGCGGTCCCAGGGGGTGCCGGGCCGTGCCTTGTGGTTGCCGCCGCCGGTGTCGACGAGGATCACCCGGCCCTCGCTGCGCAGCACCCACGTCTGCAGCGCGACCCGGGACACGGGCGGCTCGCCGTCCACGAAGTCGGGCCGCAGCCAGCCGGCGTGCTCCGACCAGACGTCCGGGCTGCTGCCGGGGATGAACTCGTGCGGGGTGAGCCCGAGCGGGCCGTAGTACTCGCGGACCCGGGTGACGCTGACGCCGCCCAGCTCGATGGTGTCGGTGGTGGTGTTGTCCATGGCCCCCACCCTGCGGCGGGCCCGGCGCGGCAGCCACACCTTTCCCTGCCTATCCCCGGCAGGGTGAGGCTGGCCCGCGCGCGGCCCGCGATACTGGGCGGCATGGAAGGACAGAGCAGCCTCGGCGCGTTCCTGCAGGCCCGCCGGTCCCGGCTGACGCCGGCGGACATCGGCCTCGACACGTACGGCGAGCGGCGCCGCGTCCCGGGCCTGCGCCGGGAGGAACTCGCCCTCCTCGCGGGGGTCAGCGCCTCGTACTACGCGCGGCTGGAGCAGGGGCATTCGCACAACGCCTCGCCGGAGGTGCTGGACGCGCTCGCCCGCGCGCTGAACCTGGACGAGGCCGAGCGCCGGCACGTGCACGACCTCGCGGGCCTCGCCGCCCGCCGCCCCGCCGCCCGGCGCCCGCCCGTGGAACGGGTCGACGGGGCGACCCGTCGGCTGCTGGAGTCCATGCCCGAGGTCCCGGCCGTCCTGACCGGCCGCCGGGCCGACGTCCTGGCGTGGAACCCGCTGGGGCACGCCCTGTTCGCCGGCCACCTCGACCCCACCGCGCCCGACCGTCCCGCCGACCGGCCCAACATGGCCGTGCTGCTCTTCCTCGACCCGTACCTGCGCGAGCTCTACGGCACCTGGGAGTCGAAGGCGAGGGCCGCCGTCGCCAACCTGCGGTACGCGGCCGGCCGCCACCCGGACGACGCGCTCCTCGGTGCCCTCGTCGGCGAACTCAGCATGAAGAGCGACGAGTTCGCCACCATGTGGGCCGACCACCGGGCCCGTCCCTGCACCGTCGCCGAGCAGCGGATGTGGCATCCGCTGGTGGGGACCCTGACCGTCACCCAGCAGGCCTTGCGCGTCAGCGACGACCAGACGCTCCTGGTGGCCACCGCTCCGGCCGGCTCCGAGGACCACACGGCCCTCAGACTCCTCGCCCAGGCCACCACCCCCTCCCGGGCCTGACCCGGATCCGGCCACCCCGCCCGCGGGGCCGCCGGTCCACCCACTCCCGTGGCCGCCGGTCCGCTCAGCCCTGCGGCCGCGGCGGCCGGACCAGGCGGCGGACGGACTCCACCACCGCTTCGCGGTGCCGGGCCAGCCGCGCCTTTGCCCAGGGCTCGCCCGGACCGCCGGTCGCGGGTCCGCCCACCGCGCCGGTCCACGCCTGCGCCAGCCCCATGACCAGGGTCAGCACGTCCGCCGGGTCGAGACCCGGGTCGACCAGCCCGGCATCCTGCGCCCGCTCCACCGCCGCGATCTTGCCCCGGTAGGACTCCGCCACCAGGTCGGTGGTCTCGGGCCGTTCCAGCTGCTTCCACTGCACCAGGCGCATCAGGTCGGGGTACGCCACGAAGTGGTCGAAGACCGCCCCCGCGTACCCGGGCAGATCCTCCGCGTCGAACGGCACGGATTCCGAGCCCGTCTCCAGGGCCCGCTGGAGCACGGCATCGAACAGCTGTTCCTTGTTGCCGTAGTAGACGTAGATGAGCCGCTTGTTCGCCTGGGCGTTCACCGCGATGCGGTCGATCCGGGCGCCGGCGATGCCGTACGCCGCGAACTCGGAGAACGCCGCGTCGAGCAGGCGCGCCTTGGTTGCGCTGGAATCCCGTGCCATGCCGGGCAGCCTAGCAAGTAACTATCCGGTTATTGACATCCCGCGCACCCCGTGTGCAGACTCGAACTATCCAGTTAGTTACTTAGTTCGCCCCCCACCCCCGGAGGACACCATGGAGATCCGCGCACTCGGCGGCCAGGGCCTGGAAGTCGGCGCCGAAGGCCTCGGCCTCATGGGCATGAGCGCCCACTACGGAGCCACCGACGAGACCGAGTCCCTCGCCACCATCGACCGCGCCCTCGCTCTGGGCGTGACCCTGCTCGACACCGCCGAGGGCTACGGGCCCTTCGTCAACGAGCAACTCCTCGGCAAGGCCCTGCGCGGCCGCCGCGACGCCGCCGTCATCGCCACGAAGACCGGCGTCGAGTTCACCGACGACGGGGCCTTCCGGGGCCACAACGGCACGCCCGAGTACATCCGCCGCTCCGCCGACCGCTCCCTGCGCCACCTGGGCACCGACCACATCGACCTGTACTACCTGCACCGCGTCGACCCGGCCGTGCCCGTCGAGGAGAGCGTCGGCGCCATGTCCGAGCTGGTCACCGCGGGCAAGGTCGGCCACATCGGGATCTGCGAGGCCGCCGCGGGCACCATCGCCCGCGCCCACGCCGTGCACCCGCTGGCCGCCGTACAGACCGAGTACAGCCTCTTCGAGCGCGGCATCGAGCACGACGGCGTACGCGAGACCCTCCGAGAGCTCGGCATCGGCCTCGTCGCCTACTCCCCGCTCGGCCGCGGCTTCCTCTCCGGAGCCGTGACCAGCCCGGACGACTTCGCGGCCGACGACTTCCGGCGTACGGACCCCCGCTTCCAGGGCGAGAACTTCGACCGCAACCTCGCCGTCGTCGACCGCGTCCGGGCCCTGGCCGCCGAGAAGGGGGTCACCCCCTCGCAGCTCGCGCTCGCCTGGACCCTGCACAGGGGAGCCGTCCCGATCCCCGGCACCAAGCGCCGCCGCTACCTGGAGGAGAACGTCGCCGCGACGGCCGTCACGCTCACCGACGCCGACCTCGCCTCCATCGACGCCGTCGCACCGCACGGCGTGGTCTCGGGGGACCGGTACGCGCCCGAACTCATGGCGTCGCTGAACGGCTGACCCCCGCCCGGCGGATCAGCGCAGGTCGCGGAAGCGGTACTCGTCCAGGACCGCGAAGCCCGTGCTGTCGTACAGGCCCATCGCGACCTCGTTCCCGCCGAAGACGTTGAACATCATCGCCTCGTCGCCGCCCTGCCGGGTGGCCCACTCGCCGACGGCCATCGCCGCCCGGCCGTAGCCCTTGCCGCGGTGCTCCTCGTGCACCTCCAGGGAGAAACCGAAGGTGACCCCCGGCAGGAACCCGTGGTTCACCCAGCCGGTGCCGATCACCTCGCCCTCGGCCTCCATCGCGTAGAAGGCGTGCCCCGGGGTCAGGTACCCCTGCGGGAGGTACTGGGCGAAGTCCCGGTCGGACTTCTCCTTGGCCTGCTCCGGAGTGAGGGCCCCGGCCCGGACGATGTCGGCGATGTACCCGGCCTCCTCGGCGGCGTACCAGGCCGGGTACTCCTCCTCCGTCAGCCGGCGGACCGTCAGCCCCGGCGGCAGCTCCGGCCGTGCGGCCACGGCCCGCATGCGGTTCTGCCCCCGCACCGCGTAGTCGGCGAACGCTCCGGGCCCGCGCCCGCCGGTGAGGCGGACCTCCACCCGTTCGGCGCCGTGCTCGGCGCACCACCGCTCGGCCCACTCGCGCCCCCGCGCGAGCGTGAGGTCGTGGATCCGGCCCACCACCGCACCGTTGTCCTCCGTCACCCCCACGGCTATCCACCCGGTGCCGTCCGTGGCCACCGTCCAGCCGTCGATCCCCTCCACGGCCCGCTCCAGCAGGGCCCGGGCCAGCGGCTCCGTACATCCCGCCGCCCGGTACCCGGCCAGCACCCGCTCTTCGAACCCGCCCCGCCACGCGCCCTGTTCGGCGACGATCCCGATCTCGTTCATCGGGCCACCCTAGCCAGCCCGACGGGCGGGGCCGACCGGATTCGAACCGGCGTCCTCGCGGTTTTGGAGACCGCGCGCGTCGACCCCTGCGCTACGGCCCCGCCCTGCCGGGCAGCCTACCCGCCGTGGATGATCTGGATCAGGTTGCCGCAGGTGTCGTCCAGGACCGCGGTCGTGACCGGGCCGCTCTCCGTCGGCTCCTGCGTGAAGCGCACCCCGAGCCCGCGCAGCCGGGCGAACTCCGCCCGCACGTCGTCCACGGCGAAGGAGGCGGCCGGAATGCCGTCCCTGACCAGCGCCTCCTTGTACGGCCGCACCGCGGGGTGGCCGTCGGGCTCCAGCAGCAGCTCGGTCCCGCCGGGGTCCTCCGGGGAGACCACGGTCAGCCACTTGTCCGCGCCCAGCGGCACCTCGTGCTTCTTCACGAAGCCCAGTACGTCCGTGTAGAACCGCAGGGCCTTGTCCTGGTCGTCGACGAAGACGCTGGACAGATGGATCCTCATCGGGTGCTCTCCCTCGAGTCGGGCTGCTGCTCGACGACGCTGGTGCCGCTGCCCTCCTGGGACTCCCACGTCCACGTCTCCTCCATCCGGAGCCGCCCGTCGGGGAGTTCCCTGACGAGGGAGACACAGTGCCCGGAGGCGGTCGAGCCGTCGTGGCGCAGCTGGACGTAGCGGAAGTCGACGGTGTCGTCCCTCCGCGTGCCGACCAGGTGTCCCCTGGCCACGTCCCCGCCACGGTACTCGGCCCAGACCCGGCCGTCCTGCTCGTGGTACTCGAATCGGGTCTGCCGGCCGACCTGGCCCGGCGCCTGGTCGGCCACGGGGACGAAGACGAGACCGTCGAGCGAACGCGCCACGGAGGCTCCTCGGGGGAAGGCGGCCGCGGGCACGGGCCGCGACCGGTCGGATGTCCGGGCCACCCTAAGGGCTCCGGCCCGGCGGCTGATGGAGCAGTGGGAGCTGCGGATCCGCCCGGCCCGTGGTGGCATCGGTCCATGAAGGATCCCTTCGGATGTGACGAGCCGGCGCTGCCGGCCCGGGCGGGCGCCGTGGACCGGGCCGCGGCCCGCCGCGCGGTCGCCGCGCGGGCCGTCGGGGCGGAGGACCTGGCGGCCCTGCTGGACATGATCGGCCTGTGGCCCGCCGACGACCCGCCGCAGGACCGGAGGCCGATCAGGCCGGCCGCCGGTTGAGGGAGGGCCCGGCGCGGGTACGGTACGTCCGTGATGCGTGCGCGGCGACGCGCGGACCCCCAGGGGCCGCCGGTGGCGATCGTCCGCGCCTGCCTGCGCGACGGCGGGGGCGGCAGTCCCACCGCCGTCGTGGACGAAGCCGGGTTCGCGGGCGGGGCGGCGCCGGGCGACGACGACCGGCGCCGCGGTGTGCCGGCCCTCGCCGGTACGTCCCACGCCGTCTTCGTCTCGGCCCACGACGACCCGGAGGGCGGCCCCGCCTTCTCCCTGCGCTTCTTCACCGCCGAGGGGGAACTGCCCGCCTGCGGGCACGGGACGGTGGCGGCCCTCGCCCACCTCGCGGAGAGGGCCGGCCGCCGGCACTCGTACCGGGTCACCCTCCACGCCGGGGGCCGGGTGTTCACGGGCTGGACGGCGCGCCGCCAGGGCCGTGCGTACGCGTCCTTCGACCCGGGCCCCGTGGAGCTGCGCACGCCCGGCGCGGCCGAGCGCGACCTCGTCCTGCCCGCACTCGGCATCCCCCGCGACGCGACGGCTCCCGGTCTCCGCGTGGCGTCGGTGGGACGGCCCCGGCTGCTGGTCCCCGTCCGCACGCGCTCCGCCCTGCGGGCCCTCTCCCCGGACTTCGCCGGGCTCCGGGCCGCCTGCGACCGCCTGGGCCTGCTGGGCTGCTACGTCTACTCGGTGCCGACGCCCGAAGGCCGCGCGGCCGCCCGGATGTTCGCCCCCTCGATCGGCGTCGACGAGGACATCGCCAACGCCAACAGCACGGCCTGCCTGGCCGCCCACCTGGCCGGCCCGGGCCCCACCGAACTCGCCGTGGAGATGGGCGACTTTCTCGGCAGCCCCTCCACCGTCACCGCCACCGTCCGGCCGGGCCCCCCCGGGCCCCCTGGTGCGGCTGGGCGGCAGCGCGGAGCTCGCGGGCGGCATCCGGCTGCCGGCGCCCTGAGGCGGGCCGGCAGCCCGGCCGTGCTCAGGAGCCGTCGTCGTCCCGGTGGCGCCGCTCGTCGCGCCGCCGCCCCTTCTCTTCGGCGCGCCTGCTGCGGGCCGGGGTGATCGGCTCGGGATGGACGGGGTCCTGGCTGGGCGGCTGCGGGCGCCCGCGTTCCTCGCGGGGTTCGCCGGGCTCCTGGCGCTTGTCCTTCGTACCGCCCATGACGGGTGACTCCTCGGTGCCGGGGCTGCGGATTCCTCCTGTTCACCCTGACACGCATCGCCGCCGGCCGCTCCCCGTCGGACGGGGAGCGTGCCGTGGGGGTGATGTGTTCCTCCGGTGTGGATGCGCCGCAGGTGGCGTGTGCGTTGCGTGCCCGCCAAGGCGGGTACCCCCGCTCCGACTTGCGCGGCGGCACCGAACGCAGGCGCGCCACGCCGTCGAAGGGTGGCCGGATCACCCTCTTGGCCGCTGTAGGGTGACGTGCGCCCGTCAAGGCGGGCCCTCCTGCACACTGATATTCCAACGGGGTTCGAACGTGAAGCTTCGCCATGTCCGCGCGGTCGCAGTATTCGGAATCGCCGTCGTCGCACTGACCGGAGCCCGCGGCTCGCACGGTGCGAGCTGCGGCGGCAGCAGTCACAGCTCCAGCTCCAGCTCCCACTCGGGTTCGAGCAGCAGCACCAGTGGTGGCGGCACCGACAGCAGCAGCACGACCGGCAGCACCAGCACCGGCACGAGCAGCGGCACCAGCTCCAGCACCACCACGGGTTCCGTCACGGGGGGTTCCCGGGACAAGGCCGAGCGCGACATCCGGATCGACGGGTGCAAGCTGGACAGCAGCGGCAAGAACCTGGTCGCCAAGCTCACCGTCACCAACAGCGGTTCGCTGGACTACACCTACAACATCACGATGAAGTTCCGTGGCGACGCCACCTCCACCGCGGTCCCCGCCACGGCCATGGTGAGCAGCCTGAAGGTCAAGGCGGGCGCGTCCCAGCCGGCCGAGGCCACCACTCCCTACTTCGGCAAGACCAACGGCACCGAGTACAAGGAGTGCGTCGTCGTCAGCGCGTCGAAGAGCTCCTTCTGACGCGGGACGCGGGCGTTCACCGCGGAGCCCCGCACACCGTCGGCCGACGGTGTGCGGGGCTCCGCGGTTTCGTGACATGCGACACACGGCCCGCGCCGGTCCGGCGGGGTCGCACGGCGCGATTCACGGGGGCACATTTCGTTATTTGTCCATGTTTCGCGTGGACATGCCGCACTCCGCCTGGAACGGAATTGCAGACTCCTGTTTCGCCCCTCCCAACGTTCCTGACGGGAGGTGGTTCTAGCGGCGCGTCAGCTGTGCCGGAGAGGCCCCCCGAGGGGGTCATGCACGATCTTCCCGCCCTTTCAAGCCGGAGCCCGGGGCACTCGCGCGTCCGGCCCACGCCGGCTTGCCATGCCCCTGCGGCCCTTCTAAGAATGGCGACTCCTCCGGCGCCCCAGCGGTCCGGCGCCGGGAGCTTCGCGATCACCGAGTGAGGTCCCGCATGAAGAAGCACCGCAAGAAGACGCACCACAGGAAAATAGCCGTCGCCGTCGGGGCGCTCGCCGCCGTGGCCGTCCCCACCGCCGCCATGGCGTGCCTGGACACCCAGGACGCCGGCCGCGCCCGGCCCGCCGCGGCGCGGCTGGAAATCCCCTCCGACCCGGCCGCAGCCCCGCTCCCGGAGCAGGCCCCGGTTCCGGCCGCCGCGCCCGCGCAGCCCGTCGCCGAGGCTCCGGCCCCCGCGGCGCCCGCCGCGGAGGAGCCGGCCGCACGGCCCGCCGACCCGGTCGTCGAGGCCGCGCCGCCCGTCCGCCCGCGGCAGCCCCGGCCGGAGCCCGTGGAAGCCTCCGCGGCGCCCGCCGCTCCCGCCGCGCCGCAGGCCGCCGGCGCGCGCCCCGAAGCGCAGGCCAAGGTCCTCGAACTCGTCAACCAGGCGCGCGCCGCGGCAGGCTGCCCCGCGCTCACCGTCAACGAGAAGCTCACCAAGGCCGCGCAGGACCACAGCGCCGACATGGCCGCGCACCGCAACATGTCCCACACCGGGTCCGACGGTTCGGACGCCGGCCAGCGCATCACCCGTGCGGGGTACCAGTGGCGGACCTACGGCGAGAACGTCGCCTACGGGTACAGCAGCCCCGAGCAGGTCATGGAGGGCTGGATGAACAGCCCCGGCCACCGGCGGAACATCCTCGACTGCTCGTACAAGGAGATCGGCATCGGCCTCGCCCAGCCCGGTCAGTACTGGACGCAGGACTTCGGCGCGACGCGCTGACCCGCGCGCACGCCGTCGCTCACACGCCGTCGGCCCGGGGCACCCGTCAGTACGCGGGGTCCTGGCCCGGCGTGCGGCCGCCCTGGGCGGCCGTGATCAGGGCCGGCGCGAGGTTCTCGTTCCGCATCCGCTGGTCCACGTACAGCAGGGAGACCACCAGCTGCGGGTACCCCAGCTGGAACAGCGCGCTGACCACGGTGCCGAGCAGCAGGCAGACGAGGTACACGACGAACCCGATGACCATCGTGGCGGATATCCCGTCACCGGCGCCCGAGTCCAGCATGGCGGGGAAGAGCGCGAGGACGCCGACGAGGCCGAACGGCATCTGGATGGCGTAACCGCCGGCCATTCCCACGGCGTGCGCGAGCAGGATGACGCCGAAGACGCGCCACCAGCTGCCCTTCACCAGGGCGGCCGACCGCCGCAGCGCGGCCACGGGGCGGAGGTCCTCGAACACCGCCGCGGCCGGTGCGAGGCTGAACCGGACGCCGAGCCATACCGCCACGGGTATCCAGCACAGGCCCGCCAGGACCAGCAGGGACACGCCGGCCGGCGTCGCGGACCCGTCCCAGGCCATGATCGTCAGCGGGATGCCGATCGCGTAGACCAGGACGGCCGGCCCGCCCGCGATCAGCCCGGTCAGGGAAACGGCGCCGAGTACCGAGGGCAGCCGGGACCAGGTGCGGCGCCACATGTCACGGAAGGTCGCGGTGCGGCCGAGCGCGGCCTCCTGCACCACCGCGGGGCACAGCGCGCCGACCGCCGCGGTGCCCAGCAGCATCACGAGCACCAGGATGACGCCGGCCGGCAGCAGGGCCAGCAACACGGCGGCCACGTCGGAGCTGTCCGCGTGCGCGTCCGAGTCGACGGCGAAGACCTCGGCGAAGCTGTCGCTCGCCGCCGTGACACCGATCACGAGCGCCGCGATGACCAGCAGGAACCCGACGCCCTGTACCGCGAGCATGACGCCGACCAGCGGCTTCCAGTACTGGCGGAAGGCCTTGAACGCGCCGCCGACCATCTCGCCGGGGCCGAGCGGCCGCAGGGGTATGACCCCCGGCTGCGGGGGCGGCTGGATCCAGCCGCCCCCCCACTGCGGCCCGTACTGCTGCGGGTGTTGTCCCCATCCCGCGTTGTGCGACATCCCTGTTCCCCCCTTGTGAGCTGGAGGAACACGGTAGCCCCTCGCACCCCGGGGCGGGGTGCGAGGGGTCCGGGGATCAGGTGTTGATGCAGGTGTTGCCGGCCGCCGGGTTGAGCACGCCGATGATGTTGATCGAGTTGCCGCACACGTTGATCGGGATGTGCACCGGCACCTGGACGACGTTGCCGGACAGCACGCCCGGGGAGCCGACGGCTACGCCCTCGGCGTGGGCGTCGGCGACGGCGGTGCCGCCGGCGCCGAGGATTCCGGCCGCGGCCAGGACGGTGGCGGCGATCGCAGTTCGAATACGCATGTCACTCCAGAGTCGATGACGGTACGTCGAGACGTCGAAGCAGGATCACACCGCCTCCGGGGGCCTCCCGCCCGGCATTCACCTGACCAACGGCGTGTTACGGCGCCGGCAGCGACCGGCGCCGCCCGAACGGGTGGCGAGGAGGCGGGGGAGGGACGCCTCGGGCCAGAGGCGTTGTGTCACGTGTCACGTGTGGCGCCTTTGGGCCCCGGGTCCGCGCGGCGGCCACGATGGGGCCATGGAGATAGGCATCGCACTGCCCCAGTACGGCACTCACGCGCAGGCCGCCCGCATCGCCGGCTTCGCGCGCGACGCGGAGCACGCCGGGTTCGACTCGCTCTGGGTGGGGGACCGGTCGCTGACCCCGGTCGAGCCCAGCGACATCTACCCGGGCCACACGCCCGAGAACCCGTACCCGCCGGAGTACCGGACCTTCCTCGACCCGCTCACCGTCCTGACCGTCGCCGCCACCGCGACCCACCGCGCCCGTCTCGGCACGAGCACCCTCAACGCGCCGTGGTATCCGCCCCTGTTGCTCGCGCGCACCCTCACCTCGCTGGACCAGGTGAGCGGCGGCAGGCTGGACGCCGGCTTCGGGATCGGCTGGCTGCGCGACGAATACACGGCCGTCAACGCCGACTTCGGCCGGCGCGGCGAACGGCTCGAGGAGATCCTCGACGTCCTCCAGGGCATCTGGGCCGAGGAGGAGTTCGGGCACGAGGGCGCCCACTGGCGCATTCCGCGCGCCCACGTCGGCCTGCGCCCGGTCCAGCGGCCGCACCCGCCCGTGTACTTGGGCGGCTTCTCACCCGCCGCGATGCGCCGGGTCGGCCGCCGCGCGGACGGCTGGGTCGGCGCCGTCCTGCCGGCCGCGGCACTCGCCGGACTCTGGGCCGTCGCCCGGCGGGCCGCCGAGGAAGCCGGCCGCGACCCCGACGCGCTGCGCCGCAACATCCGCTTCAACGCCAAGCCGGGCACCTCGTACGAGGAGGCCGCGGCGGTCCTCGCCGGGATCCGGGAGACGGGCGCCGACAGCTGCTTCGTCGACTTCCAGCAGTGCGTGCGGGAACCGGAGGAGGCGCTGGAGCTTGGCATCAAGGTCCTTGACCGGGTACGCGCCGGCTAGGCCGTGTCTTTCGGATCGTGCGGGGCCGTTCGTGGGGCCCGGCCGCGTGTCGTATAGTTGATCTCGAGCCCGCCGCCGCGGAACACGGCGCATGGGACGATGCGTTGGTGGTCCAAGGAAAGACACCCCACTTCCCGTGGGGGAATGCAGGTGCAAGGCCTGCCCAGCGCTCGGACGAAGGCCCCGGCCTCCTCACGGAGACCGGGGCCTTCCTGCTGCCCCGGCCGGCGCGCGCCGCTCCCCGGCCGCGGTTCAGACCTCTCCCCGCCAGGCGCCCGTCTCGACGCCGCGCGCCTCGATGAACAGCTTGAACCGCTTCAGGTCGCCGGCGACCTGGCGCTTGACGAAGCCGAGCTTGTCGGCCGCCGCCTCGGCCAGCCCGTCGGGCGCCCAGTTCATGTGCAGGACGACCTTGGTGGTGCTCGCGTCGATCGGCTGGAACGTGACCAGCCCCGCCTGGCGGGCCTCCCCGTCCACCGTCATCCACGCGACGCGCTGGTCCGGGAGCTGCTCGGTGATCCGCGCGTCGAACTCGCGCTGCACACCGTTGACGTTCGTCACCCAGTGCGTGAGGGTGTCCGACCGCTGCTCCACACGTTCCACCCCCTCCATGAAGGCGGGGAAGTCCTCGAACTGCGTCCACTGGTTGTAGGCCGTACGCAGCGGAACGTTGACCTCGACGTACTCCTCGACGTGCGACATGTGACCCCTTTCGTGTGCCGGGCAGCCCCGCACCCTCGGTGCCGATCACCGCTTCCGGACGTTCACGGCCCCGCTACCCCCCTTCGCGGTGCGCATGCGCCGCCCCCGGAGCCCAAGACGCGAGGGTGTCGGCCGTCCCCGCCGGGGCAGGGGGGTGGAGGTCCGGGGCGTTGTCGTCGTCCGACCGTCCACACCCGCAGAGGAGCCGCATTGAACGCCGCCGTCCGCCCGCTGACCGTCCTGGGAGCCGCGATACTCCTGACAGCCGCCGCAGGCTGGGCCGTCGACCTGCTGCTGCGCCGGGCCGACGCGCGGCACCCCGAGACACCCCTGTGGCACGCGCTGCGCCGCTGCCGGCCCGCCCTCCAGATCGTGCTGCTGGCCGCGCTGCTCAGAGGCGCCCACAGGCAGACCGCGTGGCGCCCGCTCCAGGAGCACGAGGCCGCCGTCGGCCGGATCCTCTCGCTCGCGCTGATCGGGGCCGGCGCCTGGCTGATCGTCGGCGTGACCTCGGCCGTCGTCGAATCCGGGTACGCCCGCTACGCGACCGGCACCCGCGACCCGGCCCGGGTGCGCCGCGTCCGCACCCAGGTGTCCCTGATCATGCGGGTCGTGACCGCCGTCGTGGTCGTCGTGGCCGTCGCGGCGATGCTCCTGACCTTCCCCAGCTTCCGGGCGCTGGGCACCTCCGTGCTCGCCTCCGCAGGGATCATCGGCATCGTCGCGGGCGTCGCCGCCCAGTCCACGCTGGGCAACATCTTCGCCGGGTTCCAGATCGCCTTCGGGGACATGGTGCGCATCGGGGACACCGTCGTGGTCGCGGGCGAATGGGGCGTGGTGGAGGACATCACCCTGACGTTCCTCGCCGTCCGGACCTGGGACGAGCGGCGGATCACCATGCCCGTCTCGTACTTCACCACCCGCCCCTTCGAGAACTGGTCCCGGGGCGGCGTCCAGATGACCGGAACCGTCTTCGTCCACTGCGACCACAGCGCGCCCGTGGACCTCATCCGCGGCAAGGTCCGCGAGATCCTGGACGGGTGCCCGGAGTGGGACGGGCGCGGCTGGGACGTCGCCGTCACCGAGACGACGCCCTCGGCCATGGTGGTGCGCGCGATCGTCACGGCCAAGGACGCCGACGACCTGTGGACGGTCCGCTGCGCGGTGCGGGAGCAACTCGTGGCGTGGCTCTCGGAGAAGCACCCGGAGGCCCTGCCCCGCGTCCTCCTCGCACCGCCGCCCGAACTCAGGCCGGGTAGGTGAAGGAGCCCAGCGGCGGGGCGGCGAGGATCACCCGCCCGGCGCCGGGGCGTTCGGTGAAGGCCCGGGCCTCGGCGGCCCGCCGGCGCCGCTCGTCCCGGTCGTCGGCGTGCCGGGCGTCGCGCCGCGCGTGGGAGTAGTCCCACGTGTCGTCGATGAGGCCGAGGGCGGTGTTGCCCGAGCTGCGCCCGAACTCGGCCTTCACCGCCGCCTCCTGGAGGGCGGTCTGGGTGGCGGCGAGGTCGATGCGGGTGATCAGGACGCCCGGCGTGTCCGGTTGCCGGGTCGGCATGGGGACCTGGGCCAGCGGCGACACCCCGGTGTCGAGGCGGTCGATGTTGTCGACCGTCGCGTCCTGGGCGTCCCGCACCGCGGCCCGCATCTCCCGGTGCAGCCAGAAGAACTCGTCGAGGTCGGCCTCGGTGAGGCGTATCCGCTGGTACAGGGCGCGGAATCGGGGATCGTGGTGCAGCGGCAGGACGGGGCCGGCGTGCAGGGCCACGCAGTCGTTGTACCCGGCCGCCACCGCGGCGTCGAGGTGGCGGAGCACCGGCTCCGCCTGTCCGCGCGTGAGGGCGAGCCCGGCGAGGCCCGCGTGGGCCGCGGCCGCCAGCCAGGCGGCGGCGGGCCCCAGGGCCGTGGCACGCGCGACGACGTCCTGGAGCCCCGCGGCGACGTCGACGCGCAGCGGGACGCCGAAGAGGCCGCTCGCGAGCGAGGAGAGGAAGTCCTGCGGCGGCGGCGCCGCGGCGGCCGCGCTGTCGGCCAGGTGTGCCACCAACAGCTCGTGAACACGGGCGGCCAGTGAGTTGACGGTGTCGGCCATGGATCTCCTCGGACGTCGGTGGTGAAGATCGGCGTGATGCGGCTACAGCATCGCCGACGCCCCCGCCGCCGGGCGACCGGCCCCGACCCCTCCGATTGCCCACACCCCGTCACCTCGTCCGCCACGCCGCGTTACTGACGTACCGTCATGCAACCGCCCAGGGCTGGATGGCCAGGGCCCACACTCCCCACATCGGTACGGACACCAGCGCGGCGAGCACGTCCCGCCGGCACCGCTCCAGCCGGCGTCCGGCCCGCTCGGTCAGCCGCCCCCGGCGCAGCGCCCGCCTCGCGGTCCCGTGCGCGGCCTCGCGCACCGCGCAGAGCGCGGAGGGGAAGGCCGCCAGGGTCACGACGAGCCAGCCGGTGACCTGGTTCCGGGGCAGGAACACGCCGCCGACGACCACGGCGACGGTGATCAGGAACCAGGACGCGGCCTGGAAGCCCAGGAGGGGGACGGCTTGCTCCCAGACGGGTTCGGCCCCTCGTGCGATCCGGCCGGGCCGGGCGCGCTCGACCCTGTCCAGGGCCTCCTCCCACTGCGCCAGGGCCGCCGCGGCCGCCGCGCGGTCCCCGCGTTCGGACACCAGCAGCGGGCCGAGCATGATCACGCGTTCGGCCCTTCGGACGGGGCTCTTCGACGGCTGGTGCGGCGTGCTGCTCATCCCACGGCTTCCGGTTCGGCTTCGGCTGCCCAGCATGATGCCGTGTCCCGCATCCGGGCGCGGGCCCCGCCCCCGGCGCTGGAGGCGGGGCGGTGGACCCGTACGGGGGAACGGGCGGCGCCGAGCGGGTCCCGTCCGGTGAGGATCGGGGCATGGGCTTCCTCCTCCCGGTCCTCTTCGCGCTGTTCGCCGCGTTCAGCAACGCCCTCGCCACGGTCCTCCAGCGGCGGGCCTCGCTCACCGTGCCGCAGAGCGACGGCTTCCGGTTCGGGCTCGTCCTCGACCTGCTGCGGCGGCCGCTGTGGATCGCCGGGATCCTGGCGGTGATCGCGGCCGGGGTCGGCCAGGCCCTCGCGCTGGCGACGGGCGCGCTGGCCCTCGTACAACCCCTGTTCGTGCTGGAGCTGCCGCTCGCCCTTCTCATCGCCTCGCTCCTGGCCCGCAGCCCGCTGCCGGGCGCCCTCTGGCTGGCGGTCGCGGGGGTGGTCGCCGGGCTCGGGGTCGTGCTCCTGGCCGCCGCACCCACCGGGAACCGGACCCACGTCCCCTTCGACCGCTGGGCCCTGGCCCTGCCGGCCTGCGCGGCGGCGGTGGCCGTACTGGCCGTCACCGGACTGCGGCGGCCACCCGGCCGGGCGCGGGCCGGATGCCTCGGCGCGGCCACCGCCGTCTGCTACGCGCTGACGGCCGCACTGATGAAGTCCGCCGTACACGTGCTCCAGGACGGCGGCACCGTCGCCTTCCTGACGGCCTGGGAGACGTACGCCTTCGGCGCGAGCGGCGTCTGCGCCCTGCTGCTCCTCGAACACGCCATGCAGGGCGGACCGCTGGTCGCCTCGCAGCCCGCGCTGACCCTCGGTGACGCCGGCGTCGGCATCGCCCTGGGGGTCCTGCTGTACGAGGAGCACCTGCGGGCCGGCTGGTGGCTGGTCCCGCAGCTCCTGGGCCTGGCCCTGATCTGCGCCGGGGTCCTGGTCCTGGCCAGGACCGAGACCCCGGCGGAGCCCTGCGCGGCGTCCCGTTGAGCCGCCCCGGCCGGACCGGCCGACCGTTCAAGATCCGTTAGGGTGTTCGACGTCCGCGCCGGGCTGCTCCCGCCGCGGGAGGCACACGCAGCATCCGGGGGACGAGAAGTGAGCACCACCAGGCCGCAGCCGGCGCGCGCGGGGTCCGAAGGACTCCTCAGCCCGGTGAACGAGTTCTTCCGCACCGTCATGGGCGACCACGCCCCCGGACCGGACGAGCGGCCCGACGACCGGCTCATAGGCACCCTGCAGGTCATCCGGACCCTCCTCGGGATGATCGCCGCCGTGTGGATCGTCCTGGCCTACCCGCTGAGTTCGGGCCGGCAGGACTTCGTCATCGGCAAGCTCGTCGAACTCGGACTCGCCTGCGGGATCCTGCTGGCGGGAAGCATCCTCGGCATCAGCGCCTTCCTCGTCGCCGGCACCCCGGACCGGCGCCGCGCCTTCGCCCGCCGCCTGTGGGGACCGGTCGCCTACATGCTCGCGCTCGCCCTGGGCCCGGCACTGGTCTGGCTCTCCCTCACCACCGTCAGGGGGGACCTCGCGAGCGAGACCGACGTGGTGGACTTCTTCTCCGGGATCTTCGGCCGCGGCATCCTGTGCTCCCTGGTCAGCTTCCTCGTCGCGGCCGTCGGCTGGCTGCTCGCCCTCGCGCTGCTGATCGCCTCGATCCCGTACACGATCCTCGCCGCCTACGTCTGCGTGGCCTCCTGCTTCCGGGCCGCGGACGTCCACCAGCTGCTCCCGGCACTGCTCTCGCCGCTGCTGGTGTGGTCGCTGTTCGCCTTCCAGCTCTTCAACGGCCCCGACGTCGCCGCGCCCCCCGAGGTGCTGTACACCTTCCTGCTCGGCGGCCCCCTCTCGGTGACCGCGCTCTCCGCCTGGGAGGTGTGGCGCCTGCGCCGCCGCCACGGGATCACCCTGCGCGGCGCGCTGGGCCGCTGACCCGACCGGGCGTCGAGCGGCCCGCCACGCAGCGTCACCCCCGCGGCCACCCGGGACAACCGCTCCGTACGGGGCAGACGTCCGGAAGGGAGCGCACCGGCGCTCCGGGACCGGAGAGGTGGCCATGCAGTCGACTTCTGGAGGGACCCCGGTCCAGGACGGCGCGCCGCGCACCGGGATCGTTGTCGCGGCCCGCGTGGGACTGGCCACCCGCGGGGTCCTGTACGTCCTGGTCGGCGCGATCGCGCTGCGCATCGCCTTCGGGGAGGACACCGGACGGCAGGCGGACCGCCAGGGGGCGCTCGCCGGGCTGGCCAGCGCCCCCCTGGGACAGGTGATGATCTGGGCCGTCGGCATCGGCCTGGTCGGGATGACCCTGTGGCGGCTCTCGGAGGCGGTCTTCGGCGGTGCCGGGCCCGACGGGAAGAAGGCCGGCAAACGGCTGGCGGGGGCCTTCCGGGCGGTGTTCTACGCCGTGGCCGCCGTGTCCGTCTTCGCCTTCGCGGCCGGGCAGGGCGGCGGCGGGTCCGGCGACGAGCAGTCGCGGGACGCCACCGCGAGCGTCCTGGAATGGCCCGGCGGCCGCTGGCTCGTGGCCCTGGCGGGACTGGGCGTGGCGGTGGGCGGAGTCGTGATCGCGGTGTCGGCGCTGCGGCGGAAGTTCCGCGACGACCTGGCGCTGCCCTCCTGGCCGGGATGGGTGAGGGGGGTCGTCGACGTCCTCGGGATCGGGGGCGGCCTCGCCCGGGGCGCCCTGTTCGCGGCGGCGGGCGGCTGCGCGTTCTACGCCGCCGTGGACTACGACCCCGACAAGGCCAAGGGCGTCGACGACACTCTGCGCGCCTTCGCCGGCACCCCGGCCGGACCGTGGCTGCTGGTGGCGGTGGCGGCGGGCCTGGTCCTGTTCGGCCTGTTCTCGTGGGCCGCGGCCGCCTGGCAGCGGGTCTGACACCCGCCGTGGCGCCCGCCGCCGCGGCCCCGCCCCACGGCCCGCGGTCGCCCGTACGCCGCCGATCGGCTCCCCGGGCCGTGTCGCCGCGCCCGTCACCGGTCACGGCGTGCAACCGTCTCCCCATGACCGAAGGCCTGACACCTCACCTCTCCCCGGCGCGCATCACCGTCCTGGGCGTCCAACCCGGAAATCCGCCGTTCCGGATCATCGAGCTCGACGGGGAGGTCGTCGGCCGGGCCGAGTCGATGACGGACGTGCTGCTGGTCGCCTCGGAAGCGGGGATCACCATCCACGACCTCGACGACCTGGACGAGGTCCGCTGGGTCGGGGGCGGCAAGTTCACCTGGTCCCCGCACTGACGGACCGCGTCCCTGAGCCGGCCGTCCGTCCGCGCGGACGGACGGCCGGCCGGGCGGCGGTCAGGCCCCTTCGCCGAGGACGGTACGGATGAGCGCCCGCTGGTCGTCGGAGAGGCAGGGGTCCTGGACGTCGAGGACCTCGCCGTCGACGGTGATCCGGTAGTGGTATCCGTCCGCCACGGACGACAGGGCCCGGTGGGCGAGCTCCTCCAGCCGCGACGCGTCCTGCCGTCCCGCGGTGTCGAGCGCGCGGAGCTTCTCGGCTCCGGTGAAGCCGCCGGTGCGGGTGACCGTGATCAGCATGACCGTTCCTCCGGTTCCTGTGGGCCGGCGCGGGATCCGCGCGGGAGGCGGCGCACCGCCGCCCTGGACGCGGGTGCCCGCGATGCCGGCCCGTTCCCCCCGGACGGCGGGGAACGGCCGGAAAGCGTCGGCGCGGGGCCCGGAGGGAGTTCGACGACGGCCCGAAGACACGGCCTAGCGGCGGCCCCAGGCCGTGAGCATGCCGGGGCCGAGTTCGGCCAGGCCGGGGGAGTCCAGGTAAGCGAGGGCCTCGTCGAAGACGACCGGTTCGAGCCGGCCCGGGGCGAGCAGGTCCGTCCGCATCCGCTGCCAGGTCTCGCGCCAGAAGGCGGCGAGCGGAGTGCCCGGCCTCAGGGGCGGGCACACCAGCTCGGCGGCGACCTCGGCCAGACCGGCCGCGCGCAGGGTGTGCGGGTAGTCGAGCACGGCCGCGACGTCCGTGCCGATGGTCTCCGCGAGGGTGCGCCACATGGCGTCCAGGGTGCGCCGGTACGCGGAGTGCGCGTCGGCGGGACCGGGTACGTCCGCCGCGTCGCTGAGGACGAGGTACCCGCCGGGCCGCAGGCGTTTGGCGAGGCGGTCGACGAGGGCCCGGCGCCCGGGGAGGTGCATCAGCACGAAACGGGCGTGGACCAGGTCGAAGGAACCGAGCTCCGCCTCGTCGTCCAGCCGGTCCAGGTCCTCGGTGAGCACCCGGAGCCGGGGCCCCGCGAGCGGTGCCAGCATGGTGGTGTCGCGGTCCAGGGCGACGACCTCCTCGACCCCGGCCTCCTCGGCCAGCCACCGGGCGACCGTGCCCGTACCGGCACCGACCTCGAGGCACCGCCAGCCGGGGCCGACGCCGAGCGCGCGCAGCCGCCGCCGGGTGAGCGGGTCGTAGACGAGGGCGGCGTGGTCGATGCGCTCGCCCTCACCGGGCGCCTCGGGCCGGAACAGCGCCTCACCGTACCGGCCCGCGCGTCCCGGGTGCGCCGGGCGCTCCTCGGGGGATGCTGCTGCCACCGCGACTCCTTCCGCCGGACGGCCCCGTACCGCCCGGCTGAAGGATCGCCCGCGGGCCGCCGGGACACCGGCATTGGGCCGGTCGGCGGCGCGCCCCGGCACGGCCCGGCACCGCCCCCGGCGCCCCCTCGCTCAGGCGGGGGCGCGCCGCGCGGTGAGCAGCAGGTACTCCCACTCCATGGACCCGTCCCGCAGGGCGCCGGCCGCCAGGGCGGCGAGGGCGTCGTCCAGGGCCGCGGTCCGCTCGGGATCGTCGGCGAGGTACCGGTAGACGGCGATCGTCGGCCCGTACGCGGCCTTGAAGAACTCCCGGAACTCCTCCGGCCCCCCGAAGGTGTCCACGCGCAGGGCCCGCCGGCGCGCCTCGACACCGGTGACGCGGTCGCCGAGCAGCTCCCGCACGTGCGCCTCGTTCCCCCACAGCGGGGGTGGCTGCGCCCCCGGCGGGGGCGGCGGGGCGTACGGCTTCATGGTGGCGAACATCTGCCCGATGAAGCCCTCCGGGGTCCAGCTGAGCAGCCCGATCGTCCCGCCGGGCCGGCAGACCCGTACCAGCTCGTCGGCGGTGGTCTGGTGGTGCGGGGCGAACATGACCCCGACGCAGGACATCACCGTGTCGAAGGCCCCGTCCCCGAAGGGCAGCGCCTCCGCGTCCGCCTCCTGCCAGCTCAGCACGACACCGCGTGCCTCGGCCTCCTTGCGTCCCACGGCCAGCAGCTCGGGCGTGAGGTCACAGGCCACCACGTCGCCGCCGGCCAGCGCGGCCGGGATCGAGGCGTTGCCCGACCCCGCGGCGACGTCCAGCACCCGGTCCCCGTCCTTCACCCCGCAGGCCTCGACCAGAGCGGGCCCGAGCCCCGCCACGACCTGGGTGGCGACCGCCGGGTAGTCGCCGAGGGCCCACATCGCCCGGTGCTTCGCCTTGAGCGCGCGGTCGGCCTCGCGCGCGTCCGCCGTCTCCGTCATGCCATCCGCCTCCCTCGTCCGTACGGTGCCGATGGCCTTCCTCCTTCGAGCATAGGAACCGGGCGGACGCCCGGCCCGGCGGCGGCCCCACGCGTCCGTCCGGGTGGATTCCGGGTGGGGACACCGCGCGCCGCGGGCGCCGCCGCATCCGCAGAAACGATCGGGTCCTGGTACGACGGGCGCGTTCCCGCCCGACCGAAAGGTGCCCGCCCATGCCCCCCACCCGCAACGCGGCCACGGCGCCTCCCAGGGGCCGCCTCCCCGCCTCCCCGGTCAGACGGCCGGCGCCGTCCGGCCGCGGAGGCGGCCGGCCACCACCGAGTGCCCCAGCAGGAGGACGCTCAGGCCGAACATCAGCACGCCCAGCGGGACGTGCACGGACGCCACGCGCGCGATGCCCAGGACGACCTGCGCCGAGGCGAGCACCAGCATGCCGGCCGCGTACAGGACCGGTCTGACCGGCCCGCCGCCCGGACGCCACCCCAGGACCGCCGCCAGCACGTACAGCATCGACGCGGCGTACATCCCCCGCGCCCCGGCCCCGTGCAGCGCCTCCCCGTACTCCGTCGACAGCAGCAACCCCGCGGTCACCGCCTGGAAGAAGACCCCCACGGTCTGCAAGGCCGCCGCGATCCGCATGAACGTCCCCGTCGCCGTCTGCTCGGGCATGGTGAGCCCCTCTCCTCCTGCGCGCCGACGGTGTACCGGGAACGCCCCGCCGTCTCGTCATGACGACGACGCAGCCCCCGAGGATGTGAGGTGACCCACCAACTCGCCCTCCACCAGGCCCTTTCGCCGAGGATGGCCCCATGACCACAGATCCGGCCCCGAGCGCGATCACGGCGGAGCGCACCCGGCTGACCAACCTCGCCTACCGCTTCCTCGGCTCCCTGTCCGAGGCCGAGGACGCCGTCCAGGAGGCCTACACCCGCTGGTACGCCATGCCCCGGGAGAAGCGGGAGGCCGTGGAGTCGCCCGGAGCCTGGCTGACGACGGTGGCGAGCCGCGTCTGCCTCGACGTGCTCGGCTCCGCCCGCGCCCGGCGCGAGAGCTACGTCGGGCAGTGGGTTCCCGAGCCGCTGCCCGACCGCGCGGAATGGACGGACGCGCACGGCGGCCCCGGCGCCGACCCGGCCGACCGGATCACCCTCGACGAGTCGGTCGACATGGCCTTCCTCGTCGTACTGGAAGCGATGACCCCGGCCGAAAGGGTCGCGTTCATCCTCCACGACGTGTTCCGCTACCCCTTCGCCGACGTGGCCGGCATCCTCGGCCGCACCCCGGCGGCCTGCCGCCAGCTGGCGGCGTCGGCCCGCCGCCGGGTCGGCCCGGCCCGCCCCCACCCGGGCCCGGCCGCCGGGCGGGCCCGCGTCATCAGGGACTTCAAACGGGCCTGGGAGGCCAAGGACGTCGCGGCCCTCGTCGGCCTCCTCGACCCCGGCGCCACGATGGTCGCCGACGGCGGCGGCCTGGTCGGCGCCGTGGCGCGCCCGGTCGTGGGCGCGGACCGCATCGCCCGCTACCTCACCGACACCGGCGGCCGGTCCACACCCGGCATGACCCTCCTGGAACGGTCCGTCAACGGCCGCCCGGGCCTGGTGGCCCGCTTCGGCACCACCACCGTCACCGTGGCCGCCTTCGCCCTCGAGGGCGACCGGATCACCCGCATCTGGGCGGTGCGCAACCCGGAGAAGCTCCGGACCTGGAACTGACGGGCGCCACTGCCGGAGCGCCTAGTTCCGCAAAGTTGGCGCTTCCGAGATGATGTGCGCCCGTCACCCCGGCCGAAAGGATCGGAGCATGGCCAGCCTGTGGTCAGGGCAAGGCGTACTGCGCCGCAAACCGATCGAGCACATCGAGGAGCCCGAAGGCGCGCCCAGCCAGCAGCTCACCCGCACCCTCGGCCTCTGGCAGCTCACCGCCATCGGCGTCGGCGGCATCATCGGCGCCGGCATCTTCACCCTCGCCGGGACCGTCGCCCACAGCGTCGCGGGCCCGGCGGTGCTGCTCTCCTTCCTCATCGCCGGCGTCGCCAGCGCCGCGGCCGCCTTCTCCTACGCCGAGTTCGCCGGCCTGATCCCGAAGGCCGGCTCCGCCTACACCTACGGATACGCCGTCCTCGGCGAGCTGGCCGGCTGGTTCATCGGCTGGGACCTGCTGCTGGAGTACACGGCCATCGTCGCGGTCGTCGCCATCGGCATCTCCGGCTACTTCAACTTCCTCCTGGAGGAGACCGGCGCCGCCCTCCCCACGTGGATGCTCGGCGCCCCCGGCACCGGCGAAGGACACCGCTTCGACCTCATCGCGGCGGTCCTGTGCCTGTTCACGGCCTACCTGCTCACCCTCGGCATCAAGAACGCCGCCCGTTTCGAGACGGTCGTGGTCGTCCTCAAGGTGCTGGTCGTCCTGCTCGTGATCGTCGTCGGCTTCTTCCACATCACGACCGACAACTACACGCCGTTCTTCCCGTTCGGCGTCGGCGGCGCCTTCACCGGAGCCGCCACCGTCTTCTTCGCGGTCTTCGGCTACGACGCCATGAGCACGGCGGCGGAGGAGTCCAAGGACGCCCAGCGGCACATGCCCAAGGCGATCCTCTACTCCCTCGCCATCGCCATGGTGCTGTACGTCCTGGCCTGCCTGGTCCTGACGGGCATGCAGAAGTACACCGACATCGACCCGGAGAGCGGATTCTCCAGTGCCTTCAAGGCGGCCGGGCTGCCGGTCGTCGCCGACATCATCGCGGTCGGGGCGATCATCGGCATCCTCACCGTCATGTTCACCTTCATGCTCGGCGTGACCCGCGTGTGGTTCTCCATGAGCCGTGACGGACTCCTGCCCGGCTGGTTCGCCAAGACCCACCCCACCCGCCACGTCCCGACCCGGGTCACCTGGATCGTCGGGGTCGCCTCGGCGGCCATCGCCGGCTTCGTACCGATCGGCGAGGCCGCGGAACTCACCAACATCGGCATCCTGCTCGCCTTCGCCGTCGTGTGCACCTCGGTCATCGTGCTCCGCTACAAGCGCCCCGACCTGCCCCGCACCTTCCGCACCCCGCTGATGCCCTTCACCCCCGCCGTCGGGGTCATCGCGTCGATCTGGCTCATCACCTACCTCCGCGTGGAGACCTGGCTCCGCTTCGTCCTCTGGTTCCTCATCGGCCTGGTCATCTACTTCGGCTACTCCTACCGCCACTCCAAGATGGCGGGGAGTACGGACCGGCCGGTGAGCGAGCGGTGAGCCGCCGGTGAGCGCTCCCCCCGAGAGTGATGTCACCGGGCCCCGCCGAGGGGCACCGGGCGGACACACGACAGGGGAGCGAAGAACATGGGCGAGCAGCTGACCGGCAAGACCGCACTGGTGACCGGCGGGTCGCGCGGCATCGGACGGGCCGTCGCGCTGCGGCTGGCCGCGGAGGGAGCGCTGGTGGCGGTGCACTACGGCGCGAACGGGGCTGCCGCCGAGGAGACCTTGGCACGGATCGAGGAGGCCGGCGGGCGCGCCTTCGCCGTCCGCGCCCGGTTCGGCGAGGACGGAGCCCTGGACCGGCTCTTCGAAGGGCTGGAACGCGGACTGGCGCGGTACGGCGCGAAGGGCCTGGACATCCTCGTCAACAACGCGGGCATCAGCTCCGGGAACTCCATCGGGCAGGTCACCGAGGAGGAGTTCGCCACCCTGATGGCCGTCAACGTCAGCACACCGTTCTTCGTCGTCCAGCGGGCCCTGCCACTGCTGAACGACGGCGGCCGCATCATCGGCATGGGCTCGACCGCCAGCCGCTTCGCGGTCTCCACCCAGATCGGCTACACCATCAGCAAGGCGGCCCTGGAAGCCATGGCCCCCTCCCTCGCCAACGAACTCGGCCCCCGCGGCATCACCGTCAACACGGTCGCGCCCGGCGCCGTACGCACCGACCTGACCGCCGGCCACACCGCGATACCGGAAGTGGTCGCGGGCCTGGAGGCGATCACCGCGCTCGGGCGGATCGGCGAGCCGGAGGACGTCGCCGACGTGGTCGGCTTCCTCGCCGGCCCCCAGGGCGGCTGGATCACCGGCCAGACCATCGACGTGTCGGGCGGGACCTGGCTCGGCCCGCTCGTGCACACCGGCTGAACTCCCCTTCCGCGCCCGGGGGATAATCGCCCCCATGTGGTTCGGCATCCTCGGAGAGACCTGGGCGCGGCACGACGACGGGACCGAGGTCCCCCTCGGCGGCCCCGCCCGGCGCGCCCTGCTCGCGCTGCTGCTGATCGGCCCGGGCGGTGTCGTCCCGGCCGAGCAGCTGGCCGAGGAGATCGAACCGGCCGGAGCCGTCTCCGCGCACGCCCTCCAGTCCCAGGTCTCCCGGCTGCGCACCGCCCTGGGCCCGGCGGCCCCCATCGAACGGGTCGGCGCCGGCTACCGCATCGCGGTACCGCAAGAGGCGGTGGACGCGGCCCGGTTCGAGGCACTGGCCGCGGAAGGGCGCGCCGCCCTCACCGCGGGCGACCCCGCCCGGGCCGCCGCCGAGCTGCGCCGCGCCCTGGAGTTGTGGCGCGGCCCCGCCCTCGCCGGGCTCGCCGACCGGAGCGAGTCCGCCCGGGCCGCGGCGGCACGGCTGGAGGAAGCACGCCTCGCCGCCCTGGAGGACCGGATCGAAGCGGAGCTGCTGCTCGGCGAACACCGATCGGCCGTACCCGAGTTGCGCGAGCTCACCGACCGGCACCCGTTGCGTGAGCGGCCGGCCGGCCTGCTGATGCGCGCACTGTCCGCCCAGGGGCGCCAGGCCGAGGCCCTCGTGGCGTTCGAGCGGACCAGACGGCACCTGGCCGAGGAACTCGGCGCCGACCCGTCGGCCGAACTCATCTCGCTGCACGCCGAACTGCTGGACACCGCCCCCGCCCCGCGGCCCGCCGCCCCACCCGCCCAGCTGACCTCCTTCGTGGGCCGCGAGGAGGAAGCGGCCGAGACCGCCGCCCTGTTGCGGGAATCGCGCCTGGTCACCCTGACCGGTCCCGGCGGCGTCGGCAAGACCCGCCTGGCCGCGGAGGTGGCGGCCGGCACCGCCCCCGCCGGCGTCTGCTTCGTCGAACTGGCGGCGCTGCACGACGGCGGCCCGTCGGCACCGCCCGCGAGGGATGTCCGGCCGGGGCGGGCCGCCCGCAGCGTGCTCGCGGCGCTCGGCCTGCGCGAGAACGGCCTCCAGATGGGGGAGGGCCCGCCGCGCACGGCGCTCGACCGCCTGATCGCCGCCCTGACCGACCGGCCGCTCCTGCTCGTCCTGGACAACTGCGAGCACGTCGTCGAAGAGGCGGCCGCGCTGACGGCCCGGCTGCTCGCCGCCTGCCCCCGGCTGCGGGTGCTGGCCACCAGCCGCGAGCCCCTCGGGGTCATCGGCGAACACGTCCTCCAGGTCCGGCCCCTGGACGAGGCGGCCGCCGTACGCCTGTTCACCGACCGGGCCCGCGCCGTACGCAGGGGCCCCGCGGGCGAACCCGCACTCCTGCGCCGGATCTGCGACGCCCTCGACGGCCTGCCGCTGGCCATCGAACTCGCGGCGGCCCGCCTGCGCACCCTGGAACCGCAGGACCTCGCCGGACGGCTGGACGACCTCCTCGGCCTCACCGGCCGCGGCAGCCGCACCCCCGACGAACGGCACCGCACGATGCGCGCCGTGGTGGCGTGGAGCTGGGACCTGCTGACGGACGCCGAACAACGCGCCGCCCGCCGCTTCACCGTCTTCGCGGGCGGAGCCGGCCACGAGGGCGCACGGGAGGTCTGCGGAACGGACGCCGACACCCTGGAGTCGCTGGCCGACAAGTCCCTGCTGGAGACCGCGGGCACGGGCCGCCTCCGGATGCTGGAGACGATCCGCGCGTACGGCACCGAACGCCTGGAAGAGGCGGGCGAGGGCGAGGCCACCCGCCGCGGCCACGCCCGGCACCTGCTGGAACTGCACCGCCGCGCCGCACCGCACCTGCTGCGGGCCGGCCAGCTGCGGTGGCTGCCCCGCCTCGCGGCCGAGCACGACAACCTGCTGGCCGCGCTGCGCTGGGCGGTCGGCGCCCACGAGAGGCGCACCGCCCTGGAACTCCTCGCCGCCGCCTCGACGTCGCTGTGGATCCGCGGCGCGGCCGCCGCCGCGGCCCCGTACGCACTCGCCCTGCTCACCGCCGACGACGCCCCGCCCGGCCGTCTCGCCGGGGAGGACCTCGGCGAGGAGTACGCCGCCTGCGTCCTGCTCGCCGCCTCCACCACGGCCGGCCGGCCGCTCTGGCAGCGCCACCGCACCGCCGCCCTGGAAGCCCTGGCCGCCGCCTGGCCGGGAGACCGCCCGGGCCGCTACCCGGTGGTCCCCTTCCTCTGGATGATGCGCACCGCCGGCGAGACCGACCGGCAGGACACCCGGCACGTCCGGGACGCGTTCGCACTCCTCTCTTCCCAGCACGACTGCCCCGACCCCTGGGCGCGGGCGGCCGCCCGGTACGTGTCCGGGTACGCCACCCTCGGCGAGGGCGACGCCGACGGCGCCGAGCGGGCCTTCGACGCCGCCGCCGACGGGTTCTGCGGCCTGGGCGACCGCTGGGGCACCGCGCTGGCCCTGGACGCCCTCGCCGGCCTCGCGGCCACCGCGGGCGCCGACCGGGAACGGGCCATCGAGCTGACCGACCGCGCCCTCGCCCTCACCGGGGAACTCGGCGCCGTCGAGGACTCCGCCGACCTCCTGGTCAACCGCGGCGACCACCAGCTGCCCCAGGACCCCGTCGCGGCCCGCGAGGACTACTCCCGGGCCGCCGCCCTGGCCCGCGGCAGCGGCAGCCCCGCGGCCCTCGCCGCCGCCCTGCGCGGCCTCGGCGACATCGCCCTGCTGGAGGGACGGCCGCAGGAGGCGGAACGGCTCTACGCGGACGCACTCGACCGGATCGACCCCCACTGGGTCAAGAGCCTCGGCAACCGGCTCCGCTGCCTCGGCGGCCTCGGCCGCACGGCCGAGGCCCGCGGCGACCGCGCCGCCGCCCGCGCCCACTACGACGGCGTGGCGGCGGCGGTGGCCGCCCTGGGCCCCTCCGCCCCGGAGGTACTGCGCCTGCTGGGCCTGCCGCAGGAGCTCGTCACGGCGGCGGGTGCGCGCTGAACGTCCCGCCGCGCGCACCGCTCAGCGCAGGCGCCGCCAGAACGGCGGGACCTCGCCCTCCCGCCGGTTGGGATGCGGGGTGACCTCGCGGGGGGTCAGGGACCAGGCGCTGTCGTAGCTGACGATCAGCAGCCGTGCCCCGCGGGTCAGCGCCACCGTGCTCCGACCCGGCCACCGGTCACCGCTGTGCAGGGTGCGGCGCGAGGCGCTGCGCCGCAGGGACTCCAGCTGGAACCAGGCGTCGTCCTTGCTGTTGCGGTACCGGACGGCGAGGTCGATGGCGGGCCCCGCGTACGCCAGGACGTCGGGGCCGACGCCCTCGACGCGCTCGGAGGCGTCCCGCAGCACCGACACCGGACTGACGGTGATCTTCCACTCGCCCCGCGCCTTCACGCGCAGCCGCAGCGGCCCGTTCCCGTCGTGGTCCACGATCCCGCGCCCGGTGAAGTCCTCGGCCCAGCCGCGCAGCGCCGAGGGGCTCTGCTCGCGGTTGCGGTGGTTCAGCCGGCTGACCTCGACGTGGCCGTCACCGAGGCGGACCAGGTCGACGACGGCGAAGCCGGCCGCCGTGGCCGGCTCCACGCGGACGATGTCCTCCCCGCGGCCCTCCTGGGTGAAGACGGGGAAGTCCGGACCGAAGTCGGTGGGGAGGCTGTTGATCCGCCGGGTGATGGTGCCCAGCAGCGGGGCGCCCGACTTGGAGACGGGGACGCCGGCGGGTACGCCGGCTGCCGCGGCGGACGCTCCGGCCCCGGCCTCCGACGGGACGGCCGCCCCCGGAGCCGGTGCCGCCCCCGCAGCCGTGACCGCTCCCGCCAGGGCCGGTCCCGCCGTGAGCGTTCCGGCCGGCAGCGGCGGGGCGGGCGGCGGGGCCTCGGGCAGTGCGGGGGCGGGCGGCGGACCGGCATCCGCCTCCCGCGCCCCGGACTCCGCCTCCTCCTCGACCGCGAACCCGTAGTCCCCGGCCAGCCCCGGGAGCCCGGAGTCGTAGCCCTGCCCGACCGCGCGGAACTTCCAGCCCCCGTCGCGGCGGTAGAACTCGCCCAGCACGTAGGCGGTCTCGGTCGTCGCGTCGTCGTCGTCGACCGAGTACACCACCATCCTCTCGCCCGTGGCCGTGCTGACCGCCTCCAGGTACAGCCCCGGTATCTCCCCGAACGTCGCGCCCTCGCAGGAGGCCGCGATGACGATGCGCTCCACCTCCGGCTCGACCCGGCCGGGGTCGATCTCCAGCCAGTCCGCCGTCCGGCCGTCCTCGCTGCGGGCGTTGCCCAGCAGCTCCACGGCACTCGTGGCGTGCGCGCGCTGGTTGTAGAAGACGAGGTCGCTGCGGCCCCTCACCTTTCCGCCGTCGTCCAGCAGCAGTGCCGCCGGGTCGATCTCGGGCACACCCGGCCCGGCCGCCCGACGGACCACGGCGACCCGCATGGGCTCGCCGGACATGGGCAGATTGCCCCCCTTGATGATCTGCGTCATGACGGCATCGTCGCAGGCCAGCCCACCACAAGTCGAGGCCTTCCGGCCTGGTGTGACGATCCGTGAGACACCTCCTAGCACACTCGGCCCGGCCGGGGGCGGACCTCGGCCAAGCCCGCCCCCGGCCCGCCCGCCCCCGGCTACCGTGCCCGGGACGGCCGTGCCCCGGTGGCGGCGGCCGGGGGAGGAGCGGGCGGATGGGGACCACGGTCGTGGGGTTCCGGCTCGGCTGGGACAGGAAGGGCCGGCAGGCCACGGTGGTGCTCACCCAGGCGGGCATCCTGCACCACGGCAGCGGCCTCCTCGGCATGCCACCGCGCCCCGCCAGACCGCAGGCCCCGGCAGCCGCGGATCCGCATCCGGTGCCCCGTCAGGCCGCCACCCTGCGCCGGGTGTACGCGGGCCTGGTCCACCAGGGCTACGGCCGCGAGCTGATCCCGCCGGTCTGCGTCCGCCTCGACACCGACGAACGCCCCCTCCACCCCCGGGGCGAGCACGCGCCCCGGGCGCATCCCGAGCTGATCGCCGAATTCACCGGAGCCGCCCCCTGTGGCCCCGGCACGCTCGACGACGCCCTGACCGCCTTCTACACCGCGATCGGCCTCACCCCGCCGCCGCCCGCCGCCGCCCCGCCGCCCGGCCCGGGCGGCGTCCCCCCGGCGGTCCGCCGGGCCCTGGGCGCGCTCGCGGAGGGCCGCACCCTCGCCTCCCGCCCCGGGCGCGGCACCGGCTGGAGCGTCACCGGGGCCGGGGTGCGCCTGCACGCCGGTCCCGGCGGCGCGGACCTCACCCACCGCGAAGTGGCCGAGCTCCAGGCGGCCCTGACGGCCTGGCTGCGCCACCAGCGCGGTCCCGGTGCGGGAGCCCGCGCGCGCTGACCCGTATCGGACGCCCGGCCGCCCCGTCACCCGGAACGCCCAGCGGTACCGGGCGTTCGCTGCGCGCGGGCACGGCCGTGTGGTTTCCTGGGCCCCGCTCCGCACTGTGGCGGAGTTGCTACTCGGAGTGAAGGGGAATGTTGTCGTGAGCGTTCTGGACATCAAGCTGGACCGGTCGTTCGACGTCTTCGACTCGGACCGCGACGGGCGGCTCGACAAGTCGGACGTCATCGGCCTCTCGGACCGGCTCGCCGAGTCGCTCGGCCTCACCCCGGACGACGTGGCCGGGCTCCGGGACTCGCTCGGGCAGCTCTGGGACACCGTCTTCCAGCGGATGGACCGCAACGACGACGGGGGAGTGGACCGGCAGGAGTTCCGGGCGGCGTTCCGGGCGCGGATCGTCACCGACCAGAACCGGATCTGGGAGCGGATCCGGAACATGAGCAACGCCTGGACCGAGCTCGGCGACCGCGACGGCGACGGCATGCTGAGCAGGGACGAGTACACCTCCCTGCTGCACGGCATGTTCCGGCTGCCCCGGCAGACGTTCGACGAGGCCTTCGACCGGCTGGACGTCGACGGCGACGGGCAGCTGAGCCGCGAGGAGATCAGCTCGGCGATGAAGGAGTACTACACGAGCGAGAACCACGCGGCCCGCGGCAACCAGTTCTTCGGCCGCCTCTGACCGCCGGGCCCGCGGCGGGCGCCCCGCGCCCGCTGCCGGCCCCCGCCCCGCCCGCTGCCGGCCCGCGCCCGCGGGGGCTCCTCCGCAGCCGGTTCGTATCGCCTCCCCGCTCGTTGACCGGAGAGCAAGCCGATCTTTCGATGTTCTCTGGAGGACCCCCGATGGCCGATGCCGCACTGCCGGTGATCGTTCTGTCCGACCCCGATCCGATCCGCCGGCACGAGACGGCCGAGCTGGTGCAGAGCTGGTACCGGACCTCGTTCCGGGTGCTCCAGGTCGGCGGACCCGCCGAGGCGGCCCGGGCGCTGAACGCGCTGGCCGACCGGAAGGTGCCCGTCGCCGCCGTGCTCGCCGACGAGGCCCCCGAGCCCGCGACCGCGCACCCCGGCGTACGCTGGCTGCCCCTGGCCCGGCGCTCCGACGACGCGCCCGCCCCCGACGACGCGTCCGCCCACCCCGGTGAACACCCCGCCGAGCACCTCCGGGTCGCGCTCGACGACTCCCTGTGCACCTGGAACGCCGACTGCCGGGGCGACCTGCCGACCGCCGAGGTGCGCGGCAGCCGGTTCTCGCCCGCCGCCTACGCCGTAAGGGACTTCCTCGGCCGCAGCGGCGTGATCTTCCGCTGGCTGCCCGCGGAGGACACGAGGGACGCCCCGGTCACCGTCCGGCTCGGCGACGGCACCGAGCTGACGGACCCCTCGATCAGCGAACTGGCCGAACGGCTCGGCCTCATCCGCCCGGCCGCCCAGGACCACTACGACGTCGCCGTGATCGGCGGCGGCCCCGGAGGCCTGTCCGCGGCGGTGTACGCGGCCGCCGAGGGCATGAGCGTGGTCGTGATCGAGGACGACGCCCCCGGCGGACAGGCGGGCTCGACCTCGCGGATCGAGAACTACCTCGGCTTCCCCGTGGGCCTGACCGGCGGCGACCTCGCCCAGCGCGCCCTCCAGCAGGCCCGCCGGGCCCGAGTCGAGTGGCAGCCCACCCGGGTGGCGAGCCGGGTGGCGCCCACGGAGACGGGCGACCACAGCGTCGAGTTCGTCAAGGCGGGCACCGAGGAGGCGGCCTCGGTGACCGCGGCGGCCGTGGTGGTCGCCACCGGAGTGGACTGGAACCGCCTGACGGCCCCCGGCGTCGACCGGCTCCTCAACTCCGGCGTGTACTACGGGTCCTGCCTCTCCGACGCCCCCTCGACCGCCGGTGAGGACGTGTACATGGTCGGCGCCGGCAACTCCGCCGGCCAGGCCGCCCTCTACTTCGCCCGCTACGCCCGCTCCGTCACCCTGCTGGTGCGCGGCACCGACCTCGGCGCGTCCATGTCGAGCTACCTGGTCCAGCGCATCGAGCGGACCCCGGGCCTGCGGGTCCTGCTGGGCACGGAGGTCGCCGAATGCCTCGGCGGGGACACCCTCACCGGGCTCAGGCTGCGCGAGCGCGACGGCGGAGAGCGGACCGTCGGCGCCCACTGCCTGTACGTCCTGATCGGCGGCCGCCCGTCGACCGAGTGGCTCGGCGGCGCGCTGAAGCTCGACGAGCGCGGGTACGTCCTGACCGGCAGCGGCGGGGCGGGCCCGCAGGCGCTGCCGATGGAGACCAGCGTGCCCGGCGTGTTCGCCGTGGGCGACGTCCGGTCCGGGTCCGTCAAGCGGGTCGGGGCCGCCGTGGGCGAGGGCGCCGCGGCCGCGCAGTCGCTGGTCGAGTACCGGCGGCGGCACCCCGACCGATTCCGGGACGCGCGGGCGGCCTGCGGCTTCTGACCGGCTCAGGCCCCTGCCGCCCGGGCGGCAGGGGCCTGAGGGCGGCCGTCAGGGGCCGGCGTTCAGCTCCGCGACGACCGAGGCGGGGGTGGGGCCGCTGCCGTCGGACAGCCGGTGGAAGTCGACGGAGACGAAGTTCGGCGTGCGCCCCCCGGCCGCGGTCCGGCACTCGCCGGCGACGCGGTTCCTGAGCTTGGCGCCGTTGTCCAGGGCGGCGGTGAGGACGGTCGGCACGTTGCGGTGGTGGCTCATCGTGAACAGCCTCCGGAATCCCGGCTCCCGGCGGTCCAGGGGAACGTCGGGCCAGCGGGTGACGCACGCGAGGTCCTCGCCCATGTCACCGAGGCTCCAGTAGTTGGCGACCGTCCACGACCGGTCGTACATGACGCCCAGGCCCTCCCGGTCGGAGCGGTCGGAGAAGACCAGCAGGCGCTTGCCGGCGGTGACGAGGTCGGCCACCTTCGGCCACCCGTTCTGCCGGACGCCCCACGCGTCGGGCCGGAACAGCAGCTGGTCGAGCCCGCGGACCCGGCCCAGGGACTGCCGCAGCTGTTCGGCGCTGACGTAGTCCTCCAGGAAGACGGTCACGAACTCCTGGGGGTGGGTGACGAGGAAGTCCACCACGGTCTGCATCGTGCCGTGCAAGGACTGCCGGGGCAGTGCGTACGTGGCCCCGGCGAAGGTCTTGCAGTCGCCGTGGCACAGGTACACGTCACTGGGGTAGCAGTCGCTGCCGAAGCTGACGACGCACAGCCAGGTGCTGTGCTCGTACCAGTGCGTGTCCAGGCTCAGGCCGCGCACCCCGTTGTCCAGCTGGGCGCGCACCGACTCGGACTGGTTCACCGAACTCCACCGGGAATCCTCGTAGTTGGTGAAGGAGTTGTGGGTGGTCAGGAAGGCGGTCTCGTCGAGACGGCGGTCGCCCCAGCGTGCGGCGGCCGCCGCCGATGGGGTGCCGACGGCGGCGGTGGGCGGCGCGGGGGCGGCCGCGGCGGCCGGTGCGCACAGGAGGGCCGCCAGGAGGAGGCACAGGAAGAGGCGGAGGCCGGTTCTTCGCGGTCGCCCGGCGCCGCGGCCGCCCCGCCGGGCCCGATAAGGCGTGTCCATGTCAATCATGGCCGGAGGGTAGCGCTCCGCCCGGCGATGCGCCCGCACGCGGACGGGTTCGGCCGGTTCCCGCCGGCACCGGCCGCGGGCGGCGGGGAATAGGGCGGCACCATTCTTCGTTCCCGGGTATAGTTGAAACATAAACAATCTTGGGAAGGGGAGCCATGCAGTTCGGGATCTTCACCGTCGGGGACGTCACGCCCGATCCGACGACCGGACGCGCGCCCGGCGAGCACGAGCGCATCAAGGCGATGCTCACGATCGCGCAGAAGGCCGAGGAGGTCGGCCTCGACGTCTTCGCCACCGGCGAGCACCACAACCCGCCGTTCGTCCCCTCCTCGCCGACGACGATGCTCGGCTACGTCGCCGCGCGCACCGAGAACCTGATCCTGTCGACCTCGACGACCCTGATCACCACGAACGACCCGGTGAAGATCGCCGAGGACTTCGCGATGCTCCAGCACGTCGCCGACGGCCGCGTCGACCTCATGACGGGCCGCGGCAACACCGGCCCGGTCTACCCCTGGTTCGGCAAGGACATCCGCGACGGCATCGACCTCGCCATCGAGAACTACGCGCTGCTGCGCCGCCTCTGGGACGAGGACGTCGTCACCTGGAAGGGCAAGTTCCGTACGCCGCTCCAGTCCTTCACCTCGACCCCGCGCCCGCTCGACGGCGTCGCGCCCTTCGTGTGGCACGGCTCCATCCGCTCGCCCGAGATCGCCGAGCAGGCCGCCTACTACGGCGACGGCTTCTTCCACAACAACATCTTCTGGCCGGCCTCCCACACCCGGCAGATGGTGAACCTCTACCGCGAGCGCTACGCCCACTACGGGCACGGCACCCCGGAACAGGCCATCGTCGGCCTCGGCGGCCAGGTGTTCATGCGCAGGAACTCGCAGGACGCGGTGCGCGAGTTCCGCCCGTACTTCGACAACGCGCCGGTGTACGGCCACGGCCCGTCGCTGGAGGAGTTCACCTCCCAGACGCCCCTGACCGTGGGCTCCCCGCAGCAGGTCATCGAGCGGACCCTCTCCTTCAGGGACTACGCCGGGGACTACCAGCGCCAGCTGTTCCTGCTGGACCACGCCGGCCTGCCCCTGAAGACCGTCCTGGAGCAGCTCGACCTGCTGGGCGAGGAGGTCGTGCCGGTACTGCGCAAGGAGTTCGCGAACCTGCGTCCGGCCGGAGTGCCGGACGCACCGACCCACCGGGCCCGCGTCGCCGCGGCAGCGGCCGCCCCGGCCCAGGAGGAGGAGCGGGCATGAAGCTCGTCGTCGTATCGGCCGGTCTGAGCGCGCCCTCGTCCACCCGGCTGCTCGCCGACCGCCTCGCGGCCGCGACGCGGAGCCACGTGGACGCCCGGACGGAGGTGATCGAGCTGCGGGAGCTGGCGACGGAGATCGCCCAGCACCTCGTCACCGGGTTCCCGCCCGCCCGGCTGGCCGCCGCACTCGACGCGGTGGCCGCCGCGGACGGCCTGATCGCCGTGACACCCGTGTTCGCGGCCTCCTACAGCGGCCTGTTCAAGTCGTTCTTCGACCTCATCGACAAGGACGCCCTGACCGGCAAGCCGGTGCTCCTCGGGACGACCGGCGGCACCGCCCGGCACTCCCTGGTCACCGAGCACGCCATGCGCCCGCTCTTCACCCACCTGCGCGCCCTCGTCCTGCCGACCGCCGTGTACGCGGCCTCGGAGGACTGGGGCGGGGAGGGGCTGGAGCGGCGGATCGCCCGGGCGGGGGCGGAGCTGGCGCGCTTCGCGGCGCCCGCCGCCGAGGCCGCCGCCCCGGACCTCGGCACCGCCGCGGCCATCGCGCCCCGCTCGCTCACGGGGGCGATCACGTCGGTGGACCCGGCGGACGGCTTCACGGTGGTGCCGTTCGAGCAGCGGCTGGCCGCGCTCCGGGCCGGCTAGCCGGCCGGGGCCGGCCCGGCCCGGTCTCCTCGCCCCGCCCGAAGGCGAGCGCGGCGTCACGCCGCGTCCTCGTCGGGGCGGAGGGCGGCGCGGACGCCCGTGACGACCACGGCGAGCAGGCAGAGGGCGATGACGGTCTCGGCCCACAGGAAGGCGAACCAGTCCAGCACGCAGCCGATGGGGGGAGTGCCGGGCGCGGTGTTGCGGAACGCGGCGAGGGCGAACAGCGTGGCGGCCATCCAGGCGAGGGCGGGCCAGACCAGGCCCTCGCCGCGGGTCGTCAGGTACCAGGCCCCGATGAGCACGGACGCCGCCAGCGCCCACATGACGGCCATCATGAACACCGCGAAGACGAGCAGGCTGCCCGACCGCTCCAGCCCCACCGCCAGGGCGGCCTCCCGCGGTGAGCCGGCGGGGGCCGCGTCGACGGCGAAGAGGCTGTCGTTGTTGGAGAACAGCATCCGCACCGGCACCTGCCTGCCGTCGAGCACGGCCCAGAACTCGATGTCGGTCTCGTAGGAGTCGAAGGGGTAGTCGCTGATCGACCCGGCCGTGAGCGCGACCTGCACGTCCCGGGTCGTGATCCGCTCGTGCGCCCTGAACGCGAGGTCGCCGAGGGTCGCCGCGGAGGTCTGCAGGCCGAGGTCGGCCACCGGGGCGCTCCCGTCCTCCTCCCCGAGGGTCCCGCGCGGGGTGACCCGGACCCGCAGGACCAGCTCCCTGGACGCGGCGTCGACGCGCTGCACGGTGGCCCGCACGTCCACCCGGTCGGCGGCCGCGGAGCCGGCCGTGTGCACCCGGTCGAGCGCCTGCCGCTCGGAGAACTGCAGCCACGACCCCACCCCCACCGCCACCACGATCAGGACGGCGATGGGGAGCAGCACCGGCAGGAGTGACGTTCCGGAACGGCGGGGGCTGCGTGGGTCCCAGGTGGGGGCCATGGCGACTCCGGCGGGAGGGGAGGGGCGGTGACCGCGGTGTGATCCTCGTCCACCGGGCCGCCCGACCGCCGCATCCGGCCGGGGCGTGTCGGCGCGCGCCGGCGCCTCCGGGCCCGGCCCGGCGGAGTCCGCGCCGGCTCAGGCCCCGGGAGCCCGGGCCGGCAGGCGCAGGCCCACGACCGCTCCGCCGCCGTCGGCCGTGCGGGCGAACACGGTGCCCCCGTCAGCCGAGACCAGCTCGTGGACGATGGCCAGGCCCAGTCCGGACCCCGGCGTGCCCTGGGTGCCGGGCCCCCGGTGGAAGCGGTCGAAGACGGCCCGTTCCTGGCCCGCCGGGATCCCCGGCCCCCGGTCGTGGACCTGGACCCGCGGCCCGTCCACCCGGACCAGGACCGGGCTGCCGGGCGGGCTGAACTTCACGGCGTTGCTCAGCAGGTTGTCCAGGCACCGCTGCACCGCGCGCGGCCGGGCGTACACGGTCCCGCCCCGCGCCGCGTCGACCGTGACGGGGCGTCCCGTGCGCCGGCGGCAGCGGTGGGCGGCGTCCTCGGCCGCCTCCGCGAGGTCGACCGCCTCGGGCCGCTCCCCGGTGTGGCGGTCGGTGGCCAGCTCGACGACCTCCCGGACCAGGTCGTCCAGGGCCACCGTCTCGCGGACCAGGGTCGCGAGGATCTGCTCCTCGTCCCCGGGGGCGAGCCGCCCCCGGGCCCGCTGGAGCAGTTCGGCGCTGCCGCGCACCGAGGTCAGCGGGGTGCGCAGCTCGTGCCCGGCGTCCTCGACCAGCTGGCGCTGCTGGGCGCGGGAGCGGCGCAGCGCGTCCAGCATGGCCTCGAAGCTGCGGGTGAGCCGGCCGATCTCGTCCCGCCCGGCGGGCGGCAGGTCGGCCTCCAGGTCCTGGGTGGTGCTGATCCGGTGCGCGGCGCCGACCAGGCGGTTCACGGGCCGCAGGATCCGGCCCAGGACCCACCAGCTCAGGAGCGCGGCCACCGCGGTGGCGGCGGCCGTGGTCCAGGTGATCCGCCACATGAACCCCCGGTCGAGGGCTGCGGCACCGCTGTAGCTCTGCGCCACCATGACCGCCCCGCCGGCCGGGAGCGGCAGGGTGAGGATCCCGTACTCCGTGCCCTCCACGACCACGTCCTCCCGGCTGCTGCCCGCGCCCGTACGGGCCACCCGCGCGGCCGCCTCGGACACCGGCAGGCGGGAGGCGGGGCCGGGGCGGACGCTCCCGTCGGCGAGCAGGACCTGCTCGGTCGTGCCCGGCCGGGCGGGCGGGGTGCGGCCGGCGTCGAGCAGGGCGACCACGGCCCCGGCCCGGTCCTCCAGACCGCGTTCGAGTTCGTCCCCGACGAGGACACCGATGCCCCGGTAGGAGGTGAAGGCGGCGAACAGCATCGCCAGGCCCGCGGCCGCGACGACCACCAGCGTGATCTTCGTACGGAGCATCAGGCCGGCCGCACCGTGTACCCGACGTTGCGCACGGTGTGCACGATCCGCGGCGCCCCGCCCTCCTCGGTCTTGCGGCGCAGGTAGCCGATGTAGACGTCGAGGGAGCGCGAGCTGGTGTCGAAGTCGAAGCCCCAGATGCGCTCGTAGATCTGACCGCGCGTCAACACGGCGCCCTGGTGCGTCAGGAGCAGCTCCAGGACGTCGAACTCCGTCTTCGTCAGGTCCAGGACCAGGCTTCCCCGGACGGCGCTGCGCGCGCCCGGGTCCAGGACCAGGTCCCCGGCGGCGAGCACCCCGGGGGCGGCCGGCCCCGGCTCGGTGCGCCGCAGCAACGCCCTGATCCGGGCGAGGAGTTCGTCCGTGGCGAAGGGTTTGGCGAGGTAGTCGTCCGCGCCCGCGTCCAGGCCGGCCACCCGGTCGCCGACCTGGTCGCGGGCGGTCAGCACCAGGACCGGCAGCCGGTCGCCGCGCCGACGCAGGGTCCGGCACAGCGACAGCCCGTCCAGTCCGGGCATGACCACGTCCACCAGGGCCAGGTCCGGCTCCTCCCGGTCCACCGCCGCCAGGCCCTGGAGCCCGTCGGCCGCCTGCACCACCCGGTACCCCTCGAAGCGCAGCAGCTGGTCCAGGGTGCTGCGTACGCCCGGATCGTCCTCGACGACCAGCACCGTGCGGCGGTGCGCCGTGATCGCGTCAGTCATGTGATCATCATCGCCGGTGGCGGGAGTGGTCACCGCGGCGGCCCGTCAGCGCCGGACCGGGGTCACGGAGATCGGCTCGACGGCCTTCGCGCAGCCGGTGTCGCCCGTGCGGCCGGTACGGATGAACCGGGTGGAGAGGTCCACGACGCAGCCGCTGCGCTCCATCTCCGGCACGTGCCCGGTGTTGCGGACCGAGACGAAGCGGCTGTCGCGGAACTGCCGGGCGGCCTGCCGTCCGTTGGCGTCGGGGGTGTTGGCGTCGAGGTCGCCGGAGAGCACCAGGACGGGTACGTCGGGCATCCGGGGGTGGGTCGGCTGGGGCCCGGCGGTGTTCTCCCGCGGCCAGCCGATGCAGACGTCACCGCCGTCGGTGGGGCCCTCCAGATAGCCGGCCGGGCTGAACGCGCCGAACGCGCCGGGACGGGTCGCGGCGAGCGCCTCGCGGTACTGGCGCCACCGCTCGGGCAGCGGAGCCGCGGCCTTCCATGGCTTGCGGTAGTCGTTGCAGACCACGGCGATGTACGGGGCCTGGTCCTCGGCGGAACCGGTGGAGCCCTCCGCGCGCACCAGGTCCAGCAGCGGCCCGCGGTCCCCGGCGGTGAAGCGGTCCAGGGCGTGCGGCAGACCGCCGAGCAGGGACGGGCCGCCCGGATCCGCGCCGACCTCCCGGCTCGCCCCCTCGTAGACGAGGCCGGCGAGCTTGCCCTCCGTCAGGCGCATCCGGAACGGCGCCGCCCCCTCCAGCGGGACGTCCACGTCGACGGGCCTCTCGCGCAGGGCGGCGGCGGTGGCCGCCAGGTCCCGTACGGCCTTGTCGCCGTCGCAGGCGGGCCTGCCCCCGGCCTCGGGACGGGCGGCGCTGCGCTCGCAGATCCGGCGCAGCGACAGCGAGACGGCCTGCGCCCCGGGCCGGTTCAGCGGGTCGAAGGCGAGCGGGTACGCCCCGGACAGGACGACGTTCCGGACGTGCCCGGGGTGGCGCGAGGCGTAGACCGGCATCAGGTAGGTGCCGTACGACAGCCCGTACAGGGTGAGTCCGTCCACGCCGAGCCGCGCACGGATCGCGTCGAGGTCGTCGGCGGTGGCGGCCGTGGTGTAGCCCCGGGCGCGCGGCCCCAGGTTCGCGGCGCAGCGGGTGACGGCGTCGCGCTGCTGCTCACGGGTGCCCAGGCGGTACTCGGCGTCGGTCACCCCGCAGGGCATCCGCTGGGACCTTCCGGTGCCCCGGGGGTCGACGAGCAGCAGGTCGTGGTCGCCGAGCAGGTCCCTCAGCACCTCGCCGAAGACCGGCGCCCGGTCGATGGCCACCTCGCCGGGGCCGCCGGGGTTGACGGCGACCGTCCCCTTGGCGGGACCGGGGGAGCGGTGGCGGACGACCGCGTAGGCCACGTCGACCGTGCCCAGTGCGGGGTCGCCGCTCACCAGGGGGCGGGTCGCCGAGCCGCAGTCCACCCGGTGCCCCTCGACGGTCGGACACCACGTCGGGCGGGCCGTGCCGCCCGCCGCCGCGGCCGTCACCGCCGGCAGCGTGGAGAAGAGCAGCGCCGCCGCCCCCGCCACCAGTCCCGCCCGTCGCAGCACACCCGTGCCCTTCATGCCCATGTCCACTCCCGGGGTCGTCCGTCGTCCGTCGTCTGTCGTGCGTCGGCCGGGCGTCGCGCCCCGCCGTGCACACGACTGTGCCGGGCGCCTTTCAGGGCCACGGCAGAGCGACGGCAAAGACGTGTAAGAACGGGGAGCCCGACGGGGCCCCGGGCCCGATCTCGTGGATTCGCCGCGCCGTCGAGCGTGTGGCCCGGGTGCGCCGAGCGCGAGGGTGTTTGCTGTGCGCAGGCCGGCCCACGGGGGCGCGGCCCCGTACGACGGAGGAGCCGGGAACATGAAGTTCGCGCAGATCATCGACTTCGAGACGGAACGCATCGACGAGGCGCGCGAGCTGCTGCGCGCGTACGAGGAGCAGGCCCGCTCGCAGGGGCGCGACGGTGCCCCCGTCGCCCGCACCCTGCTCAAGGACCGCGCCAACCCCAACCGGTACCTCGCGGTGGTGCAGTTCGAGTCCCACGAGGCGGCGATGGCGAACAGCGACGCGCCCGAGACCAGCGAGCTGGCCCAGGCGCTCTCGGCGCTGATGACGAGGCCCGCCGCCTACACCGACTGCGACATCGTGGAGCACCAGAGCATGCGCTGACACCGCGGCTGGACACCCACCCCTGTGTCGTAACAAGATTGGTTACGACACAGGGGCGGGTGCGTGCGCGTACGTGCCTCCGGACGGCGGGAGGTCCCATGAGCGCGAGCAGCCGGATGACCGTGGCCACGCACACGCTGACCTGGATGGCGCGGGTCTGCCCCCAGCGGCCCGGCGGCATCGTGACCTCCGAGCAGATCGCCGCCAGCGTCGCCACCAACCCCGTCGTCATCCGCCGCACCCTCGGGAGCCTGCGGGACGCCGGGCTGGTGGAGTCGCAGCGGGGGCGGGGCGCGGGCTGGCGGCTGGCCCGCGCCCCCGAATCGATCACGCTGAGGGACGTCCACCTCGCGGTCGAGCCCGACCCGCTGATCCCCCTGCACGCCTCGCCGCCCAACCGGGACTGCCCCGTCGCGCGGGGCATCCCCGCCGTCCTCCGCGGGGTCTACGACCGCGCGGAGGAGGCGATGAAGGCCGAACTGGCGGCCGTCACCGTCGCCGACGTGGCGAGGGCGACGGTTCCCGGAAGCTGAGCGCCCCGTGTTCCGCGACGGCCGGCCCCGCCGGGGCCGGCCTCTCCTTCGGCCGTTGTCGTAACCATTTCTGTTACATCCTCCTTGAGATGAAGGACCGTACGCGAGTGATCACCACGGAACGCCTCCGACTGCGCCCCCTCACCGAAGCCGACGCCGACTGGTGGGTCGGCCTCCACGCCGACGAGGAGGTCAACCGCTTCGTCGGCGGCTACACACCGGAACAGGCCGCGGCCCGCCTGCGCGCGATCCAGGACCAGTGGGAGCGGCGCGGCCACGGACTGTGCGCCGTCGAACTGCGCGGCACCGGCGAGTTGATCGGGCGCAGCGGCCTCAACTGGTGGGAGCAGTTCGACGAGACCGAGATCGGCTGGACCTTCGCCCGCGCCCACTGGGGGCGCGGCTACGCCACCGAAGCGGCCGAGGCGGTGCTCGCGTGGGGCTTCGGGACGCTGCGGCTCCAGCGGATCACCGCCATGATCCATCACGGCAACACCGCCTCCACCGCGGTGGCCTCGCGCCTCGGCTTCGCGCGGCTGCGCGAGGACACCGTCCTGGACCGCCCCTGCACCGTCTTCGCCCTGGACCGGGAGGACTTCGCGTCCCGCTGACCGCTACTGGTTCGGGTCGAAGGGGATGCCCGCCGGCTTGGCCTTCGCCAGGTGGGAGGCGAAGGAGCCGTCCTTGAGGCCGAAGTGCGCGCTGCCGAAGTCCGCCTGGCTCAGCTTGTCCCGGAGCGTCGCGGGATAGCCCGACCAGCCGACGAGCGCCGGGAACTGCCAGGTGCCCCGGTGGTTCTCGGGCGGTTCGTCGTTTCCGTTGGCCGGGCGGAAGCAGTGCGTGCCGACGCCGTCCTTGTGGTAGACGATCTTGGGGTGGGTGCCGTCCCAGCGGATCTGGTCGCGGGGGTAGGTGTTGAAGTCGCCGTGGGCGGAGGTGGAGACGTACTTCGCCTCGCCGCCCTGGATCCACACCACCACGTGCTCCCAGTCGTGGCGGTGCCCGCCGAGGCTGATGCCCGGGATGGCCTGGTCCTTCTCAAAGTAGAGCGCGTACGCCACGGCACACCAGCCGTTGTTGCAGGCGGCCCGGGAATAGCCGTTGGTGTTGGCGAGGTCCGAGGCGTCGCGGCAGTTCCCGTTCAGCGCGCCGGTCGGGTTGAGGCCGCCGTTCAGGACGCCGGCCGGGCCGATGGCGGGCGTCGGGTAGCAGCCGTCCGTGTCGTAGTCGTACGCGGGCTGGAAGGCCAGCTCGACGGCGTCGGCGTTCACGGGCAGGGCCGGGGGCGGAGCCGCGAAGGCCACCTGCGGCACGGCGAGGACCAGGGTCAGGGCGGCGCCGACGGCGACCGATGCCCTGCGGGTGTGACGGATGTGACGACTCGTCCGCAAAGCGGCCTCCGGCTGGTCGGGTTCGGCGTCCGGCGCGGAGCCCGGCCGGTGCGGCGGGCGCGCCGCAAGCATCATTCGCGACCCCGGGTGGCACGACAAGGGGCACGACGCCCCCTCTTGGGCCCGGCCGGAGCGTGCGCCCGGGGAGTCCCGGGCGCACGTCCGCCGCCGATCAGGTCCGGTAGCGGTACATGATGCGGCCGCGGGTCAGGTCATAGGTGCTGACTTCCACGAGCACCCGGTCGAACGGCAGGATCCTGATGCGGTGTTTGCGGATCTTGCCGCTGATGTGCGCGAGCACGTGGTGCCCGTTCTGGAGTTCCACCGTGAAGGTGGCGTTGCGCAGGCACTCGACGACGGTGCCCTCGATCTCCAGGCCCTTCGATGTTCTTGCCAATGTCCCTCGTCTCTCGGATCGGGGTGCGGGTGCGGATGGGGGAAGGCGGGTCCGGCGGGGCGGTGTCAGTGGCGCACGAGCTCCACGTTGCCGCCCGTCCGGCGTGCGCCGATGCCCTCGAACAGCGTGATCGCGGCCGTGTTGGACTCGTCCACCTCGGCCCAGGCCGAGTCGGTCCCGCTGTGGTGCAGCGAGCCCAGCGCGTGGGCCAGGAGCGCCCGCCCGATGCCCCGGCGGTGCTCGCCGGCGCGTACGGCCACCAGCCCGATCCGCGCCCGGCGGGGGACCGGCGCCACCCGCACCAGCCCCACGTACGCGCCGTCGCGGACCGCCACCGTGAACCTCGAAGGGTCCAGCGGCGACGGCCCGTTCGGGCGGGGCAGGACCTCGGCCGGCATGGTCCGCCAGCCGGGACCGGCCTCGGCCTCCTCGCGGACCGCCCGGTGCAGGGCGCGCAGCAGGTCCGCGTCCGCCTGCGTGCCGGGCAGGATCCGCACACCGGCGGGTGTCCGCGACGGGTCGAGTCCGCTCTCGCGCGGGTCGGTGGGCAGGACGTACTCGCGCTCACGGCGTCCGGCCGTGAAACCGGCCCGCTCCCAGCGGGACTTCAGGCCGGTGTCGGCCTCGCCCACCAGGGTGTGGAGAGGGGCCGGAAGGTCCGCCAGGAGGGCTGCGGCGAGCCGGTCGAAGGCCTCGTCCCGCCACGCGTCGATGCTGACGAAGAGCCGGCCGTCGGGCCGTCGCGAGACATCGCCGTGGCCGACGACCCGGCCCTCGTCCAGTGCCTGCCACCGGGTCTCGTCCACCCGGTTGATGATCACGGTGTCCATGGTTTGTCGCCTTTCGGGAGTGCCTGGTTGCGCGGGCGCTCCCGACGACGACACCTAGGTCGGTCGTACACCGTGACGGAAGTCGGGGAGCACCCACCTCGATACAGCCTTCATGGGTGTCACCTCCTCCGGTCCTGTCACGGCGTTCCGCACCCTAGCAACGGGCGGCTGGGCGTCTCATCCGATTTATTCGCGGCCGGGCATCTCCGGCATGTCCGGCCGGCTCCCGCCGTGGCCCGGGCCTAGCCTTCACCCCGGTACGCCGCGGAGGGAGAGGCTGATGAACAGCACGACGGGGTTCGACCTCGGACCGCAGGCGGCCGTCGTCGCCGCACTGGTCGCCGGCGTCCCCGACGCCCGGCTCGGCGGCCCGACCCCCTGCCCCGACTACCCGGTGGGCGAACTGCTGGGCCACCTGGCGGGTTTGGCCGAAGCCTTCCGCGACGCGGCCCGCAAGGACCTGGGCCCCACGACCGACACGCCCCCGGGCACGGCCGCGCCCCGGCTGCCCGCCGACTGGCGCGAGCGGCTGCCGAGGCTGCTCGGCGAGCTGGCCGAGGCCTGGCGGGACCCGGCCGCCTGGAGCGGCATGACCCGCGCGGGCGGCGTCGACCTGCCCGGTGCCGTCGCCGCCGCGGTGGCCGCCGACGAACTGGTCGTCCACGGCTGGGACCTCGCCCGGGCCACCGGCCAGGACTACGCACCCGACCGGGTCGCGCTGGGGGTGTCGTACGACTTCCTGCTCGCGGCCGCCGAGGAGGACGACCGCGGCGGGGGCGTCTTCGGGCCCGTCGTGCCCGTGCCGGACGGCGCCCCGCTGCTGGACCGGACGGTCGGGCTGAGCGGTCGCGCCCCGTACTGGACCCCGTCGGAGCCCTCCTGACGCACCGTGGGAGGGAACGGTTCAGCTGTTGGTCATGATCCGTTCGTATGTCATGTGAAATATCACATGACATACGAACGGGCCCGCGCGAGCGGGCACCGCGCCATGACGACGAGGAGAACCCCAGTGAACCGCCTGGCCCTTCTGACGGCCGCCGCCGTCGGCCTGACCGCCCTCACCGGCGCCCCCGCCATCGCCGCCACCCCCGCGGCCGCCACCGAGACCGTCACCTCCTGCGGCAGCCCGGGGCTCCAGGCCGGCCTGAACACCCGGGTGTGCGTCGAGGTAAGCGGGACCACCGTCGTGGTCCACGGCAAGGTCGGCCTGGCCGGTCCGCCCTCCCCGGGCAGCCCGGCGCCCGAACCGAGGGAGCTGCTCACGACCCTGTCCGCCGAGGTCGTCGGCGCAGGCGCGCCCGTCACCCAGGCGAAGCCGGTCGTCTTCACCGCGGCCGGCCTCGAGGTGCGCGGCCCGGCCGCTTCCGTCCCCTGCGGGGCGACCGTACGCGCCGCCTTCGGCGTGGCCTCGTTCCCCTGGGCCGCCCGGCCCGTCGTCCACGAGGTCACCGTCACCTGCTGAGCGCCGCCCCTACCCCCGGCCCCCCGCCAGGGCCCGCTCGCCGGCGGCGCACCCCTCCCGCAGCGCCGCCAGTCCGGCCGGCGGCAGCCGCAGCGACGCGCCCCGCCGGCCGGCGTCCAGCCGCGCGGCACCCGCGTCGAGCCACCGGGGGAGGGGCTCGACGCCGATGAAGCCGGCCAGCCTCGCGAGCTCCTCGCGGGGCCGGTCGAGCAGGTCCTCGTAGGCCAGCGTGGTGCGCATCGGCGCCGGAACCCCGTCGAGGTGCGCCACGCCCCGGACGACGATCTCCGACCACAGCGCCGCGAAACCCGCCACCGGCAGCTCCCGTTCCAGCACCAGCGCCGGATCGAAGCGGTCCGCCAGCAGCGCGGACAGTTCGGGCGGCAGGGACCGGACCTGTTCCCCGGTCAGCTCCTCCACGCGCTCGGCCCCCGTCCGGGCCAGGATCTCCCGCATCAGGAAGATCAGCCGGTATCCCGCGTGCCTGCTCATGGACAGCGCGCAGTCCGGCCCGTCCCGGAACAGGTGGACGAAGCGTGCCCGCGGGAACACCCGGCGCAGCAGCGGCACCCGGTCCGACGAGTAGCCCGACCGCTCCACCACCGCCGAGGACCCGAACCGCGCGCACAGCAAGCCGAACAGTGCCTCGTAGTGGCCGGCGGCGGTGCGGGCCGGCCACCCGCGCACCTCCTTCCCCAGCTCGTCGAAGAGGCCGTCGGGGTCGTCGCTCAGGTGCGGGAGCACCATCAGGGACAGCGCCGGGATGCCGGTCGTAGCGGTCGAGAAGCGCCCCGGACGGCGGGTGTAGACGAATTCCGGCATCGGCGCCCCACTGCGGATCATCCGCTCGAACAGCGGATTCGGGTCGGCCAGCAGCCGCCAGAACGCCTCACCCGCCAGGAGGCCTTCGGGAAACCCCCGGCTCTGCACCGAGGACACCAGCTCGTTCAGACTGAGCACGTCCGGATGCGCGTTGACGATCCCCGACAGCGCGGTCGACCCGCTGCGGCCCGTCCCCACGACGAAAGTCAGCGTGCGCATCCCGTCCCACTCCTTTGACGACGGCCCGTACCGATCGCGACCAGCCTTCCCCCGCCGCCGTCTCCCGATACCGCCGGACGGCAGCCGGGCGCTTTTACCACGCAGGGGCATGGAAGTAAGGTCTCCGCATATTCGGACTGGCTGGATATGATCGGCATCCCCACCCCGCAGGGTCGTGTCGGCAGTTCCCCCATGCCCTCGTCCAGGCCCCCGTCTCCGCCGCCCCCGAGGACCGATGTCTGCGATGGCCCCCGAAGGACCGCCAACCCCGCCGCCCCCGGCCCGGCGCCGCCGCACCGTGCGCCTGCGCACGATGCTGGTCTGCCTGGCCGTCGTCCCGACCGTGGCGATGGGGGCCCAGGTCACCGTGACCGCCCAGCGGTTGCTCGCCCAGTCGGAGCACCTGCGCGCCGACGTGGAGGCCGGCGAACGGATCGGCGTACCGCTGGTCGGGCTGATGACGGAGCTGCAGGCCGAGCGGGCGGTGACGGCCGCACGGTGGGCGGGATCCTCCGTGGCCGACGAAGCGCTGCGCGAGCGGCGGGCCGCGACGGACCGCGCCGCGGCGGAGTTCCGCAAGATCGTCGGCAGCGGCGTGGGCGCCCCGGGGAGTTCCGGTCAGGGAGAGGGGCGCCTGGCCGCCGTGAGCGGGCGGCTCGACCTGCTCGCCTCCTACCGCAAGCGCGTGGACGCGCACAGCGGCAGCGCGGAACAGGCCGTCGGCTACTACACCGGCGTGATCGACGACATCATCCGCGCCTACCAGGACGAATTCAGCCACGCCGAGGACGCCGAGATCGCGCAGGAGAGCAGGCCCGCCGTGGCCCTCTTCTCCGCCGCCGAGATGGTCGCCCGCGAGGACACGGCCCTCACGCTAGCGGGCCCCTCCCGCGAACTGGCGTCCACCAGCTTCTCCCAGTTCCTCGACGCCGTCGGCACCCACCGCTACTTGTACGACACCTGGATCGTGCCGTACCTGCCGCCCGCCGAACTGACCGCTTACGACAGGCTCACCGGCTCGGAAGCCTGGCAGACCAAGCTCCGCGTCGAGAACGCCGTCATCGCCAACCACAAGGACACCGCGACCGGCGTGAAACTGCCCGCGGACGTCGACGAGTGGCCCGCCGCGCACCACGGCTTCGCCCCCCGGCTGGCCGCACTCACCACGGCCCGGGCCCAGAGCGTGCTCGCGCACGCCGACGCGAAGGCCGCCGGGCTCCAGACCGAGGTCTACTGGCTGGTCGGGGCCAGCGGCGGCACCCTGCTGCTGGTCACCGCGGTCGTCGTCCTCACCACGCGGTCGGTGCTGCGCCGCCTCAGCCGCCTGCACACCCGCACGGTCGCCATCGCCGAGGAGACCCTGCCCGAGGTGGTGGCCCGGCTCCAGCGCGGCGAGCCCGTCGACACCGGGGCACTGCCCGCCGTACACGGACGCGAGGACGAGGTCGGCCAGATCGCCGACGCCTTCGCCCGCGTCGTCGCCGTGTCCGTCGACGGGCACCGGCAACTCGCGGCCGAGCGGCACGGCTTCGGCCTCTTCGCCTCCGGCATCGCCTCGCGCACCGGGAACCTCGTCAGCCGCCAGCTCGGCCTGACCGAGGAGCTCCAGGACACCTTCGGCCACGACGAGGCGCTCCTGGCCCAGTTGATGCGGTCCGACCAGCTGACGGTGGGGATGCGGCGGCAGATCGAGAACCTGCTCATCCTCGCCGGCGGCGAGATCCCGGACCCGCACACCGAACCCATGCGCGTCGCCGACCTGCTGCGCGAGGCCGCCGCGGAGGTCGAGGACTTCCGGCGCATCGAACGGCAGGCGCTGGACGAGGCCAGCGTACGGCCGCACGTGATCAGCCAGATCAGCCACCTGCTGGCGGAACTGCTGGACAACGCCACCCGGTTCTCGCCTCCCCGGTCGAAGGTCGTCGTCCGCGCCGAACTCGTCGCCGACGGCCTCTCGGTCGAGATCGAGGACCGCGGACCGCGCGTATCGGCCGCCGGCTACGAGGCCATGAACGAACGCCTGCACTCGGCGCCGCCGTTCTCCGTCCTCGCCGAGAACGCCCACCGGCTCGGCCTCTTCGTCGTGGGCCACCTGGCCGACCAGCTCGAGGCCCGTGTCACGCTGCGCCGCTCGGTGTACGGGGGCACGGCCGCCGTGGTCATCCTGCCGGGCGGCCTGCTGCTCCCGGCCCAGGCGAAGGCCCCGGCGCCGCGACCGGCCGAGCCGAGGCCGCTGCCCGAACGGACCCCGCGCCCCGCCGTCGTACGCGGCCCCGTACCCACACCCGTACCGGAGCCCGTACCCGAGGCCGCGCCCGTACCCGCCGCCGACGCCCCGGTGGCCCTCGCGCCCGCCCCGCCGCAGCGCCCCGCGGCCGCCGCGGCCACCCCCGCGCCCGGACCCGGCGCGCGGCCGGCCCTGCCCGAGCGCGTCCCGCAGACCCACCTCACCCGGCAGCTCCGGGGCCCGCGCGCCCCGGAACCGGCGGCCGGCCGGGACCCGGAGACACCCGAAGAGGTGGCCGACGCCTGGGCCGACTACGAAGAGGGGACCAAGAAAGTGGAAGCAGAGCTCGGAGCGGACCAGCCATGACAACGACAGCCAGCGACACGATCTACGGCATCCTGGACAACAACCTGAGCAGGATCGCCGGCATCCAGGGAGCCGTGCTCCTGTCCAACGACGGGATCATGCTCAGCGCCTACCTGCTGGAGCGGGACCAGGCCGAACGCATCGCCGCCGCGTCCTCCGGCATCGCCGCCACCGTGAAGGCGATATCCCGGGAGATCGACGGCGGCCGGGTCATCCGCCAGCTCGTGGAGATGGACGACCGCTACCTCTGCGTCGTGGGCTGCGGGGAAGGCAGCACGCTCATCGTCGTCACCTCCCGCAAGGCGCGCCTCGGAGAACTGGGCGGCGAAGCCGTACGCACCGCCCAGGCACTCGGCGAATGGCTGGGAACCCCCGAGCGCACCACCCCGCCGACGCCGTAATGCCCGACCAGCCGCCGCGCCGAAGCCCCCGCCGGACACGGCTGTACGCGCTGACCGACGGCCGTACGGCCGCCGCCCCGCAGACCGTCCTCACCATGGACACCACCATCGAGGCGGCGGCCGTCGCCGACGGCGCCCACACCGGTCTGGCCACCGAATGGCGGACCGTCCTCGCCCTGTGCGCCCGGCCGGGCGGCCTGGCGGTCGCCGAGATCGCCGCCCGCATGCACATGCGCCTCACCCCGATGACGCTCCTGCTGGGCGAACTCGCCGACCGCGGACTCATCCACCACCGGCCGCCCCTGGAGGGCGCCGAGACCACCAACGTCCACCTGCTCATGAAAATCAGGGACAACCTTGCCCGGATATGACCCTTCCGACGACTCCACCGCCCGGGCGGCGTCCCCCGTGAAGATCCTCGTCGCCGGGGGGTTCGGAGTCGGCAAGACGACCCTGGTCGAGGCCGTCTCCGAGATAGAGCCGCTGCGCACGGAGGAACGCCTCACCAGCGCCGGCGTCGGCGTCGACGACCTCGACGGCATCGAGTCCAAGACGCTGACCACCGTCGCGATGGACTTCGGCCGGATCACCCTCTCCGACGCCGGGGTCGTCCTCTACCTGTTCGGCACGCCCGGCCAGGAGCGGTTCTGGTTCATGTGGGACGACCTGCTGAACGGGGCCCTGGGCGCGCTCGTGCTCGTCGACACGCGGCGCCTGGACCGCGGCTTCCCCGCGATCGACTTCTTCGAGAGCCGGGGCCTGCCGTTCGTCGTCGGCGCGAACTGCTTCCACGGCGAACAGGCCTACACCGCCGAGGAGATCGCCGCCGCGCTGCACCTGCGCGACCCGTCCACCCCCGTCCTCCTGCTGGACGCCCGCTCCCGTACGGACGCCCGCGGCGCCCTTCTGGCCCTGCTCGACGTGGTCATCGCCCGGGCCGGAGCACCTGCCGGCGTCTGACACCGACGCGGACGGGGCCGGACGGGCTGCCGGGAGGGCCCCGGACCGGGGGCGGTCCCCGGCCTACCGGACGACGGCGCTAGCGTGATCACCATGTACACGATCAATGGCGTGACCGCCACGCCGGGCGGGCGCGTCTCCGTCCAGTTCCACGACCACGGCTACGCCGCCAAGAAGGAAGGCGGCGAGGACTCCCTCGCCGAGAAGCTCTTCGGCGAGGGGGCCGGGTGCGTCACCCTGCTGGTGATGCTCGCGTCGATAGGCCTCTACAGCCTGCTCAAGAAGAACGGGGCACCGGAGGCCGCCGTCACCGCCTGCCTGATGGTGGCCATCGCCTCCGTCTGCTACGGGGCGATCATCGCGCTGCTGCACTGGACCAGCGGGGTGCTCGCGAGCGTCTTCCTCTTCCTGTTCGTCGTGGTGAGCTTCCCCCTGCTGCTGATCCCCGGCTACCGGCGGGCCCTGCGCCGCCGTTGGGGGAGCGGCGGCCCCGAGACCGAGGGGTCCTGGGTCCCCGCCACGGCCCTCTCCGGTGTCTGGCACCAGCCCGGCCCCGGCGGCGGCAGCGTGATCACGGTGCGGCTCACCGACGGATCCGTGACCGCGTACGCACCGGCCCCGGACGCCGCCCACGACCTGTACGCGCGCTTCGACGCCCTGCTGCGCGGCGCCCGGCCGGCCCAGGCCGCGCAGCAGCAGCCGGGGCAGTACCCGCATCCCGGTCAGTACCAGCAGCCGGCGCCGTACCAGCAGCATCCGGGCCAGTACCAGCAGCAGCCCGGCCCGTACCAGCATCCGGGCCAGTACCAGCAGCCCTGGCAGCAGCAGCCGCGCGGCTGAGGGGCACCCCTCAGGCCCGCGCCGGCCGTTCGAGCGCGGCGGCGACCGGAGCGACCCCGTCCTCCGCGGCCAGCCGTCCGGCGAGGTACCGGGCCCGCTCCCGGTAGGAGGGGTTGCCCACGGCCTCCCGCACGGCCGCGCCGAGGGCGGCCGGGCCGAGGCGGCGCAGGGGCAGCACACCGGGGGCGGTGCCCAGCTCCACCAGGCGGGCCGCCCAGAAGTGGGCGTCGAACTGCACGGGCACGGGTACGGAGGGGACGCCCGCGCGCAGGGCCGCGCCGGTGGTGCCCGCCCCGGCGTGGTGGACGACGGCGGCCACGCGGGGGAACAGCAGGAAGTGCGGCACCTCGCCGATGGTGATCACGTCGTCCTGGGCGGCGGACAGCCCGGCCCACCCCTGCTGGACCACGCCCCGCAGCCCGGCCGCGCGCAGTGCGGCCACGACGTCGGCGCTGACCCGCCCGGGGTCGGGTGTGGTGGCGCTGCCGAGGCCCACGTACACCGGGGCGGGGCCGGCCGCGAGGAAGTCCTCCAGCTCCGGCGGGAGCCGGCTGTCGGCGCCGTCGTGGGGCCACCAGTACCCGCAGACCTCCAGCCCCGGGCGCCAGTCGCGGGGGCGGGGGACCACCAGCTCGCTGAAGCCGTGCCACACGGGCCAGCCCCACCGCTCGCGGGCGCGGCGGCCGGCGGACAGCGGGCCGGTGGGCAGGCCGTGTTCGGCGGCAAGGGCCCGCGCGGCCCGGGTGAAGACGTGGTCGACGGCCGTGACGACGGCCCGCCCGCCGAGCCGGTTGCCCAGCGGGCCCGCGGAGCGGGTGCCGAGCATCGGCGGAGGGAACTCCCGGGTGCCGTGCAGCGGTTGCAGGAAGAGGCCCATGCTGGGCCGGGACAGGCCCTCGGCGATGGCGTACGCCAGCGGCGCGACCGTCCCGCCGGCCAGTACGACGTCCGCGTCGCGCGCGGCACTGACCAGCGGGTGCGTCATCTCGGGCGCGATGCGCCGCGCCAGCGCGACGGCCCGCAGCAGCTTCGCCGCCCCGTGCCGGCTCCGGTGCAGCCCACGCCCGCGCGACGAGTGCAACTCGGCCCGGGGATCCCCCGGGAGGGTGGCGAAGCGCACCCCCGACCCGGCCACCAGTGGTGCGAACACCTCGTGGGTCACCAGGGTGACCTCGTGGCCGGCCCGGGCCAGGCCGGCCCCCAGCCCCGTGTACGGCGCGACGTCCCCGCGCGACCCCGCTGTCATGACGGCGATCCTCATGCCCGCCAGTGTGGCGTCCGCACCGCGTGCGCGCCGTGCGTCCGCGCGGGCGGCACGGAAATCCTCCGGGCGTCCGGTCGGCCGGCGGGCGGCGCGGACGGGTGGCCGGTCCGCGGCGGCGGATTCCGGCCATTCCGCGCCCGGATGAGAATTTGGTTAGGTGAGGCTGCCCTAACTTCCCTATGGTGTGGGCATGACCAAGATCATCCGTGCGCTCGCGGCGACCGCCGCGGCCGGACTCCTGCTGGCCGGCGGCCAGGTGACCGCGACCGCCGCCACCACCACCGCGCCGACGCCCGCCGTCGCGGGTGGCCGGGCGGAAACCCCCGCTGGTGCCGCGCGATTCGAACTGCCGCGCCCCACCGGCGCCTTCGCCGTCGGCCGCGACACCCTCCACCTCGTCGACACCGCGCGCAAGGACCCCTGGGTCCCGGCCGTCGACCGCGAACTGCTCGTGTCCCTCTACTACCCCGCCGTGCGCGGCACCGGACACCCGGCCCCGTACACGACCGTGGCCGAGGCGCGCGCCCTGCTCACGGACCGCGGCGAACTCGGCCGCCACGCCACGCCCGAACAGGTCGCCGCCGTCCGCACCCACGCCCGCGAGGAAGCGCTGCCGCGCGTCGGCGGCGGCCGGTACCCGCTGGTCGTCCTCTCACCCGGATTCACCCTGCCCCGCTCCTCCCTCACCGTGCTGGCGGAGGACCTGACCTCGCGCGGCTACGTGGTCGCCGCCCTCGACCACGCCTACGAGTCCGACGGCACCGTCTTCCCCGGCGGCAGGATGCTCGACTGCAAGGCCTGCGAGCAGGTCTTCCCCGACCGGTCGCTGCACCGCGTGTCCGAAGCCCGGGCCCGCGACGTGACGTTCCTGCTGGACCGGCTCACCGGCGACCGCCCCGCCTGGCGCCACTCCCGGCTGATCGATGCCCGGCACATCGGCATGGCCGGCCACTCGATCGGCGGCGCCTCCGCCGCCACGGCCATGGCCGCGGACCCGCGCGTGGCCGCCGGCGTGAACATGGACGGCACCTTCTTCGCCCCGCTCCCCGAGACCGGCCTCGGCGGCCGTCCGTTCCTGCTGCTCGGCGGCGACCCGGCCCTGACCCCGCCGGAGATCGAGGACACCAGCTGGGCCGACGCCTGGCCGCGGATGGACGGCTGGAAGCGCTGGCTGACCGTCACCGGCATGGGCCACCCCGGATTCACCGACTGGCCCGTCCTCGCCGACGCCGCGGGCGCCCCGCACCCGGAGACCCCCCTCTCGGGAGACCGCTCGCAGCGGATCACCCGCGCCTACACCGGTGACTTCTTCGACCGGCACCTCAAGGGCCTGCCCGCACCCCGCCTGGACGGGCCGACGGCGGCCGACCCCGAGGTGGTTTTCCGGCGCGGCTGACCGCACCGGGCGGCCCGCCCCGCGGCGGCCCCTGACGGCCGAGGGGATATGTGCGGATCATTCCGTGGAGGGTGGGATGTGACTCCCCCCACCCTCCCTTGACCCGGGAGGGAAGGCATACCTAAGTTCTGCCCCATGTCCACGCACCACTCCCCGCCCCCCGCCGGCCCCGACGGCCCCGCCGGCCTGGTCGGCTTCACCGTCGACCTGACCTCCCAGGAGATGCTCCGGCGCGCCCAGGTGATGGCCGCGCTCGGCCCCGACTGGGATCCGGTCGACGTGCTGAGGGGCGAGGAGGAGGCGTACGACCTGCTCTACTCCGGCCTCGACGCCGAACAGCAGCGCACGTACGACGCCCTGGTGGCGGCCGGCGTGCTGCCCGTGCGCGGGGGCGGCCGTGCTGCCGCTTGACCCGCAGGCCGAGATCGGCCGCCGGGCCTGGGTGCCGTGCCCGGCCTGCGAGGACACCCGGGGCTGCGAGCCGTGCACGGAGCGGCGCGCCTGCTCCCGCCACTGGCGCTACCTGCTCTCGAACAAGGGCAGCCTGCTGCACCTCCAGTGCCCCGGCTGCACCCACGTCTGGACGCACGAGAGCGGCTTCGGTGCCACGCGTTCCCTGTGGAGCCGCGTGACCAGCGGCCGGCCACGCCTCTCGTCTTAGGCACGGCGGAGGCGCATCGCCTTCGATTCGGGGGCTGGAAGTGACGGGGGACACCCACCGCACAGGGTCTGACCGGTTACGTGGGGTGACATCGGGGCGGTGTGCCGGTGAGGCGGCCCACAGGACCCAGGTCACATCCGGCCCGGGTTAGTAGCCCGTCCGGCCCGCTCCCGCCCGCGTTTGGGGCCGGGGCGCGGCTGCGGGTCCGCCGGGGCGGCTAGTAGGTGGGGGCTTTGCCAGGGCGTCGGGGGCCTGGCTAACTGGGTGATGTCGCCGAGGCGGCCGGGGCGCGAGCCCCCCGCCGGCAGAGCCCCTCCCACCTGTGTGAGTGGTTCACGCATGTCTTCGGCATGCGGCGGCCGTCCTTGTTCCCGTCGGAAGGTTCCTCCGTGTCCAACGCTGTCATCCGCCGCATCGCCGCTTCGAAGAAGGCTCTGGCCGGTTCCGTGCTCGCCCTGGGTGTCGCGGGTTCCGTGCTCGCCGCCGTTCCGGCGCAGGCGGCTCCGACGGGCGCCAAGGCGATCGCCCAGCAGATGATCAAGGACCCGGCCCAGTTCGCCGCCTTCGACAAGATCGTCACGCACGAGAGCGGCTGGGACTACACCGCCACGAACTCCTCCTCCGGCGCCTACGGCCTGGTCCAGGCGCTGCCCGCGTCGAAGATGTCCTCCGCGGGCTCGGACTGGAAGACCAACCCGGCCACCCAGATCAAGTGGGGCCTGGACTACATGAACGAGCGCTACGGCAGCCCCGTCGAGGCCTGGAACTTCTGGCAGGCCAACCACTGGTACTAGACCACCGGTGACGCAACCCCCCGGCAACGCCCGGCCGAGACCCTCGGCCGGGCGTTGCCGTACCTGCGTACGCGGATGTGCGTCCGCAGGCGGCGGCACGAGGCGTCAGGCCTTCAGGACCCGTCCCGACACCGCCAGCGTGAGGCGCCGGGGCGTCAGTGCGGCGGCCGCCGCGGAGACGCGGTTGGCGAGGCCCGCGACGATGCTGGGCGGGGTCTTGGCGCGCTCCAGGGCGCGCCGGGTCGCGGTCACCACCTGCTCGGGCGTGGCCATGCGGCCGACGGCCGCGTCCCGGCTGCCGACGACGTCGAAGAACTCCGTGCTGACCGGACCCGGCGACACGGCGAGCACCCGCAGCGGCGAGTTCCGCGTCTCGTAGCCGACGGCCTCGGTGAAGTTCAGAACGAAGGCCTTGCTCGCTCCGTAGACCGCCATCGCGGGGGTCGGCTGGTAGGCCGCGGAGCTCGCCACGTTCACCAGCGCACCCCGGCCGTCGGACACGAGGTCGGGCAGGAAGGCCCGGGTGAGCTCGGCGACGGCCGTCACGTTCAGCTGGATCATCTCGTTGATCTGCGCCACGTCCTGGCCGGCGAACGGGCCGTGGCTGCCGAAGCCGGCGTTGTTGACGAGGGAGTGCACCGTGATCCCGCGCGCGTCGAGTTCCGCGCGCAGCGCGGCCGCGGCTCCCGGCCGGGCGAGGTCCGCGGCGATCACGTGGGCGGTGACGCCGTGGCGCTTCTCCAGTTCCGCCGCCAGTTCCTCGAGCCGGTCGAGGCGGCGGGCGACGAGGACGAGGTCGGCTCCGCGTGCGGCCCACTGGCGGGCGAACTCGACGCCGAGCCCGGCGCTCGCCCCGGTGATCAGGGTGACGGTCCCCTGGTATGTCATAGGCATCGTAGGCTGCTCCGTTTCACGTGTTGGACACACATGAATGTAGGCGGCGACATCATTGTAGTCAATGACAACATCAAGAGAGGGGAGCCCGCCTTGAGCGAGGGGCCCTACCACCACGGCAACCTCCGGACCGCCCTGCTGGAGCGCGCGGAGACCGTCCTCACCGAATCGGGCGTGGAGGGCCTGTCCCTCCGGGCCCTGGCACGCGACCTCGGCGTGAGCCACGCCGCGCCCTCCCGCCACTTCCGCGACCGGCAGGCCCTGCTGGACGCCCTCGCCGTCAGCGGCTTCACCCGGCTGAACGCCCGCCTGAGCGCCGCGGCCGAAGCACCCGGCCCGGTGCCGGACCGCCTGGCCGCCCTGGGGCGGGCGTACGTCGACTTCGCCGTCACCCACGCGCCCCTGCTGAACCTGATGTTCAGCGCCAAGCGCGCCGACGACTCCAGTGCCGAACTCAGGGAGCTCGGGCACCACAGCCTCGACACCACCGCCGAACTCATCGCGCGGGCCCAGGCGGAGGGGTTCGTCCGCGAGGGCGACCCGGTCCGCCTCGCCCAGGTCGCCTTCTCCACCGTCCACGGGCTGGCGACGCTGGCCCTCGGCTCCCTCCTCGAGGACACCCCGCTGCCGGAGGCGACCGACCTGGCCCTGGACGTACTCCTGACCGGCCTGGCCCGCCCCGGTCGGTGACCGGCCCCCGGCCGGTGACGGCCCGGGCGCGCCGGCGTCCCGCCGCTCAGCGTCCGGCGCGGGCCGGGTCCAGGGCGGTGAGCAGCGCGTCGAGGGGCGCGGGCAGGAGAGCGAGGTCGAGGGCCTGGGCGAGGAGGTGCCCGTAGCGGATCTTGCGGCCCTTCTTGGTGCCGAGGAAGCGCCGCATCCGGTGGTGCGGGTCGCGGCCGCGTTGCGCGGGCTGGCGGACGAAGGTCTGCCAGGGGGCGAGGTCGCCCTCGGCCTCGATGACCCCTTCCACCCGCGGCACGCCCAGCGCGCGGATCAGCTCCTCCTCCAGGTCCTCCACGCAGACGAAGACCTCGTGGCGGGGAGCCCCGGCCCGCTGGAAGCCGCGGTCGAAGTAGGGCTGCTCCCGCACGTCGCACAGCCCGGCGAGGCGCAGTCCCAGTCCCGGCGGGCCCAGGAGCCGGGCGTACCGGCCGACGTTCATCGCCCCTCCCATGGAGACGACGCAGACGCCCTCGGCGGGCAGGTCCCGGTCCAGGCGCGCCGCCAGGGTCTCGACGGCGGCGAGGTCGCTGGGCCCCTCGACCAGCACCACCGACGCGACACCCCTTTCCGCGGCCAGTTCCCCGGCCCGCTCCCCGGCCGGCCCGTCGTCGCCGCCCGCCGCCCAGTCGGCGACCGCGTTCCGGAACAGTCCCATGTCAGCCATGCGGTGATTGTGCTGCACCCCGGGGCGGGGCGGACACTCGTTTTCCACGGCCCGGCGGCGTTCCGGCCGTTGCCGGTCGACTGGCCGCGCCGCGGCCGCCGGGGGAGGCTCGAAGAAGGGAGGAAGCTGGTCCGCGTGAACCGGACGGCATCGCGGTGCACGGCCGGGGCAAGGCCGACCTGGCGACCGGGCGCGCCATCACCCCGCGGACGGTCTTCGACATGGCCTCCCACTCCAAGCAGTTCACCGCCGACGCCGTCCTCCTGCTCGCCGGACGGCACCGCCTCGCGCTGGACGACCCCCTGTCCGCCTTCCTCGACCACCCGCCCGCCTGGACCCGGGACGTCATCGAGGAGGGCCGGTACGGGGCCGGCGTGCTCGTGCTGCCCGACGGGAGCCTCGTGCACCGGGGTGACTGGGAGCAGTTCCACAGCACCTTCAAGGTGAGCCCGGACCGGAACACCGCGGTCACCGTGGTGTGCAACGCCGATCCGCCCGACGGCTTCCGCGGTCAGCCGGCGAAACCGCCGTCGCTCTTGAGCAGCTGCCCGTTGATCCACTGGCCCTGCGGCGAGCAGAGGAACGCGACCAGGTGGGCGGCGTCCCGCGGAGTGCCCAGGCGGCCCAGCGGCGTGCGGCCGAGCACGTGCTCCCGGATCCCGTCGGACATCCACCCGGTGTCCACCGGCCCCGGGTTGAGCACGTTGGCGGTGATCCCGAGGTGCGCGAGTTCGTGCGAGGCGGCCAGCACGATGCGGTCCAGCGCGCCCTTGCTCGCCCCGTAGGGCAGGTTGCCCACGGTGTGGTCGCTGGTCAGGCCGATCACCCGGCCGGTCCCGGGGCTCCCGCGGAACCGGCGCCCGTACTCACGGATCAGGAGCCAGGTCGCCCGGGCGTTCACCGCGAAGTGGCGGTCGAAGCTTTCGAGGGTGGTGTCGAGCAGGCCGGAGTCGACCGACTCGCAGTGCGACATCACCAGCGCGGTGACGCCGCCGAGCGCGCCCTCCGCCTCGTCGAAGACGCGCTCGGGGGCACCGGGATCGGCGAGGTCCGCCTCCACCGCCACCGTCCTGGCGCCCCGCTCCGCCAGCGTGGCGGCGACGGTGTCCGCCGCGCCGGCCTCGACGCCCCAGCTCATGCGCGCGTCGTACGGAGTCCAGTAGGTGAAGGCGATGTCCCAGCCGGCCCCGGCCAGCTCGCGGGCGATCCCGGCGCCGATCCCGGCGGTGCGGCCGACGCCCGTCACCAGCGCGACCGGCCGGCCGGCCCCTGACGCCGCCTCACGCCCTGTCGTCATGCCCGTCATGCCCGTCATCCTCCGGCATCAGGTCGTCGGCAGGCCGCCGTCAGCCCACCATCCACGGAACCCGGCAGACGTGAGGGGCCGCTCCCGCCGGGCACATCGCGCCGATCACCGCCTTGCGGACCGCCCGCCACGTGCGCAGGGAGCACGCCAGCCGGACGCGCAGCTCGACCGGCCGCCGTGCGCCGCTGCTCTCGCCGGGATGTTCCACGGCCCACTGCTCCGCCAGGAAGTCGTACAGCTCGGCCGCCGCCGGCCCGCCGTCGGGGCGGTCGTCCGTCGACAGGGTCTCCCCGGTGATCCGGGCCCCGCGACGGGCCACCGCCTCCCCGACGAGTCCCCTCACCCAGGCCAGTCCCTGTTCGTCCGCGTACAGGCCGAACCTCAGTTCACGCGTCCTCATCGCCCGCACCTCCGTCGTGGGCCGGGGCCGGAGCGGGGCGGGCGCCGGTGACGTGGAACTCGTTCCCGCCGGCGTCGAGGAACTCGCCCGGCTCACCGCCCGGACGGGCGGTCTCCAGCCGTAGCCTGTTCCGCCCCGCCTTCGGCGCCGCGGGCGGCCCCATCACCAGCGAGACCGGGCTGGCGGGAGTCCGGCGGAGCCGGAAGCCCCAGGCCTCGGACTCCACCGTGTCCCAGCCGGTCCGCGACGGCCAGGACGCTTCCTGAGCGCGGCGGTGCTCCTCGGCGATGTCGAGACAGACCGCTACCAGTCCGGAATCGGCGAGGACGCCCGGGTGGCCGGGGCGCAGCACGCAGAACTCGTTGCCCTCCGGGTCGGCCAGCACGTCCCAGGGGACGTCCCCCTGGCCGATGTCGGCCCGGGTAGCCCCGAGCGAGAGCAGCCGCGCCACCTCCACCTCCCAGTCAGGGCCCCCGGCCAGGTCGAGGTGGAGCCGGTTCTTGCCCGCCTTCGGCGTCGCCGTCGGCACGAACCGCAGCCGCAGACCGTCCGTCCGGCCCCGCGTCGCCTCCCGCCAGAAGCGCTCCATCCGTACGACGTCCAGCGCGTCGATCACGATCCCGGTCAGCATCGGTTCCCCCAAACCCCTCGAACAATCTCGAAGCAAGATCAGCAGGCACTCCGGACACCCTGCCGACCGGGGCCGCCGAGCACAAGCGGAAAATGCCCGGCCGGCCCGTCACACCGTCAGCCGGGTCAGCCCGCGCGCGGCCGGGTGGGTGTGCAGCCGGATGAAGTACTCGGTGCCGATCACACGGTTCCGCGTCCCGGCGGGCAGGCGGGACAGGATCCCGGGCAGCGCCCGCTCCCGGGCGACCTCGCTGCGGTGCGCGAGGACGGCGGCCCACTTGGCGCCGAGCCACGGGCGCACGTCGACCGTGGCGCTGACCAGGTGGTCCGGCACGCTCAGGGCCGACTTGCCGACGCCGGCCAGCAGCGGCGCGAGGTCGGCGAGGGCGGAGTGCGGGTGGGTGGCCCCGTACAGGGCGTGGGGCTGCCAGGGGGCACCCGCCTCCGGGTAGAGGTGCTCCAGGCCGGAGGCGGCCACCGCGAGCGCCGTGACGCGGTGGGTGTGGCGGTGGTCGGGGTGCCCGGTGAGCTGGCCGTACGCGTCATGGGTGACGACGATCCGGGGCCGGAACCGCCTGAGGTGGCCGACGAGCCGCCCGACGGCCTCGTCGAGCGGGGCGTCGCAGAGCCGGGGCCGGCCGGGGGCGGAATCCGGGACGCGGTGGTCGGCGTACCCCAGCATCCGGGGTTCCCCGGCGCCGAGCGCCGCGAGGGAGTCGGCCAGTTCGGCGGCCCGGGAGGTGCCGGGCGCCCAGGTGGCGGTGACGAC